>JAHELE010000070.1 GCA_024644345.1 Actinomycetes bacterium | reverse complement strand
CCCAGCAGACACAAACTGATCGACCACAGGTCGATCGCAACTCCAGCGATGGTGACCGACCACGCAACATCCCAGTACTCCGCGAGGAAGAACTGGACATAGAAGACCCATCCGACGACGATCGCCGCGTTGCCGGCCCAGGCGGTGATCCAGTAGAGCCAGGCATTCGAGAAGCCTGTGGCGTTCCCGAACGCCACCCGCGCGTACGCATAGGGACCACCGTCTGCCGGCAGGCGACGCGACATCATGGCGAACATCAGCGCCAGCGCAAGAGCTCCAACCGTCGTGAGTCCCATCGCGACCAGGCTGATCGGTCCGTACGCAGCCAACGAGCCAGGGAGATTGAAGATGCCGACGCCGATGATCGTGCCGACGATCAGTGCCGTCGCCTGTGGCAGTCGCATCCGAGCTGCTGAATCCTTCGGCGTGGTCCCCGGGTCGAGGGCAGGTGCAGTAGTCACGGCCAGACCTCCATCAATGACTGCGACGACGCGCGAGCGTGTTGCCTACCACGATCCAACCGCCCGCAGGGTCGGAAGGACACGGCCGAAAGGCCCGGTATCACGGCTCAGGGTTGGGCGGACCGGTCGATCTCCCGCGGCCGCCGACTACAGTGACCAACCCAACCCCTCAAAGAGGTGCGGCATGTCACAGCAGGATGAACGGGTCGCGGCGTTCCACCAGCTGCACGCCTCCGGGTGCTTTCTGATGCCGAACCCATGGGATGCGGGTAGCGCACGGGCCCTGCAGCAGCTGGGCTTCCAGGCGCTGGCCACGACCAGTTCGGGGTTCGCGTGGACACTCGGGCGCCCTGACAACTCGGTGACGCTCGCCGAGGCACTTGAACACCTCCGACAAATCTGCTCGGCGGTTGACCTGCCCCTCAACGCCGACTTCGAGGCTGCTTTTGCCCAAGGTCCGGATCAGGTCTACGCGAACGTGACGCTCGCTGCCTCAACTGGCATCGCCGGACTTTCCCTTGAGGACTCGACGGGCGATACAGCGTCGCCACTGTTCGCGTTCGACGACGCCGTGCAGAGGATGGAGGCGGCACGCCGGGCCATCGACGACAGCGGATCCGGCGTACTCCTCACGGGACGATCTGAGGGATTCGTCTGCGGACGTCCAGACATAGACGAGACGATCCGACGCCTAGTCGCCTATGCCGAGGCTGGCGCCGACTGTCTGTACGCTCCCCGAATCGAGTCACATGAACACGTCGCCATGATTGTGGCTGCCGTGTCGCCGAAGCCGGTCAACCTGCTGATCAACTCTCCGGCGATGACCGTCGGTGAAGCCGCTCGCCTCGGTGTGCGTCGCGTCAGCATCGGCGGGACGCTTGCCCGCACGGCGTGGGCGGGCTTTCTTGCTGCAGCACAGGAGATGATGACGGCCGGTACGTTCTCGCACTTCGTCGATCTTCCCGACGTGGACTCACTCCTGGCCGAGTAGGACGTCGTCACCCACTGAGATCACGCCCGGCGTGACGACCTCGGCGTAAGCCCCGAGGTTGAGGCCGTCACCGAACTCATTCGCCTGCCTCCCCCGATATTGCTGAATCAGGTGGAGGGTCTTCAGGTCGCTTTCACCAGAGTCTGGGTTCCTCGTCGTCGCATTGCACCGGGCAACGGGTCCCCCCATCCGGAGCGCAGCCGACCCGATCCGGATAGAGCGTCCACGCCAGCTCTCCTCTTCGTACGCACTGACCCCACTGATGCCGATCAGCATGCGAAATCGGCGTCGATCGATGCTGCCGTCCGGTGTGTGCCGACCCAGCTCGGCGATGGACTCATCGGAGAGCATGGTCATCGCGTACTCGTCGTAGGCCGCTCCCGGTGCGTCAGTACGAACGAGAGAGACCCGCCGCCCCGCGATCTCCGACAGCCAGTCGTTCCATGGCCCTTCCACCAGGTGTCCCGGGATGGGTCGGGTTCCGGTGAAGTCCACGGCAATCGATTCTGATGCGGTTACCGGCGCTTCAAGCTGCCGGTCGTCGGAGGCCACTCGCAGAAGGTTCCTCACCCGGTCGAAGGAGGCATGCCATGACGCGAACGCCCCCGACCGGGTGATGGAGAACAGGCGATACTTGTCGTCGACCAAGAAGAAGTCGCGGTCCCCTACCGCACCATTGGCATCCAGCTCGATCGTGTCGGGATGGTCGAGGGCGAATCCCTTGATCGGGGTCGTCGACAGCTTCGCCACAACGGGTGCCCCAGGTGGTGTCATGGCGCCAGGATTCCACAACGACAGCGTCACGGTCAGCAGTGCGCCCCCGCTACCGTTCTCCCATGATCACTGTGCTCTGCTACGGCGACTCGAACACATGGGGTGCGATCCCCGGCGTCGACATCGGGCGATTCGAACCCGACGTCAGGTGGCCAGGAGTCATGGGCAAGCAGCTTGGCTCGGGATTCCACGTCATGGAGAGTGGACTGAACGGTCGAACCACCACCTTCGACCGCCTTCCGCGGCCGTGGCGGAGTGGCAAGGACCTGCTCGTACCCACGATGGAGACCTGCCATCCGATCGATCTGGTCGTCATCCTGCTCGGCACGAACGACGTCTCCCTTCCGTACGTGTCGGTCGCCGAAATCGTGCGAGGAACCGGCGAACTCGTCTCGATCGTCAGATCCTGCGACGACTTCGGCCCCGACGGTACGACGCCCCCGCGACCCCTCGTGGTCGCGCCCCACATCGTCGGTCCGATCGATCCGGACAGCAGCGTTCATCACGAGGGGGCTGAGGCGAAGTCCCTCGCACTGGGGGCCGCGCTAGGCGAGTACCTGGACACCGTGTCCTGTGACTTCCTCGACCTGTCCGGCGTGGTCCAGCCGAGCCCGAATGATCCGTGGCACTGGGAGGCAGCTGGTCACCAGGCCGCCGGTGAAGCGATCGCAGCCAAGGTTCGCAGCATCCTGGCTTGACCAGTCACCACGGGGGCCGAACCGCCCGCAGCTCGCGTCGTCTCCGGCCTCAGGGCAACGAGTGAACCTGCCGAGACTCCAAGCACGATGAAACAGGAGCCGACCCCCTCCACATCGCGACTGCGCGCTGCCGCGCTGCAGATCGCGCCCTTCGCCGTGGCCGGACTGGCTGCCCCCCTCGTGTCCCTGGGTGGGGACGGTGAATCCCGGATGTGGGCCCTCTTGAGCGGCCTGATCCTGATGGTGGTCTCACTGGCCGGGCTGGCCTTGGCGGTGGCACGCCGTGCCCGCCGGTTCAGCCTCAACGCCTGGACGTATGCCTGGCTCCTCTCGCTGGCTCTGCTGGTGCACGGCACCGGAGGAACCGGCTCCGGTGCGACGCTGGTTCTGTTCCTACCGGCGCTGTGGGTCAGCCTCTACGGCATTCGGGTCGATGCCCTGGTCGTCGTGGTCCTGATGCTGGCGTCAGTGATCGCCTTGACGATGCTTGACGGCGCCTCGGAACTGACGTCCACCGACGTCCGGCGGATCATCGTCTTCGTCACGGTTCCGGCGCTCGCCGTCTGGACCATTTCGACCCTCGTGCAGCGGCTCGCCACGAGCGAGGCGGAAGCGCGCGCCGCACAACTGACTCTGACATCAGTGGCCGCAGCGGCGCAGCGGATCAGGCAGGACAGCGACCCTCGCACCATGGCCTGCCGGGCGCTCAGGGATGTCTCGGACGCTCCAGTGGTACGGATCCTCGAACCCGACGGCGCCCACGACCTGCATGTGAGCGCCTCTCTCGACATCGAGCACACCGATCGACGGGTGCCCCTCGGGGATCCGTCCTTGACAGCAGACGCCTACCTCAGCGGACGCCCGATCTATGTGCCGGACTCCCAACGGGACGCCAGACTGAGCCGGCGCTCCCGCGCCGACCACGACACCCGCAGCGTCCTGGTCCATCCCTTCGGACACGACGGTGTCGTCCACGGAGTCCTCGAGCTCGGCTGGCGAGAGCCGCGTCCTGAAATCCCCAGCCAGCTCCATGCCGGAATCTCACTCCTCGCCCAGGAGATCGGTTGGGCGATCGAGCGTGCCGACCTGATGAATACCTTGCGGCGAAACGCTACGACCGACTCGTTGACGGGAATGGGCAACCGTCGCGCCTGGCGTGACCGCCTCCCTGAGATGCTCGATGGCCCTTTGTGTGTTGCCATCGCCGACCTCGATCACTTCAAGGCCTACAACGACTCCTTTGGTCACATCGCCGGCGACACGCTCTTGAAGTCTCTTGGTGAGTCATGGCGTCGGCTCATCCGCCCCGACGACCTCCTAGTCCGGTGGGGAGGTGAGGAGTTCGCCATCGCACTCCCCGACTGCGCACTCGACAATGCCCTGGAGGTGCTCGAACGACTCCGCCGGAGCGTTCCCATGGGACAGACCGCGTCGATGGGAGTGGCGGTTCGATGCCCCGACGAGCCCATCGATGCCCTCATGGCACGAGCAGACGCTTCGCTCTACGAGGCCAAGCGCAGCGGGCGCGACCGCATCTGCGTCTCGGACAGCACACCTGCGCTAGCACCCGACTTCGACGGCGTCGGCGCGCCCTGACCTACTCGCTAGGCGGGGATGCGTAGAAGGCCCTCCGCACCGGTTTCACCGGACGCATCAGGAACTCCGGACGACGCATCCCCGAGGCGCTCGGCCCCGGCCGGGTCTTGGCCAACCACTCGCGGAACACCTCGGTGGACTTGACGGTGTCGACCACGACATCTCCGTACTGGTCGTCGGAGTGAGCGTGCTCCACGTGCACCTTCTGGTGCCAGCAGTGCATACCTGACCATGGATCGGGGTGGACGCCGAATGCGAGGTTCTGGTGCACACCCGGGTCGTCCCAGGTGATCCGCGAGGAGTCGGGGTCGTCGCTGTCGAACGGTTTCACCAGGTCTTTGTAGCGCAACCGCCAGCGCCCGTCAGGGAGCCGTCCGACATCGACCATGCCCATGACCCATCTGCTGCCGGCGTTCTCGCTGTTGCGCCAGCGACCCATGTGGTGCGAGAGGCCGATGACCCCTGGGCGGATCGCCTCGGTCGACCAGACTCGCGCAATAAAGTGTCCGATCTCGGTGCTCACTCGAGCGAGGTCGCCGGTACTGAATCCGAGGCGCTCGGCGTCGGTTGTGTTCATCCAGAGTGGGTGGGTGTTGGAGATCTCGTTGAGGTACTTGGCATTGCCCGAGCGGGTGTGGATCATCGTCGGTATCCGGAAGGTCGGCATAAGCACCAGCTCACCACTCGACCGGTCGATGTCACGGTGGCGCACGTGGGACTCGATGTAGCCGGGCGTCGCGTACTCAGGCCAGCCGAAGTCGACCATGGTCGGTGAGTACAGCTCCAACCGGCGAGACGGCGTCAACCAACCGGCAACCTGCGAACCGTCGCCGAGCTGGACGCCGATCGACCCGGCCTCTCCAACTAGCGGTGGTGTCGAGTCCAGCGTTGTCGGCTTTCGCAGGACGCCATCACTATCGGCAGTAGCTCCTTCGAGCTCAGCTGGTGTCAGCGACCGCTCGTCAAGCCGGTACATGTCGTGGCCGAGCTCGTACACGCCGTAGCGTCGCATGTACTCCAGTGGCGTCATGCCGTGCGACTTCGCCTTCTCGGGTAGACCAGGCACCTGGTTGTCGAACACCCAGCCGTAGTAGTCATCGACCGTGACCTTCTCGCCAGGTCGGTCGGGGGCCTCGAAGTATTTGCGAATGCCCAAGGAGCCGTCCGGGTCGATCCGCCACGACAGCTCGAACCAGAACTCGTTCTCCTCCCAGACTTCTCCCGGGTTGGCCGCGCGTGAGTCGTCGACGGGCTGCCCCAGTCGCTCCATCGCCACGCGCCGTACCGGCTGGCGGAAGCCGAGCCACTTGCCTCCGTACTGCTCATAAGACTGGGTGTCATGACGTTCAGGGCCATGGCCCATGGGGAGCACGTAGTCGGCGAACATGGCCGTCTCCGACCAGGTAGGCGTCAGCGCGACATGAAGGCCCACGAGGCTCTCGTCGGTCAACGCCTCGATCCAGGAGAACCCGTCTGGGTTGGTCCAGATCGGGTTGTAGACCCGTGAGAAGTAGGTGTCGACCTTGCCGCGCCCCTCTTTCAGCAGATGGGGAAGCAGGATCGACATCTCGTTGGTGGACAACGGGTACTCGGCCGGCCACAGCTTCTCGTTCCACTGGTCGTGCCCCGATGGCATGTTGGGACCGTGCGGGATGAACTTGTTCCAGCCGTTGGGGCTGGTTCCCCCGACTGTTCCCACGCTGCCGGTCAGAACGGTCAGGAAGAAGAGGGCCCTGGCCACCATCCAGCCACCGAGGTTTCCCGCGGTCGCCGCCCGCCAAACATGGGCGGCGAGCTTGCCTTCGGCCCCGGCTACGAGCTTGGCGAGCTCTTCGACCTGTTCGGACGGGATCTGCGCCTCTTCAGCGGCATAGTCGAACGTGTACTGCGCATACTCCTCGGTGATCGCGGCCTTGAAGGCGTCGAAGTCACCAGGATCAGCGTCAGGGTGCAGCTCGCGAAGGTAGACGTCCCAGTTCACCCAACGCCGGACGTAGTCCCAGGCCACCTGATCGGTGCGCAGCAGATAGGACGCGATGGCCAGCAGGATGGCTGCCTCACTTCCCGGCCAGGGACTCATCCACAGGTCAGCATGAGAGGCGGTGTTGGAGAGCCTCGGGTCGAGGACCACGAGCTTGGCGTTGCCCTTGACCTTTCCTTCCATGATGCGCTGCGCGTGCGGGTTGAAGTAATGACCGGCCTCGAGGTGGCTCGAGATCAGCAGGATCACGCGGGCATTGGCGTAGTCCGGTGAAGGCCGGTCGTAGCCACCCCACAGGGTGTAGCCGAGGCGCGCTCCGGCCGAGCAGATATTCGTGTGGCTGTTGTGCCCGTCGACCCCCCAGGCGAGCAGCACGCGTTCGGCGAAGCCATCTTCGCCTGGTCGACCCACGTGGTAGATCACCTCGTCGCGCCGCTCTTCTTCGATCGCCCGTCGGATGCGTGCTGCGATGTCGTCGAGTGCTTCCTCCCACATCACGGGCTCGAACTGACCGCCACCTCGCTCACCCACCCGCCGCAGCGGCGACAGGATGCGCTCGGGGTCGTTGACTTGATTGACGGTTGCCGGACCCTTGGCGCAGTTACGCCCCCGCGAACCAGGGTGCGCCGGATTTCCCTCGAGCTTCTTGATCGTCAGGTCATCGCGGTCGACATATGCCAGCAGCCCGCAGGCCGACTCGCAGTTGAAGCACGTGGTCGGGACGAGCATGTAGTGCTTCTCGACCTTGCGCGGGTGCGCTTTGGCGTCGTTGAGCACGACGTCGTCCCACGAGTCAACCGGCGGAAAGTTCGACAGGTTGTCGCGCACGCGAAGCCCGAACGCCTCTGGAGCATCGGCTGCCACCGGCGAAGCCGCCGGGTGGGACTCTGGATGCGTAGTCATCACAGCCTCCTAGGAAAGCGGGACGTCTTGCGCGGCTTTGACGAACACGGACTCGTAGGCCAGGAGCGGCACCTGGACGACGATTCCCACCAGGACCCCAAGCCATGCGGAGGCTCCCATGCTCACGGCCAACCCTCCGGCCAGGACGACCAGTGACACCAGCACCGACCCGTACCAGAATGTCTTGGCGTAGCGCCCGCGCACGATGATGTGGGCCGCCACCTCGGCATTCCGTGTGGAGTGCTTGCCACCGAGCTCAACCAGGAGCATCAGCAGATGCGCAGCGGTCGCAACTGTGAAGGTGATCGCGATGGCAGCCACAGTGGCATCGGAGGCATCAATGAACGGCGCAGCAACCAGGAGCGCACCCGCACCCGCCATCAGGGCCTGCGCCTGCAGGTGCCAGAAGAGAACCGGCGACTGCCAGAGGTCGCGCCCCTCAGCCTGACCGAACAGGAAGGCGGTGTATCCGGCGGTCAGGACAGCTGCCGGGATCGCCGGCCAGGCCATCGCCTCGACAAGGGTGTCGGCGCCAAAGATGCCGCCAAGGAACCAGAGCCCCACTACCCCGGCAAAGACGCCGAGGATCACCCCGCCCCATACGAGCCACGATGTGGGGTTCGGTTTGGTCAGCAGGTAGTAGAACCGCTCCGGTCGTTTCAGGTCGGAGATCAGGAGGACCGCTGTCACCGCGGCGAACACGGCCCCGACCAAGGGAGCGATGACCGCGGTGAGGTCGGTAGGCGATTGATCCACCACCAACAGGAACGCCGCGACCAACACCGCACCGGCGGCGACCGACTTCGTCCAGAGGTACGACCACACCTTCCACCCCCAGGGCCGCGGGTGAGCGGTGTTCAGGGTGGTCCGGGCCCGAGTCACCGGATCGATCGCGAAGTCATCACGGTTCTCTGACCGCTGCGGATCGGGATCAGCCCAGATGTACGTGTCGTCCACGGGAGCAGCGAGTGGATTCAGGACGGCCTCGCTGGCTCCGACGTAGTAGACGTTCGGCCCGGTCTTCTGCTCGGGCGTGCGGGTCTGCACCGGTTCGATACTGAGGAACTTACGGATGCCGCTCTCAGCGTCGTCAAGGTCCCCCACCCAGATCGACTCGGTGGGACACACGACGACGCAGGCAGGCTCCAACCCCTGGTCGATCCGGTGGGCACAGAAATTGCACTTGGCGGCCGTGTGAGTCTCTTCGTCGATGTACAGGGCGTCGTAGGGGCACGCCTGCATGCAGCTCTTGCAGCCAATGCAACGCTCTTGGTCGAAGTCGACGATGCCGTCATCACGTTTGAACAACGCATTCGTAGGGCAGATCGAGATGCACGGTGCATCGGTGCAGTGGTTGCACCGCATGACGCCGAACTCACGGGTAGTCGAGGGGTACTCACCCTTGTCGACGTACTTCACCCAGGTGCGGAACTGCCCGACCGGAATCTCATGCTCGGTCTTGCATGCCACGGTGCAGGCATGACAGCCGATACACGTGCGCTGGTCGATCGCAAAGCCGTACTGCACTCCTCAGTCACTTCTTCCGGATCGTGAAGGTGTATACCGGACCCTCGACTTCGCTCTCGAGCATCTCGTATCCCATGTCCCTGGTCCATGACGGGATGTCGCTCTTCGAGCCGGCATCGGTCGCCTCGATACGGATCACGTTGCCCGCTTCGACCTCGTCCGCCGCCCGTTTCGCGAGCAATACGGGCATGGGGCACGACAACCCTTTGGCGTCGACCACCTTCGTCACCTCGTCGGCCATGTCTCCTCCATTGGGTAGCTGTCGAGCCTCAGATGAACAGTTGAATGTCGGACCGGGACATCTCGCTCAGAGCGGTGGCCGCGCCTGCCGGCTCACCCAGACCCGGTCGTAGCTGGTCGGCGCGAATACCGAGGAGATCCATGGTCATCTGGCACGGCCAGATCTTGACACCCATTTGGAGACACATGTCGAAGAGCTCCTCGGGTGGCACGACATTGTGCTGACCTGCGAGCTGGCGCATCATCCACTTGCCCGCGCCACCCATGTTGAGCTTGGAGAGCTTGGCTCGCCGGAACCCCGGCGGGTTCATGGTCGACAGCATCTTGGTCATGGCATTGTCGCCGGTGATCTTCACCTCATCGCGGACCAGGGGGAACAGACCCCAGAAGGTGTGGAAGACCGTAACGTCCATGCCGTACGCGGCACCCGTGGAGCTGAGGATCATCGTCGGCCATAGTTTGTCGAGGTCGCCACTGAAGGCGATGATGGTCATCTTGTCGGGGCTCTTGTCCTCAGTGTCCTCAGCCACGCGCCGCGCCTCCTGACCTCGGGCGCCGTTCCGGGCGCCAACAGCGTCACCGTACTTGCGCAGATACGCATGTAGCAAGGACTTTCGACTGATCCTTCTTGACTTCTTCCCCAATCACGTTCGATGTATTAGCGTTTGCGCATGTACAGAGGCACTCGCGGCTGGCGCGAGAGCTCCTCGCCTCCAGGAGGCCTTCGTGGTGCGCACCGTGACCCCGACCGAACTCTTCGCCGAAATCGACCATGGCCACGTGCCGTTCATGCTCGACGTACGCAACCCGGACGAGTTCGCCAACTGGGTCGTGGAGGGATCACGACCGGTCGAGACCGAGAACATCCCGGTATGGCGAGCGCTCGACTCCGTTGACGAGCTGGCCCAGACGCTGCCCGACAACACGGTGCTCATCTGCGCTCACGGGAACGGCAGTGAGCTGATCGTCGACATGCTGGCTGAGCGGGGCAAACCGACACGCAACCTCGCGGGTGGTACCGCTGCTTGGGCAGAGCTGCTCGTTCCCCGGCCGCTTCCAGGCCTGCCGGAGGGATTGAGCGGTTGGCAGCTCCAGCGCCCGGCGAAGGCGTGTCTCTCGTACGTCATAGGGGTTCCTGGGCACGGTTGCGTGGTGGTCGACCCGGCACGGTTTCCCGATCCGTACGTCGAGCTCGCCACCGAGCACGGCATGACAATCAAGTACGTGGTCGACACGCACGTGCATGCCGACCACATCACCGGTGGCCCGGCTCTGGCTGACGCAGTGGGAGCCACCTACTCGGTTCCCCTCGAGGACGCCGGAGGAACGACTCCGTTCCCCAACCACCCCTTGGAGGATGGGCAGACGCTCGACCTGGGGCCGGCGCAGCTAGAAGTGCTGGGGATCAAGCTGCCCGGCCACACCCCGGGAACGACGTGCCTGTTGATTCCCGGGCACGCCCTGTTGTCCGGAGACACGGTGTTCGTGCGAGGCGTTGGACGCCCCGACCTCACCGGCCAGGCAGAGGATCTGGCACGCGAGCTCTTTCACACCGTGCACGACAAGCTGCGACCGTTGGATCCCAACACCCAGGTGCTTCCGGCCCACTGGTCGAGCACCGACGAGATGGGGCAGGACGGCTTGGTGCGCACCACGATGCGCGAGGTCTTCGACTCCACCCTGATGAACGAGGACGATCTGGTCCGATTCGTCAGCGAGATCGTCGCCTCGCTTCCGTCCGCGCCGTCCTTCTACGACACGATCCGCGAGGTGAACGCAGGCAAGTCGGTGTCGGCCGAGGAGATCGAGGTGCTGGAGATCGGAAAGAACCAGTGCGCGGCTACCACCACACTCTGATCGGCTAGGGATCGACAGGTCTATCGTGCTCGGCCGCTAGCTGCGCCCGACACTCTTCGGCGAGATCGTCGGCGAGGACCCTTCCCACGATCCGCCGAAGCTGGGGCGGCACATTGCAGATCTCAGCGGTGATCCCGGCCTCACGCACCTCGTCAAGCAGCGTTCCCAGCGCCATGGCGCCGGTGACGTCGAGGCGACCGAGGCCATCGAGGTCGACCCGCAGCCGCTCGGTCGCGGGGTGGTCTGCGAGCAGGTTGTTGACCGCATCTTCAAGGCCTGGAGCGGACGCGAAGTAGAGCACCCCGGACGGGCGCACATGCAGGACGCCATCCTCGTAGTCGGCAGGCACCTGGATGTGCAGCTCTCTCCAAAGGTGTACGAGCGCCGCGACACCAACGCCCACCAGCACCGCAAGGTCGAGCCTTGGCGCCAGGACCAAGGCGGCGACGTAGGTGATGGCAGCCGTGGCGAACTGCACCCTGCCGAGCCTCCAGAACCGCAGCACAGGACGCGGGTCGGCCAGTCGCAGCACCGAGGCGATGATGATGCCGGCCAGCACCGAACGTGGCAATGACTCGAGCAGCGCAGAGAAAGGAAGGAAGGCAAGCACGATCAAGCCCGCCACGAGCCCGCTCCAACGGGTTCGGGCTCCCGCAAGGCGGTTCAGCGTGCTTCGCGAGAATGAGCCACCTACCGGGTACCCGCCGGCGAAGCCGGCGGCGAGGTTGGCGACACCCTGCGACACCAGCTCACGGTCAGAGTCCCAGTGCTGCCGGTCCTCTGCCGCCAGACGCCGGGATATGGCGGCAGGTTCGGCGAATCCGACCAGGGCAATCACTAGTGCCGGAATGACCAGCTCGAGTGAGTGTGACCAGGGCAGAGCCAACGGGTTCGGCACACCATGGATGCTGACCGATCCGACGACGGGGCCTCCGGCACCTGTCGTGCTGGCGACGATCACCGCGCCAACAACCAGGATCGGAACGATGGGGAACGTCGCCGGAAGTCGGCGAACCAGAAGCATGGCCGCAAGCGTCACCACCGAGAAGACGACCGCACTGAGGTTCCATTGGCTCGGGTCAGTCAGCGCGTCGAATGCTGCCCGGCCCGGTCGCACACTGTCAGCAGACACCCCTACCGCAGCCGGAATCTGGGAGAGCAGGATCAGCAAGCCAGCAGCGGCCGTGAACGCCGACAGCACCGGCTGTGACATGAGGTAGGCCAGCACCCCTCCCCCGTACATACCCAGGACCAGGCGCACCAACCCCACGAACAGCGCCAGCAGGGCGGCCAGCGCGATGTACTGGGACGACCCCTCGGCCGCGAGACCACTCAACCCGCCGAGCACCAGGAGTGACGTGATGGCCACCGGGCCGGTCGCCAGGTAAGGGGATGAGGCAAAGAAGGATGCGGCGATGGGGGCGGCGAACGCCGCCAACAACCCGGAGGCCGCCGGGAGGCCGGCCAAAGTCGCGTAGGCCACAGCCTGCGGGATCAGCACCACGCTCACGCTGACACCAGCGACCACGTCGCCGACAACCGGACGCGTTGGCACTGGTCGACGGGCCACCGATACCTCCTGTTGTCTAGGGCTACAGTACGCAAACATGCGCAGACACTGAAGTATGCTGGCTGATCGATACACTGTCTGCACCGGACAGGGAGGCGTTGTGGACCGCGAGACTGCGCTGGAGATCCACGAACTGCACGCTCGCCTCTGTAAGGCGATCGCGGATCCCAAGCGCCTGCTGATCATCAATGAGCTGCGGAACGGCCCCCTCACCGTCGGCGAGCTGTCGACGGCACTCGAGATCAGCCAGTCGAACTGCAGTCAGCACCTGGCGATCCTCCGCGACCGCGGCGTCGTCACGGCAGAACGCAACGGCACCAACGTCAGCTATGAGCTGCGCAGCGACAAGGTCGTCCAAGCAGTCGATCTGCTGCGCGAGTTCATGGCCGAGGATCTCGGCACCCGCAGTCGGCTCGGAAAGGCGGCGACCCGGATTCCCCGCGGAGCGGCCCGCCGCTAGACCTGCCCGTGGCGAGCAGGGCGCAAGTACACGAACCAGTAGGTCAGCCCCACCAGCACACCGCCACCGATGATGTTCCCCAGTGTTGCTGCCGTCAGATTGCTGACCATCCCACTCCAGTCCAATGACTCCAGCTGATCAGGAGCCAGCCCTGAGTCCTCGGCTGCACTCACGACTTCTGGCTCGCTCTTGAGCAGCATTCCTTGCGGGATGAAGTACATGTTGGCGA
>JAHELE010000069.1 GCA_024644345.1 Actinomycetes bacterium | reverse complement strand
CACCCACCTGCCCGGCGCGGCCCGGCCACGCACTCGGCAGGCCGGGATAGAACACCCGCACAACCTCCATCCCGCCATACGCCGCGTTCGAATCAGCCACCGCCTCCGACCACGTCCGCCCGCCCTCGTAGACACTCGCACCGAACAACGTGTCGCCCGACGTATCCGGGGCCGGCGATGCTGACGTGCTGGGGTCGGGGCTGGGGTCGGGGCTGGGGTCGGGGCTGGACGACGGGGACGGTGTCGACGTTGTGCTCGGCGACGGTTCGGTCGACACAACCGATCCCTTGACCGGGTGCAGTCGGATGCGGTCGATCTTGAGTCCGTGGCCGGAACCGATCCGGAACGCGGCCAGCGACAGCTGGAGGGCGCTGCCACCTTGGTGGGCCCTGGTCACGAAGACGACCCGGCTCCACCGTGACTCTGACGCGGTGAAGCTGGTGCCTTCCCGCGAGACCACAGTTCCGTGCTTCCACTCGTTGAGTCGAAAGACGCCGCGCACGGGGCTCCCCGACGCCTTCACCCACGCCGACGCCTGGTACTGCATTCCGTCCACTGCCCGGGGCGCTGAGGACCTGGCGTCCCGTAGAACAGCCGCACCGCGCTTCCGGGGCTGCATGGCTGCGGCCTGACGACTGCCCCACACCCCGCCGCTGGAGATCCGCAGGGCACCGGCATTCTGCTGTGACTTCGACCAGCCGTGGAACCCGTTGGAGAAACCAGAGTTCGTGATCAGGTTGGGTCCGACAGCCGTCCTGCTCAGCGCCTGAGTATCACCGACCGGCGACGCCGAGGACGGCGCGACGATCGCGGCCACGCCCAGTCCCGCCGTCAGAGCCATCGCGGCGGAGACACCGGCGATCCGGGTGGGGATGCGAGGGGCATGAAGGGTCATTCGTCAACTCCCGTTGCTGTGCGGCTAGACGGCACATCGGGGAGCTCGGGGCAGTGCTTGACGGCTGGGCCGGCGAGTTGGGCCATGTGAGTAGGCCAAATCGGGCTAAGCCGTCCGGGCGTTGGTCCGAATGGGTGACGTACCCCACCCTGAGAAAGGGGTTAGGCGACGCCGTCGAAGAGGCTCGTGACGGAGCCGTCGTCGAACACCTCGCGGATCGCCCTGGCCAGCATCGGGGCGATCGGAAGAACGGTCAGCTTGTCGAACCGGTTGTCCTCGGAGATCGGGAGGGTGTCGGTGACGACGACCTCAGAGATCCGGCTGTTCTTGAGGCGATCAATCGCTGGCCCACTGAAGATTCCATGGGTCGCCGTGACGATCACTTCGGCAGCGCCCTCGTCAAAGAGGGTTTCAGCGGCCTTCACAATCGTGCCGCCGGTGTCGATCATGTCGTCCACCAGGACACAGATGCGGTCTTCAACGTCTCCGACCACCTCGAGGACCTTCACCTCGTTCGGCACGTCGGGATCGCGACGCTTGTGGATGATGGCCAGTGGACTGCCCAGGCGGTCGGTCCAGCGCTCGGCAACCCGGACACGGCCGGCGTCCGGCGAGACAACGGTGATCCTCGATCGATCCGACACCCGGCTGGCCACGTAGTGGGCCAGGGTCTCGAGGGCGAAGAGGTGGTCGACGGGACCGTCGAAGAATCCCTGGATCTGGGAGGTATGCAAGTCGACGGCCATGAGTCGATCGGCACCCGCCGTGCGGAAGAGGTCAGCCATCAACCGGGCCGAGATCGGCTCGCGACCTCGATGCTTCTTGTCCTGGCGGGCGTAGCCGTAGAACGGCGCCACCACGGTGATCCGCTTGGCAGAGGCGCGCTTGAGCGCATCGACCATGATCAGCTGTTCCATGATCCATGTGTTCACGGGCGTGGTGTGCGACTGGATGACGAACGCGTCCGAGCCGCGAACCGACTGCTCGTAGCGCACGAAGATCTCGCCGTTGGCGAAGTCGAAGAGCGAGGTCGGGGTCAGCTCGGTATCGAGCTCGCGGGCGACCTCTTCAGCCAGCAAGGTGTGGCCCCGGCCGGAGAAGAGCATGAGCTTCTTGGAGTTCGTTGACTCGATCATGAGCCGGTGCCTTCCGGTGTGTCGCGACCGTCGTGGGACTCTGCTGCTGCATTCTCCCCTGCCGCAGGGGCGCTGTCATCGGTGGGTTCGGTCTTCGCAGCCCGGTGTGCCTTCTCAGCTGCGTCCGCAGACGCCGTACCTCCGCGCTTTCGCAGCACCCAGCCAAGGATCGTCCGTTGTCGAGCTCGACCAACGCCCATGGCACCGGCAGGGACGTCGTCGGTGATCACCGAACCGGCGGCGGTGTAGGCGCCGTCTCCAACCGTGACCGGTGCCACCAGCATCGTGTCGCTGCCGATTCGCACATGGTCGCCGATCACGGTCTGGTGCTTGTCGACCCCGTCGTAGTTGACGACGACCGTCGCTGCGCCGATGTTCGACCCCTCACCGATCTCGGCATCACCCACGTACGACAGGTGCGGGATCTTCGAGCCGTCGCCGACCCTGGCGTTCTTCGTCTCGACGAACGCCCCGGCCCGCGATCCCCGACCGAGCTCGGTACCCGGACGCAGGTAGGTGTAAGGCCCCACAGCAGCTCCGGGGCCGATGACCGCCCGATCGCTGGACGTGAAGCGCACGACCGCGTCCGGGCCCACAGTGGAGTCGATGATCTGCGAGCCAGGACCCACCTCGGCACCGGCCGCCACCGTGGTCCTGCCTTCCAGGATGGTCCAGGGATGGATCACCGCGTCGGGCTCCAGCTGAACCCCCACCTCGATCAGGGTCGACGTCGGGTCGATGATGCTGACACCCGACGCCATCCACCGGTGGTTGATCCGGTCACGCATCACCGCACGTGCCTCGGCCAGCTGGACACGGTCGTTGACTCCCATCACCTCGCGGTCGTCGCCAACCACCATTGCGCCAACCCGACGAGCTTGTCGGACGAGTACGCCGATCACGTCGGTGAGGTACTCCTCGCCCTGACTGTTGTCGGTCGCCACCTCTCCCAACGACGAGCTCAGATCATTCGCATCGAAGGCATAGATTCCGGAGTTCACCTCGTCTATCCCCAAGGTCACGCCGTCGGCATCACGGTGCTCGACGATGGAAGCGAGACCACCGTCCGGGGAGCGCACGATGCGACCGTAGCCGGTGGGATCCTCGACGCGTGCGGTGACCACCGTGGCCGACGAACCGCTTTCCTCGTGCTGCGCGACGAGCTCGAGCAAGGTGGCCGGCCTGAGCAGCGGAGTATCACCGCACACGACCACCACCGTTCCCGAGAGGGGGCCGACCTCGTCGAGGGCGATCCGCACCGCATGCCCCGTTCCGTTCTGCTGCGCCTGGACGACCGAGCGGGCTTGCGGTGCTGTTGCGGTCAGATGCTCGCGGACGGCGTCCCGCTGGTGACCGACGACGACCACGGTGCTGGCGGCGCCCAGCGGTTCGACCGCGGCCAGCACATGTCCCAGCAAGCTGCGGCCGAGGAACGTGTGCAGCACCTTCGCGGTGCGCGACTTCATCCGGGTGCCCTCGCCAGCGGCGAGAACGATCACGGCGGCCGGGCGACTCTGCGTCACGGTGAATAGCTCCTGGCGGGCGGCGGCGGCTCAGGGAAATCAAACCGAGCGCAGGATACCCAGCGAGCGGGTAGAGCCACCTGCCTTCACCCGACGTGGGCTCCCGGGGGAGGAATCGAACCCCCATTAACGGGACCAAAACCCGCTGTCCTGCCTTTAGACGACCCGGGAACGCGATCTGCGACACCCTAACGATGTCCCGTCGGACGGGCGCAGTCGGACGTGGCGCGGTGGACAAGTTACGGAACCGTAGGTTACGGTGGCGTAACTTTGAAAGGAAGCGCCTATGACCGCTGAGCTCGCCGAACTTCACAACCCCCCGCTCGACCCTTCGGCCATCGACGCCGAAGTGAGCCCGTCCTCCGCGCACCGCTTCTGGCTCTACTACTTCATCATCGTCCCGCTGATCGCGGTGGTTCTCGCCATCCCCGTGGCCTGGGGCGGATTCGTCGGCCCGGTCGACATCGCGCTGCTCGTGGTCTTCTACTGCGTGAGTGCAGCCGGCATCACCGCAGGGTTTCACCGCCACTTCACCCATGGCGCCTTCAAGGCCAAGCCGTGGGTCCGCGTCATGCTGGCCGTGGCGGGAAGTCTGGCCATCGAAGGGCCCTTGGATCGCTGGGTGGCCGACCACCGCAAACACCATGCCTTCAGCGACAAAGAAGGCGACCCCCACTCACCATGGCGCTTTGGCGAATCACTGCCCGCCCTGCTCAAAGGCCTCTTCTACGCACACATGGGCTGGTTCTTCGACGTCGAACAGACGTCACGGCGCAAGTACGCGCCCGACCTGATGGACGACCCTGCGATGCGTCGGGTGTCCGACAACTTCGGCTGGATCGTCGTTGCATCCGTCGGCCTTCCCGCGCTGCTTGGTGGGCTCCTTACGTGGTCGTGGTGGGGGGTGCTCACCGGCCTGTTCTGGGGTGGCTTTGTGAGGATCGCCCTGGTGCACCACATCACCTGGTCGATCAACTCGATCTGCCACGTGATGGGCAACCGTCCGTTCAAGTCCCGTGATCGCTCTGGCAACGTCTGGTGGCTGGCCATCCCCTCCTTCGGTGAGAGCTGGCACAACCTGCACCACGCCGACCCCACCTGCGCCCGGCACGGTGTCGAGAAGGGCCAGATCGACATCAGCGCCCGGCTGATCGCCTGGATGGAGAAGGCGGGCTGGGTGTGGGACGTCCGTTGGCCCAAACTCGATCGGCTCGACTCCCGACGGGTCTCGTGAGCGACCAGCCCCCGGAGCGACGACGCTCCCGGATGACGAGTGCGGCCCGCCGCGAACAGCTCCTGGAGGTCGGCCGTTCACTGTTTGCCGAGCGCGGGTTCGAGGCGACGTCTGTCGAGGAGATCGCGGCGAAGGCCGGCGTCTCCAAACCCGTTGTCTACGAGCACTTCGGCGGCAAGGAAGGGATCTACGCCGTCATCGTCGACCGCGAAATGCAGAAACTGCTCGGCATGGTCGAAGGCGCACTCACCGAGGACCACCCACGGCGGCTGCTGGAACAGGCGGCACTGGCTCTGCTCACCTACATCGAGCAGGACACCGACGGCTTCCGCATTCTGGTTCGCGACTCACCGGTGGCCACGTCGACCGGCACCTTCGCCAGCCTCATCGTCGATATCGCTGGCCAGGTCGAGCACCTGCTGGCCGGCGAGTTCAAGGCTCGGGGATTCGACGCCAAGTACGCCCCCATGTACTCGCAGATGCTCGTTGGCATGGTCGCCCTCACCGGGCAGTGGTGGGTGGACGTCCGAAAGCCGAAGAAGGTCGACGTCGCCGCACACCTGGTCAACCTCAGCTGGAACGGACTGCGTGGGCTCGAGGCCAAGCCGAAGCTGTCAACCGATGGCTAGCAGCGGGGCGACTGTGGATGTCGCTCCTTCCACGACCGATGACCACGGACTAGCGTGCTGGGCATGAGCGACCAGACACCACAGGATCCGTACGCCGTTCCGCCTCCTGGGGGTTATCCATCGCCGACCGGAGGCGTCCCCCCGGCGACGCCTCCCGCAACAGGTGGTTACCCGCCCCCGCCTCCGGCCGGATACCCGGCACCCACGTACCCGGCCGCCGGCTACCCGAGCGGCGAGGCACCCAAGCCGGGACACAGCGCGTTCGCCATCGTTGCCCTGGTCATCTCGATCATCGCGCTGATCATCTGCTGGTTCCCCGTCGTCGGCCCCATCGCCGCACTCATCACCCTCGCGTTGAGCATCGCCGCGTGGGTGACATCGAAGAATTCCGGCCGTCCGGCTGGACTGGCGATTGCCGGAACGGTCATCAGCGCCATCGCCTTCATCGCCGGCGTCGGGATCACGATCGGTTTCTTCATCCTGGTCGACCGGGCGCAGGAGGCCGACAGGTACTGCACCTCAGTCAGCAGAACCCAAGCCGAGTACGACCAGTGCATGACTGACCGCGTCGGCAGCTGGTTCGGGATCGACACCACCCCGTGACATCGGGCGACGTCACGGCGGGTGGGGGCGACGAGGTCGACGACCTGGTCACCGCCTGGCGACGTGAACGACCTGATCTCGATGTCGCGCCACTGGAAGTACTGAGTCGAGTAACCCGGCTCGCCCGTCACCTCGATCGCGCCCGCGGTCAGGCGTTCAGCCGTCACGGTCTTGAGGGCTGGGAGTTCGACGTGCTCGCCGCCCTGCGCCGGTCCGGAGCCCCGTACGAGCTGCCGCCGGGGCGCTTGCTGCAGCAGACCCTCGTCACCTCCGGCACGATGACCAACCGGATTGATCGCCTCGCCGCCCGGGGTCTCGTGGAACGTCATCCATCGCTCGACGACCGCCGCAGCGTCCTCGTGCAGCTCACCGAGGCGGGGGCGGCGAAAGTGGATGCGGCGCTCATCGACCTTCTGGCCCACGAGCGCGCAATCTTGACTGAGCTCGAGTCGGCCGACGCCGAGTTGCTCGCCACACTGCTACGCCGGGTGCTGACGCGATTCGACAATCCCTCGACGGCCGCCGAGAACCGCTAGCCCGCCGACACGTAGCGGCCGTCCTTGAGGATGGGAACCACGTCATCGGCATCCAGCTGTTCGGCGAGGCGCACATCCTCGGCGAACCCCCTGTCGACGAGGTCATGGCCGGTCGGGACATCGACGAAGGAGGACCGCGAGCGAAAGGCCGCTGCGGCTGCCCTGACCTCCGGCGTCATCGCAGACTCACCGACCAGGTCGGCCATCGCCGCCGCGATCGCCCCCGCTCCGATCAAGTCCTCGTAGCAGACGCGCATCGCCCCGTCAGCCCATTCCTCGCCGGCGGGAACCAGGCCGACCGTCGAGAACCGGCCGGTGAGCCAGCCGGCCACAGCCGACGCGTTCCGCAGTGACCCCGCGACCACAGTCAGCCCGGACATCAGCGCCGCGTGCGATATCACCGATCCGTTGTCAGTCGGAATGATCAGCCGCTCGCCGTCCTCGACGCCGAGCAAGCTGGCCGGCGACAAGGTGCGCCCCTCGCGCATGTTGCGACCACGCACCAAGGTGGCGCCGATGGCACGCGCAAGCTCTTCGGCCCGCTCGTGCCCACTGTGCGGCCACACGGCAGCACCACGGGCAACGGCAACGGCCACGGACGTCGAGAACGAGAAGACGTCGACAATCACCACGCACTCGCAGCTCTCGGAAAGCATGCGGAGGCCCTGCGGGCCCCACTCCAGTGACACCTCCGTCCGGTCCGTCATGAGTCCACCACCCGGGCCCCGGCCACCGGCCCCACGGCGGATGTGACCGTGCGACATGTTCCCGAGGCCGTCAGTGCGACGGCGAGGTCGAGCGCCTGCTCCTCGTCGCCGGCCAGGAAGGCGCAGGTCGGCCCTGATCCGGACACGAGCGCCCCCAACGCTCCGTACTCGTCTCCGACATCGAGTGTCATGGACAGGTCAGGACGGAGTGAGACCGCAGCACGCTGCAGGTCGTTGGACAGCGCGGCTCCGAGCGCGACGGCCTGGCCCGCGCGCAGGGCACTCATCAACGCGTCCGACACCCGTGGCTCGGGCAGCACCGATCCAGCCCTCAGCCGGTCGAGCTCGGCGTAGACGTCAGGGGTGGACAGGCCGTCCTCGGCGAATGCGAAGACCCAGTGGAAGTGGCCTCGGGCCAGCACCGGTGTGAGCTTCTCGCCGCGTCCCAGGCCCAGGGCGGTGTGCCCCACCAGTGCGAAGGGCACATCGCTGCCGATCCGCCCGGCCAGCTCGACGAGCTCATCGCGGTCGAGCCGGGCGTCCCACAGTCGGTCGAGCGCCAACAGGGCACCGGCCGCGTCAGCGCTGCCGCCAGCCATCCCGGCCGCAACGGGGATCGTCTTGTGGACATGCAGGTGGGCATGTGGCTCGACCCCCAGGTGTTCGGCCAACATGCGGGCCGCGACGAGGACCAGGTTGGAGTCGTCCGTGGGGACGGTGTCAGCGCCTTCGCCCTCGATGCTGACTGTCAGATGGTCTCCGGTGAGTGCGGTGACGTCGTCGTAGAGGGACACGGCCTGAAACACCGTCGCGAGCTCGTGGAACCCGTCTGAGCGTGGGGAGCCGACGACGAGTTCGAGGTTCACCTTGGCGGGGACCCGCACCGTGACCGGACTCACCGTCCCACCCTTCGCTCGTCGAGCTCTTCTGACCCGGAAGTGCACCAACAGATGGCACCGGGTCCAGCCAGTCTGTCAGCAACCATCACTGAGCCGCAGCCTGACGATGCTCGGCGATCGCCGCGAAGGCGCTGACGTCTAGCCGCTCACCGCGGAGGGTCGGGTCAACCCCAGCCGCACGGAGGGTCGCCTCGGCGGCATCGGCCCCGCCGGCCCACCGAGCCAACGCCGAGCGCAGGCTCTTGCGTCGCTGGGCAAACGCGGCGTCGACACAGGCGAAGACCTGCTCACGAGTTGCCGTGGTGGACGGTGGCGGGCGACGACGAAACCGCACCAGGCCAGAGTCCACATTCGGCACCGGCCAGAACACCGACCGAGGGACCCGACCCGGCTGCGTCACGTCCGCGTACCACGCTGCCTTGACGCTGGGGACGCCGTACGTCCGGCTGCCCGGCGGTGCGGCCAGTCGGTCGGCCACCTCCAGCTGCACCATCACCAAGCCGCTCTCCAACGACGGAAACGCAGCAAGGAGATGGAGCAGCACCGGCACCGCAACGTTGTAGGGGAGGTTGGCCACAAACGCCTGAGGCACAGCGGGCAACTCGTCCAGACTCATCGCATCAGCCGCGACGACGGTCAGCCTGTTCTTCGCGGCGGGTAGGCGTGACGCCACCGTCTGCGGCAGCGCCTCCGCCAGGACCGGATCGATCTCGACGGCCACCACGTGCGCACCCGTCTCGAGCAGGCCCAGGGTGAGAGATCCCAACCCCGGCCCGACCTCGACCACGACCGTGTCGGTCGTGACCTCGGCGAGGCGGACGATTCGACGGACGGTGTTGGCATCCACGACGAAGTTCTGGCCCCAGCGCTTGGTGGGGTGGACACCCAACCGGTCGGCCAGTTCGCGAACGGCGGCGGCACCCAGAAGGCTGGCGTCGGCACCTGGTGTTGTCACAGGCCCCAGTCTGCCGTCAGCTGAAAAGCAGTGGGCCGCAGACCGGCCACTGCCCAGCGCCCGAACGTTCGTAGAGAACCTTTGCGCGATAGGTCTGCTCCTCGGGCGTGGCGTCGATGGGGTTTCCGGACCCACCCACCGCGCTCCAGGTGGAAAGTGAGAACTGGTAGAGGCCGTAGTAGCCGGCCGGGTTCACCGCGCGCGGGTTGCCCCCTGACTCGCAGGCTGCCAGAGCTCCCCAGTTCAGGCCATCAGCCCCGGTGGCGGGCGCCGAGTACGGGCGTTGCTTGGTGCCGTAGACGACGATCCGGCGGACCGGGTCGCGCAGGACACGGCGATCAACCCGACGCTGTCGCACCGTCACGCCATCGTGCTGGACCACCCGGGTCACGATCAACCCGCGGCCGTTCCGCCCTGGCTGCACCACCTTCTCGTACCCCTCGTACCGCGAGGAGTCAGCACGGCGGACCACTGCGTGATCGATGGAGAACGTCCGACGCACCGTCTTGACCGCCACGCGGGTAACGGCGATCTGCAGCCCGGTCTCGACCTGGCGACCGAGGCGAACGTTCACCAGGTCGTTCGGTCCGAGCCGGACGCCGGCCTCACGCAGCAGGTCGCGCACCGTCTCAGCCGTCGTGACGACGGTGGTTCGCCGCTGGTCGTGCAGCACCGTGACCTGGTCCGGCATCTGCACCCCGATCTGTCCCCCAGTCAGCGGGAGACGTTCGGCTCGAGACGCCGAGAGCTCGGCGTCCGCGACGCGGACTCCGTACTGGTCGAGTGCACCGTCGACTGTGAGCGCAGTGGTCCAGATCTGGGTGGGTTGACCGTCCATCACCACCTGCACCTGACGCGCGTGCTGCACGGTGACGGGGCCATCAGCGGGCAGGGCACTGTCGGCTGATGGCTCGACCAGGTCGCGCTCGGTGACGACCACGTCCTGTTCGTCGAGCAGCTCGGCGACTGTGTCTGCCCTGGTCTCGACGTCGGTCGCGACGCCGTCGACGGTCAGTTCGACGACCGCGTCGCTGCGGGTGAATCCGGAGATGCCGAGGACGAGGGCGACCACCAGGGCACCCTCGAGCAGGACAGCGAGACGTCGAGACACCCGATCGACGCTAGCGGTCGAGGGGTGCCTCGTGCCAACCGTCGTCCACAGGGGCCTCGCCCATCAGGGTGAATCTCAAGTTGAGGGTCAGCCATTTGCCACGCGTCGGATCCGGCTCAGCGCCTCACCAGCTACCGAAGGCCCGCTCGGTGTTGGCGGCTACCTGGGTGGCCAGCTCCTCCATCGGCGTCCCGCGCACCTCTGCCATCGCGTGGAGGGTCACCGGGATCAGGTACGACGCGTTGGGGCGTCCACGGTGAGGAAGCGGCGCCAGGAAGGGTGCGTCGGTCTCGACCAGAAGCAGGTCGGCTGGGGCAGCGGCCAGCGCCTCGCGCAGGTGTCCGTTCGCCTTGAAGGTCACCGTGCCAGCGAAGGACATGAACCACCCCTGTCGAGTGCAGGCAGCTGCCAGCTCGATCCCACCCGAGAAGCAGTGGAACACCACACGCGGTGGCGGGCCCTCCTCCAGCAGCACTCTGGTGACGTCGTCGTGCGCATCGCGGTCGTGGATCACGAGCGTCTTGTCGAGCTGCTTGGCCAGCCCGATGTGGCGGCGGAACGACTCTTCCTGCGCCTGCCGGCCCTCGGGACCCGTCCGGAAATGGTCCAGGCCGGTCTCACCGACGGCGTACACGCGAGGGTCGGTGGCCAGCGCACTGATCTCAGCGAACGCTTCATCGAAGTCGCCGGTGGCAGCCAACTTCGGCGCTTCGTTGGGATGGAGCGCCACCGCCGCCACCACCTGCGGATGCTCATGGGCGACGGTGACGCCGAACCGTGAGCTGTCGAGGTCATAGCCCACCTGAACGACGCGCGTGACGCCCACCGATGCCGCCCGCCGAAGCGCGTCGCCGACCGCAAGGCCGGGGCCGAACCTGTCGACGTTGTAGGAGATGTCGAGATGGCAGTGGCTGTCGGGAACCGGTACCGGGAGCGGGGGTGGCGGCTCCGGCCACGAATCAGACACCGAGCCATCGTCGCAGATCACCAGCGCACCAGACGCTCCGCATCGTCGAAGAGGGAACGCTGTGCCAGCCGGGCCGACAGCACGGCCGACATGAAGGCGGCACCAAGAAGCATGTACATCACGACGATCTGGTACCGAATCGCATCCCATGGGTCGACCCCCGCCAGGATCAGACCGGTCATCGCTCCGGGCAGTGAAATCAGACCCACCACCTTGGTGGTATCGACCGACGGCACCAAGGCGGTCCGCACGGCCGTCCGGTACGGCTGCAGGAACGCGTCACGGGAGCTCAGCCCGAGCGCGAGCCTGGCCTCGATGCTGGCCCGCTGGTCGCGGACCACATCGGCCGTGCGCTGCAGGGCCAGGCCGGACGTCACCATCGCGGTGCTCACGACCATCCCGCCGACCGGGATGACAACCCGGGGTGTGGCATCGATGACACCGAGCACGAGCAGCAGACCCATCGTCGCCGCCACTGCCACACCGATCCCCCACCAGGCATGGGTCCGTGCCTGTGGAATGCCGGAGGCACGTCCACCGGCGACGAAGCCAGCCGTCACCACCATGAGGCCGAGCCAACCGAAGGCAGCCGGTAATCCCCCTCGCTCGAAGACGATCAGCAGCAGTGCTCCCACCGCAGCCAGCTGGACGAACGCTCGACCAGCGGCGATGGCCACTTCACGACCGAGCCCGAGCCGTTCCCGCCAGGAGATGGCGACGGCTATCAGAACCAGTGATGCCGAAGCCGCAACGCCGAACCAGCTCGGAATGTTGGCTGTGGTCGACCCCATCGTCATCCTCCGCCCAGATACGTCACATCGCTGGGATCGCCGCGATCCACCAGCCGGCCGTGATCGAGCACCAGCGCGTCGTCGGTCAAAGCAGCCGCCCGCCGCAGGTCATGGCTGACGAGCACGACCGAGAGTCCGGCGTCCACGAGTCGGCCGACCACCGCGTCCACTGATGCGGCCGCGGTTTGGTCAAGGGCACTGGTCGGCTCGTCGAGCAGGAGAACCTCAGGTCCGACGGCGAGAGCGCGCGCCAGTGCTAGACGCTGCTGTTCACCACCGGATAGGTCGGCGGGTGCGCGTTCGCGTTCGATGTGGCCAAGCGCTACCTGCTCCAGCAAGCCGTCGACGTCTCCGTCGGTCAGCTCTTCTCGCCCGACGCGCACCTCGTCGTCCACCCGGCCGGTGAGCATGGTCGATCGTTGGGACACCATTCCCACGCGCCGCCTGAGCTCGCGAACGTCGAGCTCGGGGAGCGGGACGCCTCGGAAGAGGATGACTCCGGAGGTCGGCTCCTCCAGGCGGTTCAGCATCCTCAGCAGCGTGGTCTTGCCCGAGCCACTCGCACCTACGATGGCGGTGGCGTGCCCCTCGTGGATGTGGTCACTGACGTCGTCCAGAACGACGCGGTCGTGGACGACGAACGAGACTGCGTCCAGCGTGAAGAGCTCGGGAGCCGGCCCGACGGTGTGCGGCATCAGGCGACGAGCGGCTCGAACGATGCGGTGAAGTGCCGCAGCATGCGTGGTTGCTCGACAATGCGGTATCCCGGGAGGTCAGGGGCGCGTCGAGCCACCTCCTCGCAGACTTCGATGACGTAGTCGATATGGCTCTGGGTGTAGGTGCGCCGCGGAATCGCCAGACGCACGAGGTCCATCGACGCCGGCTGCTCAGATCCGTCGGGCTGGACGCCGAACATCACCGTGCCGATCTCGCATCCACGGACGCCCCCAATCTCGTACAGCGCGACTGCGAGGGACTGGCCCGGGTACGACAGGGGATCGAGGTGCGGGAGCAGGGCACGGGCGTCGAGGTAGACGGCGTGACCACCGATCGGCATCACCACCGGGATTCCGGCCCCGTCCAGGGCCTCACCCAGATACGCGGTCGAGCGGATCCGGTAGCGCAAGTAGTCGTGGTCGATGACCTCGGCCAACCCCTGCGCCAGTGCCTCGAGATCGCGGCCGGCGAGCCCGCCGTAGGTGGGGAAACCTTCGGTGAGGATCAGCAGGTTCCGGCACTTCTCGGCAAGGTCGTCGTCATCCATCGCCAGCCAGCCACCGATGTTCCCCATCGGGTCCTTCTTGGCACTCATGGTCATCCCGTCGGCGACAGCGGCGATCTCGCGGACGATATCGCGCACGTCCCGGTCACCCATGCCCGCTTCGCGCTCACGGATGAA
>JAHELE010000068.1 GCA_024644345.1 Actinomycetes bacterium | reverse complement strand
AGACGCCGTGCTCGGTCAGCAGGAAACGACATCGCTACTTGCTCGCCTTGCGACGGGCCGCCGATCGACGCAGGCTCGGCCGCCACACCGTCTCGCCTGCATCCAACAGCTCGAGCCGCTGAGCCGCGCCGAACGCAGCAAGGCCCTCGGCCAGCACACCGACAGCGGGCTTCTCAGCAAGAACGTCCACCCGCAGGCCATGCTCTTCTGCCGTCTTTGCGGTAGCCGGTCCGATGCACGCCACGACCGTCGTCGCGTGCGGCTTGCCGGCGATCCCGATCAGGTTGCGCACGGTGCTGGACGACGTGAAGAGCACGGCGTCGAACCCACCGGTCTTGATCGCCTCACGAATCTCCGCCGCGGGCGGAGCGGCACGAACAGTTCGGTATGCCGTGACGTCTTCGACCTCCCAGCCGAGCTCGATCAGGCCGGCCACAAGAGTCTCGGTGGCGATGTCGGCGCGCGGCAGGAAGACGCGGTTGATCGGATCAAACACGTCGTCGTACGCGGGCCAGTCCTCAAGCAGGCCCACCGATGACTGGTCACCGCTCGGAACGAGGTCGGGCTTGACGCCGAACGCCACCAGCGAGGCTGCCGTCTGCTCGCCCACCGCCGCCACCTTGATACCGGCAAACGCACGGGCATCCAGGCCGTACTCCTCGAATTTCTCGCGGATTGCCCGCACCGCGTTGACCGACGTGAACGCAATCCACTGGTAGCGACCGGAGACCAAACCATGCAGCGCACGATCCATCTGCTGCGGTGTCCGAGGCGGCTCAACAGAGATGGTCGGAACCTCGACCGGAACAGCGCCGTAGCGACGCAGCTGCTCAGAAAGCGATGCTGCTTGTTCCTTGGTCCGCGGCACGAGCACCCGCCAGCCGAAGAGGGGCTTGGACTCGAACCACGAGAGACGGTCACGGAGGGCGACACCCTCGCCGACGACGGCAATCATCGGCTCGGGCAGCTTGGCCGCCTTCAGCTCTTTGGCCACGAGGTCGAGCGTGGACACGATGGTCTTCTGCTCAGTCACCGAACCCTGCGACGTGACGGCGATCTCGGTGTCGGCATCTCGCCCGGCTTCGATGAGACCGGAGGCCGCATCAGCGATCCGCGCACTGCCGCCGAGGATGACGACCGTGGTGTGCGCATCAACATGTGTGGACCAGTCGGGCTTGGCCTCGGCGGCGCTGACCACGTGCACCGCGCGTGTCTTCGCTGTCGTGAGCGGCACGCCCGCGTACGTCGGAACAGAGGTCACGGTGGACGCGCCAGGCACGACCTCGAACGGAATACCGTTCTTGTCACAGGCCAGTGCCTCTTCAGCCAAGCCGTGGAAGAGCGCGGGGTCACCGTCCATCAACCGCACGACGTATCCGCCCTTCCTGGCGGCCGTGGTCACGAGCTTGGCCCGCGCTGCATGCGTCAACGGCTGACCATCCTGGCCGCAGGACGCGTCGACGATCTCGACCTCGTCCGGACCGTACGCGGCAACAGCAGCACGCGAGGCGGCCTGGTCGACAACGACGATGTCGGCTCGGCGCAGCGTCTCGACCGCTCGCAACGTGAGCAGCTCGGGGTCGCCTGGTCCGGCACCGACGAACGCGACGGTTCCAACGGGCTTCTTCTTGGTCGTGCGTGTACTCACAGGTGTTCCCTTGATCTGGCGGGTACGCCGCTGTCGAGCAACCGGGCAGCGAGCTGGCGGCCCGCAGCGTCGGCCTCGATCAGAGGCGCGGTGATGGACATCCGGACGACGGATGAGCCGTCCGGTGAGGCGGCGAGCGCCTCAAGTGTGAGTTCGGGCTCACTGAACCCGAGCTCGGAGACGACGCCCAGGGCGCCGACTGGGGCTGAACAGCCGGCCTCGAGGGCAGACAGCACAGCACGTTCAGCGGTAACGGCGGCTCGGGTGGCCGCGTCATCGAGCTCACGAAGGGGGGCGTGCCGGTCGTCATCGGCGAGGTCGCGCACGACCTCGACAGCAAGGGCTCCTTGTCCTGGTGCGGGGAGCATGACGGACGGGTCAATGGTCTCAGTGATGACGTCGAGTCGCCCGAGTCGAAACAGGCCGGCCTTGGCCAGCACCACTGCATCGACCCGACCTGACTCGACCAGGCCGACGCGCGTGTCGACGTTGCCACGGATGTCGACGACGTCGAAGTCGGGACGCAGCGCCTTCAGCTGGGCGGCGCGGCGTGGCGACCCGGTCCCCACGGTCGCGCCGGACGGCAGGGTCTCGAGTGTGAGCGCGTCGCGCGCCACCAGTGCGTCTCGGGCATCGGCGCGCTCAGGGATCGCGATCAGGTCCAGCTCGGGCAGCTCGGCAGTCGGCAGGTCTTTGAGCGAGTGCACGGCGACATCGATCTCGCCCATGATCAGCGCGTCGCGGAGCGCGCTGACGAAGACGCCTGTGCCACCGAGTGAGGACAACGACTCGCGCGAGACGTCTCCCTCGGTGGTGACGTGTACCAGTTCCACCTCGCGTCCGGTGGCGGCTCGGATGGCTTCGGCGATCAGGTGGGACTGCGCCAGGGCGAGCGCGCTCTTGCGCGTGCCAAGCCTGAGTACGGTCATCGCGCACCGTCCTCGACGTCAGGCGTCCGCAGTGCTTCGACCGTGCGCAGGTCGAGGTTGAAGAGTCGGTGCAGCGCCTCGGCGTACGCCTCACCATCGGGCTCGCCGGCCAGCTCTTTGACCCGAACCGTCGGCGCATGCATCAACTTGTCGACGACGCGTCGCACCAGGTGCTCAACGTCGGCCCGATCAGCCACAGACAGGTCGGGGCGCTTGGTGGCGAACCAAGCGAGCTGTTCCTCGACGATCTCGGAGGCCAGCGCCCTCAGCGCCACCACCGTGGGCGACACCTTGGCGGCAACCTGCGAGCTGAGGTAGTTCTGCACCTCGGCGCCCACGATCCGCCGGACCCCTTCGACGTCTTGCTCGTACTGCCCGTCGGAGAGCAGCGCACCCAAGTCGTCAAGATCGATCAAGGTGACACCGTGGACACCGAGCACCTCAGGGTCGATGTCGCGCGGCAGTGCGAGGTCGAGCATGACCTGCGGTCGATTTCCGTCCCGTGCGCGAGCCGGAGCGACGACGTCCGCGTCCACCAGATGCCCGAAGGCCCCGGTACATGACACGACGAGATCGGCACCGGCGATGCCGTCGGCGATCGAGTCGATCGGAATCGACAACCCCCCGACGCTGGAGGCCAGGGCGTCCGCCCGGCCTGGCGTGCGGTTGGTCACGATGACGCTCATGCCCTCGCGAGCAGCAGTGGTGGCGACCAGCGCGGCCATCGACCCCGCACCCACGACGAGGGCCGTGCGACCGGACAGACCCTCGAGCGAGCGAGCGGCGAGGTCGAGACCCACCGACACCAGCGAGGCGCCGGCCCGGTCGATGCCGGTCTCGCTGTGGGCACGCTTGCCGACGCGCAACGCCGTCTGCACCAGGTCGTTGAGCTCGCGGCCCAGGCTTCCTTCATCCTGGGCCGAGCGCAGCGACTGCCGCACCTGACCGAGGATCTGGGCTTCACCCACCACCATCGAGTCGAGCCCGCTCGTCATCGAGAAGAGATGCTGAACGGCGCGGTCCTCGTAGTGCACGTAGAGGTGAGGGACAAGCTCGTTGGCCGTCACTCCGGTCGCACGCGACAACCCTTCGGTGGCGGCGTCGACGGCGGGGTGGAACTTGTCGGCCTCCACGTAGACCTCGACGCGGTTGCACGTGGAGACGACGAGCGCCTGGTCGATGGCGCTGTGCTCGGTCAGCTCGTGCAGCAGCTTGATCTGTGCATCTGCGGCGAGGACGAGCCGTTCCAGCATCGGCACCGGGGCCGTGCGGTGGGAGACACCGAGTGCGAGCAGACTCATGGCGCCACCCGCCCGAGCTGGTCGGTGCGCCGCTGCTGGTGGAACGCCAGGATCTGCAGCTCGCTGGCGAGATCGACCCGGCGCACGTCCACCGGCGATGGCACGGTTAGCACGACCGGCGCAAAGTTCAAGATGCTGTTAACACCCGCGTCGACGAGCGCGTCAGCGACCCGCTGAGCGGCCGATGCTGGCGTGGCGACGACCCCGATCAGGACGCCTTCTTCGCTGGCTACCGACGGCAGCTCGGCGAACGGGCGGACAACGAGACCGGCCACCTCAGAGCCGACGAGCTCGTCGTTGTCGTCGAACAGGCCCACCAGCCGGAAGCCGCGGGAGGCGAAGCCGCCGTAGTTCGCCAGCGCATGACCGAGATGTCCCACCCCCACGATCACGACCGGCCACTCCGACGAGATACCCAGCTCAGCGCCGATCTGGTCGATCAGCACCGATACCTCGTACCCGACGCCACGCGTGCCGTACGAGCCGAGGAACGAGAGGTCTTTGCGCAGCTTGGCCGGGCTGACGCCCGCCGTAGTTGCAAGGGCGTCGGATGAGACAGTGGCGACACCGGCCTCGGCAAGGTCGACCAGCACCCGGTGGTAGAGGGGCAGGCGTCCGACCGTGGCCTCCGGAACCCCGCCTCGGCGCGTGCCGAGGTCGCGTCCGGTGTCGGCGCGGTGGGTCACGAAGGTCTCCTGCGGCTACGGAACATGCCCGGCCCCTGTCGTGGATCCCGGTGCCTGCACGGGGCAGGGCCGGGCCAACGCTGGGGAACGGGCTCGCCGTCAGGGTAGGCGCTTGTGAAGGAGCGCACAAAGTTGCACGGGCGCCCATCTCAGGGTATGAGACGGGCGCCCGTGCGACGTGTGCGTGCTCAGCCGTACTGGTTCTGGCCCTCGCTGCTCGGTAGAAGAAAGAGGATGAAGAGCCAGGGCCCACAAATCACACCGATCCAGCACCACCACCCAGAACGGTTGCTGTCATGAAGCCGGCGCACGGCCACGCTGATCGTGGGCAGGATCAGTGCGAGTTCGATGATGAGCCAGACCGTCAGCCACAAACCCGAGAAGGTGCCGGAACCATCGGGGTTCGTGTCGATGCTCGCCAGTAGCAAGACGTAGGGAATGATTCTAGCCAGGACGGTGAAGAGAGCCCACCACCAGTACTCAGCTCGGGTCGCGCGACCGCTGAACGTTGCATAGCCAGCGAACCCACGCTTAACTGCCTCACCAAATCCCACCATTGCCAGCTCCTTCTCGCGGTTCGGACGCGGTCAGAGTCCCAGGCCGCATGTGCCGAGGGAATCCGACACGCCGGGAGGCTCCGGGTTCAGCGAGCGAGCGCCTTGCGCAGCCGTGCCTCGTCCACCCGCCAGAAATCATGCTGGACGCCGTCCACCAAGGTGACCGGGATCTGGTCCCACCACTTCTCCCGCAGGCCCGCATCGGTGGTGATATCGACCTCGGTCCAGCCCACCCCCAGGTCCACAGCCACGCGATCGATCACCACTCTTGCGTCGTCGCACAGGTGACACCCCGGCTTGCCGAGCAGAGTGATCCGCGGCACGGCTGGGTCACTCACGCCGCGTCCGCGTCTCGGTCGCGACCAAGGCGGCCTCTGGCCACCTTGCCAGTCAGTGAGTGGGGCAGATCGTCGACGAACTCGATGGTCCTGGGACGCTTGAACCGGGCCAGCCGCTCAGCTGCATGGGCGTGAAGATCGTCGACGGTCACCGACAGGTCGGCACGCACGACAAGAGCCTTGACGGCCTCGCCAGTCTGCTCATCAGGCACGCCGATGACCGCCGCCTCACGCACACCGGGGTGGGTCAGGAGAACCTCTTCGACTTCGCGTGGGTAGACATTGAACCCACTCACGATCACGACGTCCTTGCGGCGGTCGACGATGTGCAGGTCGCCATCGTCATCGACGAAGGCGACGTCTCCGGTGGCGTACCAGCCGTCAGCGTCCGGGCCGCCGGATCCGTCCGGCCAGTAGCCGCTGAACAGGTTCTGGCCCTTGATCCAGATCTCGCCCGGGTCGCCGTCCGCCGGGTCGATCTCCTCCCCTTCGTCGTCGACCAGGCGGACGCTGACCCCGGGGAATGGCCGGCCCACTGAGCCGGGTTTGGCCACTCCGGATACGACAGTCGAGCTGACACCAGGCGCCGCCTCGGTGAGCCCGTACCCCTCGTGGACGTACCAGCCGGTCAGCGTATGGATGCGCTGCTGCACCTCCGGCGGCAGGGCGGCGGACCCGCTGAAGGCGATCCGCAGGCCATCGAGCATGTCGACGGCGCCGGACGATGCCGCCCAGGCAGCCCAAAGAGCAGGGGCTCCCGGCACGTTGGTGACCCCGTACTGGGGCACCAGTGGAAGCGCACGCACCGCGTCGACGCCATCGACGAGTACAGCGGTCGCACCTGCCCTCACCACGGCGCCCAGGGTTCCTGCCAAAGAGTAGATGTGCGTCAGCGGTAGCAGAAGGAGAACGACGTCGTGGGGCTCGACCACCGCCAACCGGGTGGCCGCAACCTGCTCGACGTTGGCGATCAGCGCCCGGTGCGACAGCATCGCCCCTTTTGCGTCGCCACCGGTGCCGGATGTGTAGACGATGACGGCGAGCGCCTCGCCCCCGTCCGGCTCAGGCACGTCTCGACCAGAGCCCGAAGCCACCAGCGCATCGAACGAGCCGTCACCGAGACCTGCCCCGGCTACCACCAGTGGCACGTTCGACGCCGCGCGCTCAGCCACCGCGGTGGTGGTGCGGTCGACGATCATCAGCGACGGCTCGACATGGGCCACGAGCTGGGCCACTTCCGATGCCGTCAGCGCCGGGTTGACCGGCACCACGACGAGCCCTGCCCGCAGCGCCCCGAAGTAGCCGATCACGAACTCGGGTCGGTTGCCGAGGAACAGGCCGACCCGGTCTCCGGGTCGGAGCCCCCTGGTCAGCAAGCCGGCGGCGCACGATGTCGCCGCGCGATCGACGTCGTCCCAGGTCATGCGGCTGGCGCCGACGACGAGGGCAGCATGCTCAGCCCGGCTGGCCGCAGCGCGAGAGAGGTACTCCGCGAGGTGCTGGGGCCTGGTCACAGCGAGTGAGTCTGGCACAGCAGAGCTGGTCACTTCGGGGGTCGGCCGAATTCAGTCCTGGACCCTTCCACCGGGCGGCCCGGGTCATACCTGACTAGCCCGAACGGGTGAACGCCGGCTCAAGGACTCGTCTAAGGCCCCGACATGAGAGGGAGTGCCCCGACGAGAGCGGTGACAGCGGTGACTGTGGTGCGTCCATGGCGTAAGCGTCTGGCAACGACCCTGGCTGGCCTGCTGACGGCGTCGCTGGCTGCCTTGGCTGTACTTGCCGTTCCCGGGGTGGCATATGCCGGACCGAACGAGGGCAGCATCTTCTCGGCGGTCAACGCGGCCCGCTCCTCGGCCGGCCTGCGGCCCTACGCCTACGCGGGAGACCTTGCCGCAGCCGCCCGTGGACAGGCCGAACGGATGGCGGCGTCCGGCGAGCTCTACCACAATCCGAACCTGGCCAACGAGGTCGGCGGCTGGTCGCGCATCGGTGAGAACGTCGCCTTCGCCGGCGACTGGCGGAGCGCGCATCAGGTACTCATGAACAGCCCCGACCATCGGGCGCAGATTCTCGACGCCGGATACACGCAGATGGGGGTCGGCACGGCCGTCAGCAAGGACGGAACGTTCTGGGTCGCGGAGGTCTTCAGAACCCCCACCGGTGCCAGCGCCCCGTCGGCAGGTGGCTCAGGAGGCGGAGCTCCCGGGTCGACGGCCGGAACGCCTTCCGGTGGGACGACCACGTCAACAGGCACGACGGCGGCGCCTCCGAAGCCGACACCTGAGCAGATCCTGCGACAGAACATCCGAAGCGCTCGAGAGAAGCTGAAGGACCGGACGCGGGCCCGTCGGAGCAATGACCCGATCGTGGGAGCCCTCGACTTCACCACCGTGATGGACACCCTCACCCACTGACTCCACCCTCGCGCCCACCGGCTACGCACTCGGCAGGCGCGTGGCGTTCTAGGGTGAGGAGGTGAGCGCCACGGATTCAGATGAGTCGAACCGTCGTCCACCGGCCGTTGTCGCCGGCGAGGCAGCAGCGCAGCGCGCCGAGACTACCCAGGAGCTGAACGTCGACCCGCACGCAGCGGCGTTCTTCGACATCGACAACACGATCGTGCGAGGCGCCTCGCTCTTTCACCTTGCGCGCGGGCTGGCGAAGCGCAAGTTCTTCACGATGGGCGATGTCAGCTCGTTCGCCTGGAAGCAGGCCAAGTTCCGCGTAGCCGGACGGGAGGACACCGACGACATCGCCTCCGTGATCGACGCCGCGCTCAGCTTTGTTGCTGGCCACGATGTGGCGGAGGTCGTCTCACTTGGTGACGAGATCTTCGACGAGCGGATCGAGGACAAGCTCTACGCGCAGACGATCGAGCTCACCCGCACCCACCTGCGAGCCGGGCAACGCGTGTGGCTCGTGTCGGCGGCGCCAGTTGAAATGGCGTCACTCATCGCGCGAAAGCTCGAGCTGACCGGTGCCCTGGGCACCGTCTCGGAGATCGCCGACGGCACGTATACCGGCAAGCTCGCCGGGGCTCCCCTGCACGGTCCGGCGAAGGCCGAAGCCGTACGCGCCCTCGCCGAACGCGAGAACCTCGATCTCACCCTCTGCTCGGCGTACTCGGACTCCTCCAACGACATCCCGATGCTGTCGCTCGTGGGCCAACCGGTGGCCATCAACCCGGACGCCAAGCTGCGGCGGCACGCCAAGGCGATGGGGTGGCACATTCACGACTACCGCACGGGGCGGAAGGCCGCGCGCATCGGTGTCCCGTCGGCGCTGGTGGTCGGGGCGGCAGCCGGCGTCGCTGCTGGAGTCGTCTCGAGCCGCCGCCGGAAGTAGCCCCAACGCAAGTAGCCCCAATTGGGGCCATGTCACATGGGTTCGAAATGACCGAACCATCCCCTTGGCCATGAACGAAGGGATCCGAATCCCTAGAAGCCATCATGCGGTTCCGGTTCGAAATAGCCGAACCCATGTGACATGGCCCCCAAAGGGGGGCGGGTCAGAAGAAGACGCTGCGGCGCTGCATCAGCAGCTTGTAGAGCGTGTGCTGGATGGTCTCGCGCACCTGGTCGGTGAGGTTGAACATCAACATCGGGTCGTCGGCCGCCCCCTCGGTGAACACGTCGGTCATGATCGGTTCGCCGAACTCGATGTGCCACTTGCTCGGCAGCGGAATCATTCCCAGCGGCCCCAACCAGGGAAAGGTAGGGGTGATGGGGAAGTAGGGCATGCCCAGCAGCCGTGCCAGGACCTTCGCGTCGGCCAGGATCGGGTAGATCTCTTCGGCACCCACGATGGACGTCGGGATGATCGGCACCTGTGTGCGTAACGCGGCCGACACGAATCCCCCACGCCCGAACCGCTGCAACCGGTAGCGCTCCGAGTAGGGCTTGCCCACACCCTTGAATCCCTCGGGCCAGACGCCAACGAGCTCACCGGACGCCAGCAGCCGCTCGGCGTCGGGGTTGCAGGCCAGCGTGTGCCCGGCCCGACGCGCCGCGGTTCCGACGAACGGCAGCGCAAAGACCAGGTCGGCGCCGAGCATGCGCAGCTCACGGTGCGCCGGATGATGGTCGGCGAGCGCCACCTGCGTCATCAGCGAGTCAAGGGCCACCGTGCCGGAGTGGTTGGCCACGATCAGCGCACCACCCTCGCTCGGCACGTTCTCGATTCCGTGCACCTCGACGCGGAACCACTTCTCGTAGAGCGGCCGCAGGGACGGGATCAGGAGGTCGTGAGTCAGCTCGCGGTCGAACCCGAAGTCGTCCACCTGGTACGAGCCCTCAAGCCGGCGCCGAAGGAACCGCAACGCCCCCGCCACCTGCTGCTCGCCGGGGAAGGACGAGCCCTTGCCCTCGTTCGGGTCGCGGTCGGGGTTCAGCGGGATCACCTGCGCATCGTTCATGACGACGCTCCCCCGATCGTCGAGACCGGTGCCGGTTCGTCTGGGGCATCCCACGGCATGACACGTCCGAGGGGGTGCGCCTTCAAGAACTCGTCAAACGTCGCGCGGGTCGAGTAGCGAGGCACGAACCCGAGTCGCTCCTTGATCAACGAGGTGTCGACGCCGCGTCCGTACTTGAAGTACGCGATCTGTTCGGAGGTGAAGTCGATGAATCCGAAGCGACGAACCACGTCTCGAGTCACCGAGGCCACCGGCGTCGGCAGCGGCAGATTCACCCTTCCCGCGCGTGCGATGGCCTGCGACAGCATCAGGACGCCATCGCCAGACACGTTGTAGGTTCCGGGCGCGTGGCCGAACGTGGCCACCTGAACGGCGTCGAGCGCGTCATCCTCGTGCGTGAGTTGCAGCCGACCGTCAAACCCCATGACCGTCGGCACCACCGGCAACGACAGGTAGCGGGACAACGGGGTGTCGATGCCGGGGCCGAGAATGTTGGCAAAGCGCAGCATCGTGACGTCAACGTCCGGACGCCGCCTGGCGAACCCACGGACGTAGCCTTCGACCTCGACGGAGTCCTTGGCGAAGCCCGACCGCGGCAGGCGGATCGCCTCCATGTCCTCGGTGAACATCGCCGGGTCCTTGGGCGAGACCCCGTAGACCATGGCTGACGACTTCACGACGAGCTGGCGGATGGACGGCGCCCGCTGGCAGGCGGCCAGCAGCTGCATTGTGCCGATGACGTTGATCTCTTTCATCGCCGAACGCCCACCGGCTCCGACCGGCGTCGCAATCACGTTCATATGGACGACGGTGTCGACGGCCGCGGCCTTGATCACCTTCGCAATGACCGGGTTGCGGATGTCAGCACGCACGAACTCGGCGTGACCGAGGTCCTCAGGCGGTGGGATGACGTCGACGCCAACGACTCGCTCGACATCGGGGTGGCTGGCGAGGAGCCGAGCCAACTTGCCGCCCAGGTACCGCGAGACGCCGGTGACCAGCACCACGCGCGCCATGGGACCTCCTGCGGGGCTGTGCGCTTCTCGCGCCTACTTCTTGTTGCGACGCTGAACGCGCGTCTTGCGCAGCAGCTTGCGGTGCTTCTTCTTGGCCATCCGCTTGCGGCGCTTTTTGACGACAGAACCCACAGTGATCTCTTCCTTGGACTGAACGGACACGACATGGACGCCGTGAACCGGCCTCAGCAGGATACCGGGGGCGGTGGGTGACCGGTCAGGCCGGGCTCAGCCAGCCTCGACGTACGAGTCGCGTAGGTACCGCCGCACCGCTTCTTCGGGTACCCGGAACGAACGCCCCACTCGGGCAGCCGGCAGCTCACCGGAGTGCACCAGTCGGTAGACGGTCATCTTCGATACGCGCATGAGAGCGGCCACCTCGGCCACCGTCAGAAAGGCTCCCCCGAGCGATGCGTCATCAGATGGCCGGTCATCTGTCCGGCTGTCATCCTCGTCCTGCGCCATGTCTCACCGCTCCCCACCGCACGGGCCGGGCGCCGGCTTCCCCTCCGGCGCCACAGCGACCCGTGCGTTGGATCAGAGTAGTGACGGATGTGGCAGGAGGGAACTCAAGTGACGAAGTGATCACCCGACGGGTGGTCACTCGATCGGCCCCGACACCCGCGGGGTGAGGCCCGGGTGTCCCTTTAGTCCCGTTCTGGGTCGAGCCCGTGGTACGGGAAGACTGCCCTCCTGGTGGCCAGCACTGCCTGGTCCAGCGGGCTCTCCGGGGCGTATCCGGTCGACCAGTCGGTCACCGTCGGCTCGCCGCCATCGGTCATCGAAGGAAACGGACGCTTTCCGGTGCGCTTCTCGACGTAGCGGATCCACTCATCGGGCACCGGGGTATCGGGGGCAATCGGGGACCCCGCCATCTCGGCCATTACCAACGTCCAGATCCGCGGCACCACGTCGACGATGGCGTACCCACCACCGCCGGTGGCTACCCAGCGACCGCCAGCGAACTCGTGAGACCAGCGGTGCAGCGCCTCCGCGGCCATCCGTTGCCCGTCAACGCTGAGCGCCAAGTTGGCCAGTGGGTCGAGGTAGTGGGTGTCGCATCCGTGTTGGGTCACCAGCACCTGCGGATCGAAGGCCTGCAACAGGTGAGGCACGACTGAGTGGATTGCCCTCAACCAGCCGTCGTCCTCGGTGCGCATCGGCAGTGCGATGTTCGCCGATGTTCCCAGTGCTCGCGGTCCTCCGGTCTCGGACGGCCGCCCCGTTCCCGGATAGAGCGTGCGAGGGTCTTCGTGGACCGAGATCGTCAGCACCCGAGGGTCGTCCCAGAACGCCGCCTGGACACCGTCGCCGTGATGGACGTCGATGTCGACGTACGCCACCCGCTCGGCGCCGTCGTCCAGCATCGCGGCGATGGCAACTGCAACGTCGTTGTAGACACAGAAACCCGCTGCGGCGTCGGACATCGCGTGGTGCAGGCCGCCAGCCGGATTGAACGCGTGCGCGACGTCGCCCCGCCAGACCGCCGTCGCCGCACCTACTGAGGCACCGGCGATGAGCGCAGTCACTTCGTGCATGTGCACAAAGACCGGTACGTCCGGCGTTCCCAGGCCATGTGCGAGATCCGCCTCACAGGCCGGAGCGCTGCACCGCTTCACGGCCTCGACGAAGGACGTCGTGTGGACCCGTTCGAGCTCGGCCTCGGTCGCCGGCACCGGCGAGACCAGCTCGACATGGTCGAGTACTCCGAGCTCGCGGGCAAGCCGCATGAGGAGGTCGAGACGGAGCGGGTTCATGGGGTGCGACGGCCCGAAGTCGTACTGGATCAACGCGTCGTCCCAGTACACGCGAGCGGCTCCGGTCACGCTTGCACGCTACCCGGCTGATCACCTGGGCACTCGGTGGATCAGATGAGGATCCAGAAGAAGACGACGACTGGGCATGCAGTGGCGACGATGCTCGTGGTTAGGCGACGACGCCGTCGGTCCACGGTCTTGGGGCCCACCAAGCTCCCGATGGCAAGAAACCAGCCCAGCCCCACCGTCAGCAGAGGGAAGAGGAACCTCAGCGCTGCCGTGAGCACATCGAATTCCCCAGAACAGACGACACCGCGTGGACACGGGTCGGTGGGAGCGCCCCCAGCCCACAGCCACGCCACGACTCCGAGGTTGAAGACCAGGAAGAGCACGTCCAGTGCGCCGAAGGTGCTCAGAGCGATGAGGGCGACAACGGGCCCGACCTGCCACCGTCGGTCGTAGGAGTCGTTGACGGCGTCGACCGACGGACGATCGTGAAGAGCCACGTCGCAAGTGTGACAGAGCGCGACGCCAGCCAAGACCGAAGCGGACTGCCAGGATCAGTCGCTACTCGCTGCGCAGGGCGACGACCGGCTCCAGCTTGCCCGCTCGCCGAGCTGGAACCACTCCGAAGAACACGCCAACTGCCACCGAAACCGTGAACGCAAGCACCGGTGACCACCACGCGATGACCGCCGGCAGCGGCGTGAACGCGTTGGCCAGCAGCGCAGACCCGATCCCGATCGCCATTCCGATGACACCCCCGATCGTCGTCAACAGCACCGCTTCGATGAGGAACTGGACGGTGATGTCGCGGCGCCTGGCGCCCAGGGCCTTGCGCAGCCCGATCTCGCGGGTTCGCTCTCGGACCGAGACCAGCATGATGTTGCT
>JAHELE010000067.1 GCA_024644345.1 Actinomycetes bacterium | reverse complement strand
GGCGGGCGGCGACTTCGTGGCGTCCTACCTGAACGACCCCGACCGCCCAGCCGCCCGATGGCACACCAACCATCCCCTGGTCGACGACGCACCACCGGAGCACGTGGGCGACCCGCACGACTGGGCCACCGGGTCGAGCATGCCGCGACTGTCCACCGTCGACGAGGCGATGACCGATCTCGCCACCGCCGACGACCTCGTTGCGCTGCTGTCGAACACCGATGACGGCATCTGCATGTACCCGGGTCGGTGGCGTGACGACGGCTTCACCTTCGGCTCCCTTGTCATCCAGATTGACGAGCCACCGTCGGTGCGGATGACCGCCGGCCCTCCGGACCGTAATCCGTGGGTTGACGTCCCCTTCGTCTGACGCCTGAGCCCAGCCTGTTCATCAGCCACCCTTGACCGACAGGTGGCCCGGGTGAAGGGTGAGGAGAGTCACCTCCGACGACCTTCTCCTCGATTGGACACACCATGGGTGCAATGGCAGTTCCGATTCCCCCAGCCAAGCTGGACGACTGGAAGGCCTGGACCAAAGAACTCTCCGGCCCCCGCAAAGCGGAGTTCGACGCATCCAACACTCGGCACCAGCTCACCAGTCACCGCGCCTGGCTGCAGACCAACCCCGACGGCAGCTATCTCGCGGTCGTCGTCCACGAAGGGCCGGGCGCCGACAATTACATGATGTCGCTGGTGCAGTCGGAAGACCCCTTCGACCGGTGGTTTGCTGCCACCGTCGCCGACGTGCATGGCATGGACCTGACCGCTGCGCCACCCCCGCCAGCAGAGCAGTACATCTAGCCCCACCTACATCTCTTCGTTCGTCTCCGGATCGCCACCCCAGAGACGACCGTCGGGACGCCCTAGACCGGTGATGGCCGCCATCTCGGCCTGGGTGAGGGCGAAGTCAAAGACGTCCAGATTCTCGCGCTGACGCTCCGCACTGGACGACTTCGGCAGGGGAACAGCGTCCAGTTGGACGTGCCACCGCAGAACGATCTGAGCCGGGGTGCGCCCGTACTTCGCCGCGGGTCCGGCAACAGCCGGGTCGGCAAACGTCCGACCTTCACCCAACGGGCTCCAGCTCTCGGTGAGCACGCCGAGGTCGGCATGGACGCCTCGTAGCGCGGCCTGAGGGAACTCCGGATGCAGCTCGATCTGGTTGACCGACGGCATGACACCGGTCGCTTCAGCAACCTCATGCAGGTGCCGCTCGGTGAAGTTCGAGACCCCAATGGACCGCACCCGGCCTTCGCGCTGCAGCTCGACCATGGCCCGCCACGCATCCACGTACCGTCCATGCCGCGGGTTGGGCCAGTGGATGAGGTACAGGTCGATGCGACCCAGCCGTTCGAGCGAGCCGTCGAAAGAGCGGATTGTCTGGTCGTAGCCGTGGTCACGTCCCGGCAGCTTGGTCGTGACGACGAGTTGGGCATCCTGCGGGTCTGCCTCAGCGATCGCCCGCCCCACGTCGCTCTCGTTCTCGTAGTTCAGCGCCGAGTCGATCAGGCGGTATCCCATGTCAACAGCCGTACTCACAGAACGCGTCGCGTCCGACCCCTTCAGTGGATAGGTACCGAAGCCAAGGGCCGGCAGGGTCGTACCGTCGTTCATCACCAGACTCGGAATGTTCACGTGCCTATCCCACCACGTCATTCTGAATCGCCCACAGACATGCGGCCGCTCGGGTCGATACCTCAATTTTCGTGTACACGTGCTGGATGTGATGGTCCGCCGTCTTCGGTGAGATGAACAGCTGTTCGGCGATCTCTTTGGTGGTCAGCCCTCTGGCCGCCAGACGCAGCACCTCCACCTCACGACTGGTGAGACCGCCAGGACTCTTCGAACGGGTCGTCTTGGTTGAGCCGCTGACGCCGTGACCGGTACTGGTGAGCACGGCCTCAGTTGCCTCTTCGGGCAGGACGCCATCCCGCACGAACTGACGGAGCTCCGCTGCGGCGTGGTCTGAGGTGAAGGCCGGCCGGTCTGCGCGGTCAGTCGTGAGCGCAACGTAGATGTCGGCAGCGGTAAGAACACCCGCGTTGGGGTCGACAGCGTCCGCACGCAGACGCTTGTGATAACCCGAACCATCAGCTTTCTCGTGGTGGGCGCAAGCGATCGGGTTCAGCTCAGCCAACGCCGGCGACCGTCGCAGCATCTGTTCGGTCAGCATTGGGTGGATCTCAACCCGGTCAAACTCTGCTCGCGTGAGCTGACCGGGCTTGTCCCAGATCGAGTTGGGGACGGCAGTCGTTCCCCACTCATGCACGAGAGCCGCCCGCCGCAATGTGCGCGTCTTTTTCTCGTCCAAGGCGAGAAGACCGGCGGCTTCGGTCACAACCTGCGCACAGCGGCGGCTGTGCCCGGCCATGTAGGGCGACTTCAGGTCAATGAAATCGGCCGCGACCACCAACGCGTGGTCGAGCTCGGTGCCCTCAAGGGTGCGGTGCGGCTCAGGTTCGAGGGAGAGCACCGCATCCCACGGCTCCAACTTCACCAGGCGTTCGAACCAGTCGGCGCCATTGACAACGAAGAGGTCAGCAAACTGCGGATCGTACGTCTGGTCGCGGCGCGCTCGCGCTGCCTCGACAGCCTCGGCAGGTGAGAACAGCCGGCCGATCGCCTCCATGTCGTGACTCAGGTGGACGACTCGCATCGCCACCGGAATCTCGTCACCGCTGGCACCGGCAGGAAACCCGTTGCCGTTCCACCTCTCGAAAGTGAAAGCCAAGGCGTCACGGACCTCGGGTGAGAAATCAAGACGCTCCACCAGCATGTCGCCCACCTCGCAGCCGGACGCGAAGTTGTTGACCGCCCACTCGTAGGCGCCGGCCTGAAGCGACTCTGTGACCGCCTCGCGTGCCTCTGGCGGGTGGTTGGCCGTCGCAAAGGCGATGACGTCACGCATGACCTCAGCAGGGTTTGCTGCGTCGTGAACCAGCGTCTGGGCCCGGATCGCGATCTCGTCGCCGAAGACCGCCGCGACCTCGTGCGCATGCCCTGTGCACCCGATGTACCGCATCAATGAGACCCAGTAGACGGTCTCACGCAGTTCGTCGTCGAAGCCCGCTGCCTCGCTGATCCATGTAGCGAGCAGACACGACCTGAGCTGGGACTCAAGCGGCTGACCGAACGCGTTGTCCTGCGCCAGCGCGAAAGTGGCGACGAGCTCACCGAGACGGAGCGGTTGGCCAGAAATAGGGAGACCTCCCGATGCGCGGCACCCGGCGTGGCGCCCAGTCTGGACAGTACACGGATCAGCCAGACCCGATCCCCCGATCAGGACAAGCAGGAGGAGCACTCATGAACCAGGCAGAGCAGAACGCCGACATCGTCCGCCGCGCCTACGCGGCCTTCAACACAGCCGACATGGCCACGCTGACCGAGCTGATGAGCGAGGACATCCAGTGGCACACGCCGGGCAAGAGCACCGTCGCCGGAGACCACAAGGGCCGCGACGCCACGTTCGAACAGTTCGGACGGTACGGCGGCGAAACTGCGGGAACGTTCAAGGCCACGCTGCTCGACGTCCTTCACAGCGACGACGGGGCCGTCGTCGGCATCCACCACAACACCGGCGAACGCAACGGCAAACAGCTCGACGTCTACTGCTGCATCTCCTTCGAGGTGGAGAACGGGCAGGTCACCGACGGCCGCGAGCACTTCTTCGATCTCTACAACTGGGACTCCTTCTGGGCCTAGTCCACCAGAGCTAGAGGGCGTTCCTCGCCGGATCACTCCGGTGGGGAACGCCTGCTCTGCGTCACGTCAGTGGCCGGACAGCGAGGTAGTGCGGCACCCCGTGCGCGGCCAGGAACTCCTCGCCGACGACCGTGAAGCCGTGCCTGGTGTAGAAGGCGAGCGCCTCGGTTCTGGCATTGCACCAGAGCAGGTCGGCGCCTCTCAACCGCACCTGTTCAAGGACCTCGGCAAGGAGCCGAGAGCCAATCCCCTCACCTCGGCGCCCCTCGGCCACAGCCATCCCCCGCAGTCGCCACGCGGGTCGCAGGTCATAAGGCTCGGGGAACACCGTCGCGGTGCCGATGACCGCGTCCCCCTCGCAGACGGCGACATGAAGAGTGCCGTCCAGCTCGTCAGCCGGGTACACCGATTCGGCCAGGGCCATCCCCGGGCGGAGCACTGCGTGACGCAGCGGCCTCACGACCTCCACCGCTACGACCCGAAGCTCCACGGTCACCGTGACCGCAGCCGGCCAAAGGCTGCCAGGGACGCGGTGTCAGTCAGTGACGCCACCTGGTCGATCACCGCTCGTAGCCGCCCCGCATCGTCGCCGGCTTGGCCGTACCACTCAGCGAAGATCGGCTCCAGCGTGTCCGGAGCGCCAAGCATCAGCAGATGGGTCAGCTCGGTCACGATCTCGCGCTGCTGGGCATACCGCTCGGGAGCCCCCTTCCGCAGCATCACGTACTGGGCAGTGACGGCCTTGAGGACCGCGCACTCGGCCCGCACGCCTGACGGGACCACGAGATCGGCCTGGTAGCGGCGAAGGGCACCGTCCCCGTACGCCTCGCGGGTGGCGGTTTCGGCAGCCAGGCAGAACCGCCCGATGAGCTCGCTCGTCGTGCTCTTCAACGACGCCATCGCCCGATGGCTCTCGTCATAGCCCCGCGGCCAGTAGGGCAGCTCCAACAGCCGATCCAGGGCAGCCTCGAGCTCGTCCCGTCCCGATGCCCGGGCGTAGCGCTCGTTGGTGAGGTCGAGCAGCGCCTTGCGCTCGGCGGCGTCGTGCAGCGAGTCGAGCGTCAGATGGCCCGCGTGGATGGCGTCTTCGAAGTCGTGTACCGAGTAGGCGATGTCATCGGCCCAGTCCATGACCTGGGCCTCGATGCACCGCCGTTCACCGGGAGCGCCGGCCCGCAACCACTCGAACGCCCCTCTGTCGTCTGCGTACACCCCGTACTTCGGGCGCTTGGGTGATCTGGGCCACGGGTACTTCGTGGCGGCATCGAGGGTGGCACGGGTCAAGTTCAGCCCGACACTGGCCCCCGAACCGTCGAGCCGCTTCGTTTCGAGCCGGGTCAGGATCCGCAGACTCTGGGCGTTGCCCTCGAACCCACCGCATCCTTGTGCAACTTCGTCGAGTGCCTGCTCTCCGTTATGACCGAACGGTGGATGCCCGAGGTCATGTGCCAGACCGGCCGTCTCGACCAGATCGGGGTCACAGCCAAGCGTCTGTCCCAGCTCGCGGCCGATCTGTGCCACCTCGAGTGAGTGCGTCAGACGGGTCCTCGGGAAGTCGCTCTCCCACGGCACAACCACCTGGGTCTTTGCGGCCAGTCGGCGCAGCGACCACGAGTGCAGCACGCGGGCCCGGTCACGGGCGAAGGCGTTTCGCCTGCTGCTCTTGCCGGTCTCGACGACGCGACGTTCGACGTCCGCGTCGTCGTAGCCCCCCACCTGCTCGCCCACAACCGGTGACCTTACGCGACCTCGCTCAACGGGTGTCGCTGGTGACGCCGGCGATCGCGGCCCGGCCGGCTTCGAGCCGAGCGATCGGAACGCGGAACGGCGAGCACGAGACGTAGTCGAGACCCCAGTCATGGAACATGTGAACCGAGGCCGGGTCACCACCGTGCTCGCCGCAGACACCGAGACTGATCGTCGGGCGAACCGCTCGTCCCGCCTCGGCGGCCATCCGGATGAGTGCGCCGACACCGTCGGCATCGATCGTCTCGAAGGGCGACACGCTGAAGATGTTGGCGTCGAGGTAAGTGGTGAAGAACGCACCCTCGACGTCGTCCCGGCTGAATCCCCAGGTGGTCTGCGTCAGGTCGTTGCTTCCGAATGAGAAGAACTCGGCAACATGGGCCAGGTCACCCGCCCGAACTGCGGCCCGGGGCAGCTCGATCATCGTGCCGATCGGGATCTCCAGGTCGACGCCGCGCTCCTCCGCGACCGACGCGATGACTCGCTCAGCCTCGTCGCGCACGAGTGCGAGTTCAGTGCGGGCCGCCACCAGGGGCACCATGATCTCAGGACGCGGTGAGCCGCCCGCCGCGATCCGGTCCGCCGTTGCCTCCGCCATAGCGCGCACCTGCAGTCCGTACAGCCCTGGCAGAACCAGACCAAGACGTACTCCGCGCATTCCCATCATCGGGTTCGCCTCGTGCATCAGGCGGACCGCCCCGAGCAGCTGGTGGTGCTCGGAGTCCCGGTTGCCCCGGATGTCTTCCAGCGCAACCTTCACCGACAGCTCGGTAAGGTCGGGTAGGAACTCATGCAGAGGCGGATCGAGCAGCCGCACCGTGACCGGCAGACCATCCATGGCCTCAAGGAGCGCGGTGAAGTCCGCCCGCTGCATCGGAAGCAGCTCTTCGTAGACAACCGCACGCTCGGCGTCCGACTTCGCCAGAACCAGCCGCACCACGAGCTGTTTCCGGTCACCGAGGAACATGTGCTCGGTACGGGCCAGGCCCACACCGGACGCACCCATTCGTCGCGCACGCGCGGCGTCCTCACCGGTGTCGGCGTTGGCCCGGACGCCAAGGCGCCTTGCTTGGTCGGCATGCTTCATCAGGCGGACGACTGCGGCTACCACCGGGTCGTCGGAGTGGCTGGAGTCTTCTGGGGATTCGAGCGAGCTGACGACGGGAGATGCGATCACCGCGACCTCGCCGCGGAAGACCGACCCAGCCGTCCCGTCGAGCGAGATGTCGTCACCTTCGCGCACGGTGAACCCGTCCGGGCCAGTGGCCGTACGAGCTGCTTCGTCAACCGTGAGCGACTCCACCCCCACGACACACGGTTTGCCCATCCCCCGCGCGACGACAGCCGCGTGGGAGGTTTTGCCGCCGCGACTGGTGAGGATGCCCTGAGCCGCGATCATTCCGCCGAGGTCGTCGGGATTGGTCTCGCGGCGAACCAGCACCACCCGCTCACCGGCGGCGGCCCGCACTGCCGCCCGCTTGGAGTCGAAGACGGCCACTCCAACGGCTGCACCCGGTGACGCCGGGACGCCTTTGACCCAGGGACGCCCGGCCTCCGCCGGATCGACCTGGGGAAACATCAGACGCGCGAGCTGCGCACCCGTCACCCGGATCAACGCCTCGTCGAGGTCGATCAGCCCCTCGTCGACCAGCTGTACCGCGATCCGGAAAGCGGCTTCCGGCGTGCGCTTGCCCACTCGGGTCTGCAGCATCCACAGCCGGCCGCGCTCGATGGTGAACTCGATGTCGCACAGATCGCGGTAGTGGGTCTCCAGGCGCTGCATGATCTCGAGGAGTTCTGCGTGCTGCACCGCATGGCGAATGGCGAGGTCGTCCAACGACATCGTGTTGCGGATTCCGGACACCACGTCTTCGCCCTGGGCGTTGGGTAGGTAGTCGCCGTAGGCGCCGGCGGCTCCGCTCGCCGGGTCGCGGGTGAATGCCACGCCAGTTCCGCTGTCCTCGCCGCGGTTGCCGAAGACCATCGCCATCACGTTGACGGCCGTGCCCAGGTCGTCCGAGATCCCCTCCTGCCGGCGGTAGAGCTTGGCCCGGTCGCCCTCCCATGATCGGAAAACCGCCAGGACAGCGGCATCCAACTGGTCGAACGGGTCCTGCGGGAACCCGCGACCGGTCGCAGACTCGATCACCTCCTGGAAGCTGGCGACGACGTCTCGCAGCTGGTCGGGCGTGAGATCGATGTCTCGGGCCGCCCCGGCGTCGGCCTTCGCCTTCTCCAGAACCGTGTCGAACCGTGACGGGGGTACGTCCAGGACGGTGCGCCCGAACATCTGGAGCAGGCGGCGGTACGAGTCCCAGGCGAACCGTTCGTCGCCGGTCTCATCCGCGAGGGCCCGGACCGTGTCGTCGTTGAGTCCGATGTTGAGGACTGTCTCCATCATTCCCGGCATCGAGTACTTCGCACCCGAACGAACCGACAGCAAGAGCGGCTCGGTGGCAGCGCCGAACTTTCTCCCCATGTCGGTCTCCAGGCGGGCCAGGTGCTCGCGAAGCTCGGTACCGAGCCCTTCCGGAGCATGCCCCAGCGACCGATAGGCCCGGCAGGCTTCGGTCGTGATGGTGAATCCCGGCGGTACGGGGAGACCCAGCGAGGTCATCTCGGCGAGGTTGGCGCCTTTGCCGCCGAGCAGGTCCTTCTCGTCCTTGTTGCCCTCGGCGAACGCGTACACGTACCGCATGCTGCCTCCCAGCGTGGTGACGTCCTCCCACCGTAGTCGCGCGGGATCCCTGCCGAACCGGGTAGAAAGACCCATGATGGATCCAACGACCGGTTCAACAGGAGATGAGATGAGCGACCAAGCGGTGGACACGACGAAGTCTGCTGACTCTCCGGCCGCCGGCACCCCCGTTCGGCGTCACCACTGGTACCGGCGCTGGTTCACCTACGACTTCACGGGAATCGTGGGTGCTCTCTTCTTTGCGTTCCTGTCTGCCACCCCCAGTCTCATTCCGCGGGGTGCCGTCTTCCAGGGACTCGTCGCCGGTGCCGCCGCAGCGATGGGGTACGCGGCGGGACTTGGCGTCCGATGGGTCGTCGTCCAGTTCACCTCGAAGACCCTGTCCCCTGCGGGCTGGCGTCGCGCGTGGCAGATCCTGACGGTGGCCGGCTTCGTGACCCTGATCGTGGGCAGCTACCTCAACCGGTACTGGCAAGCCCAGGTACGCGATCTGATGGACATGGCAAACACACCGGGGCCGACCCCGTTCGTCGCGTCCCTCGTCATGGTGCTGTTCTTCGTCGTCATCCTCGGTATCAGTCGTGGACTGCGGCGGCTCTACCGGTGGACTCTGCGACAGCTCGGACGAGTGCTGCCGGTCAAGATCGCCAAGGGCTTGGCATTCGTTGTGGTGGCCTTCCTGGCGCTCGCCTTTGTCAACGATGTGGTCGTCGGAAACACACTGGGTCTGCTCGACTCCAGCTTTGCCCAGGTCAACCGCGAGTCGTACCCGGACACCGGGAAGCCCACGTCCGACACCGTGTCAGGTGGGCCGGCATCCAGCGTCACATGGGCCTCCCTCGGACGCACTGGTCGCGACTACGTAGCCGGTACCCCGACACCGGAGCAGATCACGGACTACACCAGCCAACGGGCCCTGTCCCCGGTGCGTGCGTACTCCGGTCTCAGCGAGTCAGACAACGTCCGTGAACGAGCCCAGGTGGCCGTTGACGAGCTCAAGACACTGGGCGGGTTCAACCGCGACGTGCTGATTGTCGGCAACACCACCGGCAGTGGCTGGGTCGACGACGAGGCACTTTGGCCGCTCGAGTTCATGTACGGAGGCAACACCGCCACCGTTGCCATGCAGTACTCCTATCTGCCCAGCTGGCTCTCCTTCCTGGTTGACAAGAGCAGAGCCGAGGCGTCCGGCCGCGCCCTCTTCGACGCGGTCTACGGCGAATGGGTCAACTTGCCAGAGACCACACGGCCCAAGCTCGTCGTGTTCGGCGAGAGTCTGGGGTCTTTCGGTGGTGAAACGGCATTCAGCGGCTCTGACGACATGCAGAACCGAACAGACGGAATCGTGTTCATGGGCCCGACGTTCGACAACACCCTCGCCCAAGAGTTCCGCGGCCAGAGGGACGCCGGATCGCCGGAGTGGCAGCCGGTGTTTGAAGGTGGACGCGAGGTGCGATTCATCGCCGAAGCGAACGACTTCCGCAATGTTCCAGGCCCCTGGGACGACCCGAAGATCATGTACATCCAGCACGCGTCCGACCCAATCAGCTGGTGGAGCCCCAACTTGCTGCTGAGCCCACCTGACTGGCTGGCGGAGGAACCTGGGCCAGACCGCAGCGAGAACATGGTCTGGATCCCACTGGTGACCTTCTTCCAGGTATCGGCCGACCTCGCGGTCGCCAACAGCGTGCCGGACGGTCACGGCCACAAGTTTGGTCTGATCTCGGTGGATGCGTGGGCCGAGGTGCTGCCGCCAGACGGCTGGACAGCCGACGACACCGAGTCGCTCAAGCTCTACCTGGCGGAGAATCCGCCGGACCCGACGAGCTGACCGCTCTCAACCACCGCTGACGTCGAGCTCAGCGTCGGCACCCAGAAAGTCGCAGTGCTGGTCGTCGAGCCAACCGTCCGGCAGCACCACACGACGGCGTGATCCCTGACGCCCGCGTGGCACACCGATCTCAGACGCCGGGAACTCCTGGTCGGTATCGATGTGACCAAGCAGGACCTCGAGTTCGGACAGCGACGACACCTTGCCGAGCGCCGCCCGGGTCTGTCCCCCGACCGTGAATCCCTTGAAGTACCAGGCCATGTGTTTGCGAAGGTCGGCCATGCCTCGGGTCTCACCCAACAGCTCGGCGAGGAGCTCGCCGTGTCGTCTCACCATGCCGACGACTTCGGACAGCGGAGGCGGTTCTGGCACAGGCCGGCCGGTGAAGACCGCGGCGAGATCGCGGAACAGCCAGGGGCGCCCGAGACAACCCCGCCCGATCACCACGCCGTCGCACTGGGTCTCGTCGATCATCCGTACCGCGTCCGCTGCCTCCCAGATGTCACCGTTGCCCAGGACGGGGATGCCGACGCGCTGCTTGAGCGCGGCGATCGACGTCCAGTCGGCCTCACCCGAGTAGTGCTGGTCTGCGGTGCGGCCGTGCAGGGCGATGGCAGCGCATCCCACGTCCTCGGCGATGCGACCGGCATCGAGATAGGTGAGGTGGTCGCTGTCGATTCCCATGCGCGTCTTCATGGTGATGGGAACGCCGTTCGGTGCCCCGGCGCGAACGGCCTCGACAAGAATCGCGCGCAGCAGGTCACGCTTCCAGGGCAGAGCGGCGCCACCGCCTTTGCGGGTGACCTTGGGGACGGGGCAGCCGAAGTTGAAGTCGACGTGGTCTACCCCGAACTCGCCCACAAGTATGCGAACGGCCTCGCCCACATACCGAGGGTCGACGCCATAGAGCTGCACCGAACGTGTCGCCTCGAGGGGGTCGAAGGCCAGCATCGACAACGTCTTGGCCTGCCTCTCGACCAGACCGCGGCTGGTGATCATCTCGCAGACGTAGAGGCCGGCGCCCTGTTCGGCAGCGAGCCGGCGGAACGCGGCGTTCGTGATCCCCGCCATGGGCGCCAGCACCACCGGCACCGGCAGCTCGATGCCTCCCAGCTGGAGCGCCTTCGGCGTCATCCGGTGAGCCCTTCGGGCAATCCCACGACGCCGGCTGATGGATTACCTGCGCTTTTCACTGGTTGGACGCCCCGGAAGCGCAGGAAATCCGACACTGACTAGAAAGCAGGCAGGTGGGGGGCGAGGAAGTCGACAAGACCGTCGATACCGATCCGTTCCTGCTTCATCGTGTCGCGCTCGCGCACGGTGACGGCGTGGTCGTCGAGAGAGTCGAAGTCGACCGTGACGCAGTAGGGCGTCCCGATCTCGTCCTGGCGCCGGTAGCGACGGCCGATGGCGCCGGCGTCGTCGAAGTCGACGTTCCACCGCTTGCGCAGCGCGGACGCCACGTCACGGGCCTTCGGCGACAGGTCGGCGTTGCGCGACAGCGGCAGCACCGCCACCTTCACCGGCGCCAGACGCGGATCAAGGCGCAGCAATGTGCGTTTGTCGACGCCACCCTTGGCGTTGGGCGCCTCATCCTCGGCGTAGGCGTCGAGCAGGAAGGCCAACATCGCCCGGTTGACTCCGGCAGCGGGCTCGACCACGTACGGGTACCAGCGCTCACCGGACTCCTGGTCGAAGAACGACAGGTCTTGCCCTGATGCCTCAGCGTGCGCCTTGAGGTCGAAGTCGGTGCGGTTCGCGACACCCTCGAGCTCGCTGAACTCCTGGCCGCCAAACCTGAACCGGTACTCGAGATCCACCGTGCGTTTGGAGTAGTGCGAGAGCTTCTCGGCCGGGTGTTCGTAGAGGCGAAGGTTGTCAGGGGAGATGCCCAGATCCGTGTACCACGCCATCCGATCGTCGATCCACCGCTGATGCCACTCTTCGTCAGTTCCCGGCTTGACGAAGAACTCCAGCTCCATCTGCTCGAACTCACGCGTGCGGAAGATGAAGTTGCCTGGGGTGATCTCGTTACGGAACGACTTCCCCACATTGGCGATACCGAATGGCACCTTTCGACGCGACACCTGCTGCACCTGGGCAAATGAGATGAACAAACCCTGTGCGGTCTCGGGGCGTAGATAGGCCGTTCCGGAGCCGTCCTCGACCGGGCCCAGATGCGTCTTCAGCAGGCCGTTGAACAGCTTGGGCTCGGTGAACTGGCCCTTGTTCCCACAGTTGGGACAGTTGACCTCAGCCAGCGACTCCGGCTCACGCTTGTGCTTGGCCGCGAAAGCCTCCTCGAGATGGTCGGCCCGAAATCGCTTGTGGCACGAGGTGCATTCGGTGAGCGGATCGACAAAGGCTGACACGTGTCCGGATGCCTGCCACACTTCAGGCGCCAGGATGACTGACGTGTCGACGCCGACGACGTCGTCACGCTCACGGACCACCGACTGCCACCACTGCCGCTTGACGTTCTCTTTGAGCTCGACACCCAGGGGGCCGTAGTCCCAGGCAGCGCGTTGGCCGCCGTAGATCTCCGAGCTCGGGTAGACGAATCCCCGGCGTTTGCACAGTGAGACGACGGTGTCGATGAGGTCGGCGGCCATCCCGCAAGGCTATCGGGAGCGGTCGACGGTCTCGGCATCGCCCGCGAGGTCGCCGGACGCCGTGCGCTCGCCAGCTGAGTCAACTCCGTACAGCACCTCAAACGCGGTCGGCTCGTCGATCGACCGCGACAGAAAGGGCACCGCGTTCAGCTTCACCGCGTACGCCGAGAGGGCCCTGCGGTAGCTACCGACCGAGTCCCAGCGTGACACGACGGTCCACAGCGTGCGGTCATCGGATGCACGGCCGACGTCGACACCTGTGCATCCGGGCAGGTCGGCCAGCAGCCGGCTCGCAGCGCGCGCCTCATCGTGGAAGACATCTGCACGGTCGGCAGGTACGACGAAGCGCATCACCACCACCCAGTCGGCCATACCCACATACTCGCGCATCGCCCCGGACGATCCGCGAGCGCGACTGTGGGAGACGATGGTCAGCACCTGTCCACTTCCGCTGCGAGGATAAATGTCCGACGACCACACCCCGTCAGCCTTCGAGCGGATCAGCGCGCCGTGGCTGGTGCGACTCAGCCGCGTCCCCCGCTGGCTGTTCCTCATCGTGCTCGGCAGCGTTCTCTTCGCCGGTCTGTACCTGGAGAACGCCGTCGGCGGAATCCTGCTGCTGGTCCTGGCGCTCTTCCTGGCGTGGCTGGCGAGCCTCGGCTGGTCGCACGTGTCACCACTCGGCCGGATCCTGCGGCTCCTGACCGTCGGCATCCTCGTCTACGTAGCCGTGGACAAGTTCCGGTGACCTAGACGGTTTTGACAACCGTTTTCATTTAGATCACACTGGGGCCATGCCCCAGCGACGCGGACTCGGCCCGACGTCCCTGGCCGTTCTCGTCGGCCTCCTCTCACTGTCGGCCCTCGCCGGCTGCGGTTCCGACCCCGCCACCCAGCCTGCCGACCAGGGATGGACCGTGGCGGCGGCGTTCTATCCGTTGCAGTTCGTCTCCGAACAGGTAGGCGGCGACCTGGTCACGGTCACGAACCTCA
>JAHELE010000066.1 GCA_024644345.1 Actinomycetes bacterium | reverse complement strand
TCTCAACAGCTGGCCCGACAACGGCAACCTCGACAAGGCACGTCGGCTGCTCTGGCCGGTCAAGCAGAAGTACGGACAGAAGATCTCGTGGGCCGACCTGCTGGTCTTTGCCGGCAACTGCGCGCTCGAGTCCATGGGCTTCAAGACGTTCGGCTTCGGCGGAGGCCGTGAGGACGTCTGGGAGCCCGAGCCGGTCAACTGGGGCAACGAGGACACCTGGCTCGGCGATGAGCGCTACACCGGCGACCGCGACCTCGAGAACCCGCTGGCCGCAGTGCAGATGGGACTGATCTACGTCAACCCGGAGGGACCGAACGGCGAGCCGAGCGCGCTCGCCGCCGCGCGCGACATCCGCGAGACCTTCGCCCGCATGGCCATGAACGACGAAGAGACGGTTGCGCTCATCGCCGGCGGCCACACATTTGGCAAGACCCACGGCGCCGGTGACCCAGCCAATGTTGGCCCCGAGCCCGAGGCCGCGCCACTTCAGGAGATGGGCCTTGGCTGGCGCAACAGCTACGGCACAGGCAAGGGCAACGACACCATCACCAGTGGCCTCGAGGGACCGTGGACGCCGACACCCACCACGTGGGACAACAGCTACTTCGAGACGCTGTTCGGCTACGAGTGGGATCTCGTCAAGAGTCCGGCCGGTGCCTATCAGTGGATCCCAACCGATCCAGCTGCCGCCGACGCCGTGCCCGACCCTCATGACCCGTCGAAGCGGCGCGCGCCCGTCATGCTCACGACCGACCTCGCACTTCGGATGGACCCGATCTACGAGCCCATCTCTCGCCGCTTCTACGAGAACCCGCAGGAGTTCGCCGATGCCTTCGCCAAGGCTTGGTTCAAGCTGACGCACCGCGACATGGGACCGATCGAGCGCTACCTCGGCCCCCTGGTGCCCTCCGAGCCGCAGCTGTGGCAGGACCCGGTCCCGCCGGTTGCCCACGAGCTGATCGGTGGCGACGACATCGGTGCCCTCAAGAGCACGATCCTCAGCTCAGGACTGTCGATCTCCCAGCTGGTCTCGACCGCATGGGCCTCGGCGTCGACGTTCCGCGGCACCGACAAGCGCGGCGGAGCCAACGGGGCACGCCTTCGCCTGGCTCCGCAGAACGACTGGGCGGTCAACAACCCGGCCGAGCTGAGGAAGGTTCTGCAGGGCCTGGAGTCGATCCAGCAGCAGTTCAACAGTGAGAACAACGGTGGCAAGCAGGTCTCCCTGGCCGACCTGATCGTGCTCGGGGGTTGTGCTGCCGTCGAACAGGCGGCGAAGAATGCCGGGCACGACGTCACGGTGCCTTTCACACCTGGACGCACGGATGCCTCACAGGAGCAGACCGATGTCGAGGCCTTTGCCGTCCTCGAGCCGACGGCCGATGGGTTCCGCAATTACCTGGGCAAGGGGCACACCCAGCCGGCGGAGCATCTGCTGGTTGAGCGAGCTCGACTGCTCAGCCTGACTGCACCCGAGATGACGGTGCTCGTGGGCGGCATGCGGGTCCTGAACACCAATGCGGACCAGTCGCCACTGGGTGTCTTCACCGAGCAGCCCGGGACGCTGACGAACGACTTCTTCGTGAACGTCCTCACCCTGGACACCACATGGTCACCAACGTCGGATACCGAGGAGACGTTCGAAGGACGCGATGCACACACCGGTGACGTGAAGTGGACCGGCAGTCGCGTCGACCTGGCCTTCGGCTCGAACTCGCAGCTACGGGCACTGGCGGAGGTCTACGCATCGGCTGACGCGTCGGCGAGGTTCGTGAACGACTTCGTCTCCGCGTGGGACAAGGTGATGAACCTCGACCGGTTCGACCTCGTCTGACCACAGATCGTCACCTGTGGTGAGGGGCGCGATCCAGCGGGATTGCGTCCCTCACCACTGCGGCCACTTCAGCGGGAGCCTTCCGTCCACGAGCGTGGAGGACCCCCCTGCTCCGAGGGGGGACGCAGAGCAGGGGGGCCGCTGAGAGGGGCTTTCGCCCAGAGGCAGACAACCAGAGATGACACCCCGAGGGGGAGGGTTTCGCACAAGTTTTCATCTGTGTCGCGGATAGCCCCAGTTCAGGGGGTCGGACGCGCCCAGAATGTGTTCATCTGTTCCCACGACCGACGCGCATAGCACCGGGTCGAGTGGTCCCCCGCGCGGCAGAACGCCCACAGGGTCCAGGTGACGCCGGTGATCCAGGCCCACTCTCGCGTCGACCGCTCGGAGACTCCTTCCCTCGGGCCGTAGGCGGATACGAGCCGCTCAACGTTCGTCGGGTCCATCTGCGCCTCCCAGATGACCTGCCCGAGTTCCCGGGCCGGCTCGGCGGCGCCTGCATACTCACAATCGATCAGCCGTAGCCCGGACGGCGTTGCGAGGACGTTCGCCGCCACATCGAGATGGGCAGGAACCGGGGTGACCCCGTCCGATACCAGCCGCCGCTCGACCTCGTCGGCCTCGGCAGCGAAGGACAGCAGCGAGCCGGGAAGAGAGCTCGTGTCGAGCTGCTCCAGGTACCGGTGGCGCGCCCCCGCCAGCTCTACCTCGGGAAGGTGGACGTCACTCGAGTGCATGCGACGCAGCACTCGGGCCAGCTCGCTCACGATGGGGGGCCGGCTCAGCTCGAGTGTCGTGAGGTGCGCTCCCCTCAGGTACTCGACGACCAGCCACCCGTCAGCCATCGCAACCACCGTTGGACCGACGCCCACGTCGGCAGCGGCACCAGCGGCACGCTGTTCGACGTCGGTGGCCGGGCGCACCACGACGTCAGGGGCATGTGCTCGCTCAACCCGCCATGCCCCACCGCCCAACCCCGCGAGCCACGACCACGTGGCGCCGACCCCCAGCCCCGCCGCATCGATCAGCTCGGGGGGCACCTCCGGTGGCTTCATGGGGCCACTGTGCGATGGTCATCGGTCAGCATCGGCCGAACGAACCGCGCGACCAGTGAGGGGTCTTCCATCTGCGCCACGTGACCGACGCGCGGCAGCGTGATGATCTGGGCGTGCGGCATGTGGCGAGCCGCGCGCCTGCTCCGTCGGGGGTCGACGAGCCGGTCGCGCCCGCCGTACAGCACCAGCGTCGGACACCGGAGCCTTCCGGCGGTGGCCCACAGACCGGAGGGGCCAGGGTCGATGAATGATCGGAGCAACCCCCGGGCCGCGCCCGACAGCGCCTCTCCTGCGTAAGGCAGCGCCAGCCGTCGCTGCACCTCGGAGACCGCCTCGACCCGACGTGTGGGGGTGAAGGCCGTGGCATCGCCGTAGTTGAGCGCCACCATCCCCTGCACCTGACGCTCCGCGGGTACTCGAGCCATCCGTTCCACCAGCTGTCGACCGATTCCGGGCAGAGCAACCACCGGCACGCCCATCGTGTCGCGGCGTGGCCTCAGATCGGGGAGCGCAGGCGAGATCAAGGTGAGAGAGGCCACCAGATCGGGACGAGCCGCCGCCACGAGCACGGCAATCGCACCCCCCATCGAGTTGCCGAACACGTGAATCTGTTGCCTGCTCTGGGCATGGATCTGCTCCAGAAACGCCGACAGCACCTCGGTGTCTGCCGTGAGGGAGTAGTCGGCGTCGGGGGGCGGCGGTGACCAGCCGAAGCCGGGCAGATCAGGCGCCCAGCCCTCGACATCGTCGACGAGCTCAGCCATGAGGTCGGTCCAGTTGGTGGACTGGCCGCCGAGCCCGTGGATCATCAGCGCCGGCGGACGGGGCACCGGGGCGCCAGCGGCGCTCGTGCGGACGAAGAGCGTGCAGCCGCCAACCGATTGTTCGACGCCGGGCCAGTGCGGTGCGTTCACGCGGGGAGAAGCAACGACTCGAGCCTGCGATTGAGCGCATCCAAGGTGGCGCGGATCACCGCCTGGCGTACGTCCTCGCGGACGACGGAGACACCGGTCAGCCGCTCGGACCCGAGCTTGGTGAGCATTGCGACCACGACGACAACTGCTCGGTCAGGTCCGAGCTGATTGATCTCGAGCTGCTCGAGCTCAAAGCGAGCGGCGGTACCGACCACCTCTTCGAGCGCACGGAGAGTGGCCGTGGCAACCGAGCGGTGCACGCTCGACGGAGTGGCGGCCGCGGACGACTCGCCCACATACGCGTTGCCGAGCCAGCTGAGCGAGACCGAAGTCGTCACGCCAAGACCAGCCGAGACCAGCTGCATGCGCTGAATCAGGATCCGGGGTGGACGGGTCGACTCGACGAGAGCAGCCGTGAGGTCGTCGTCGAAGTCCGGTTGCGCCTCGACTGCCTCGTACTCAGGAACAGCCGTGAGGTTGGGGCGAGCCGGGTCGGGTTGCGGTGCCGTCGTCAGCGGTGGCTGCGGCTGGACCGGCTGTACAGGTGCGGAGGGCGATTCCATTCCCGAGGGCGAGGCCGACGGCACAGCAGCCGGAACCGGCTCGGCTGAGTCGAATGGGACCGACTCCTCGACGACCTGGACGCGGCCCGCGTCGACGGCCAGTCCGAACTGTTCGCGCAGGACACGATTCACGCTGGTGGCCACCGCGATCTCGTCGGCCCCGGCCGCCAGCTGCAGACGGAGGGTGCCCGCACCATCCGGCCGCTCGTCCGGCTCGATGTCTGCGGCAGCGACGCCGGGGACCGCGCGGAGCGCGTCCAGAAGCGTCGCTTCGGTCGTCACGGCGTCGATCCCTTCGGCGATGACCCGGCCGTTGCTGACGGCGGGCAGGGGCAGGTGGCCCCATCCTTACATCGGCACGGCCCTTCTGGTCCTCAACTGGCATTACTGGGGAGTAGGCTCCGGCGGCATGGCCGTAGCAGGAGACCCTCCTCAGGGCCCCAGCCACGTCTCGCCCCAGGGCCGCAGGCGGCTGAGCCGCGACGAGCGCCGTAGTCAGCTGCTGGACGCCGCCCGCGAGGTGTTCGTGGCGTCCGGCTACCACGCGGCCTCCATGGACACGATCGCGCAGCAGGCGGGTATCAGCAAACCCGTCCTCTACCAGCACTTTCCTGGGAAACTCGACCTCTACCTTGCCCTGCTCGACGCCGGCAGCGAGGCGCTCGAGGTGGCCGTGCGGGCCGCATTGGCGTCGACGGACGACAACCAGGCCCGGGTCAACGCCACCATCGGCGCCTATTTCGCCTTCATGGCCGACCCCGACAGCACCTTCCGGCTCGTGTTCGAGTCCGACCTCACTGCCGAACCGTCCGTCCGCGAGCGGGTCGACGCGGCCACCCACGCGTGTGCTGTGGCCGTCTCGGACGTGATCGCCGAGGACACCAGGCTCGACCACGAGGCGGCGATGCTGTTGGCGGCCGGGCTCACCGGGGCTGCCCAGGTCGCGGCCCGATGGTGGCTCACCCAGGACGGTGAGCTCAGCCGATCCGCGGCCGAAGAGCTGGTCGCCTCACTCGCCTGGCGCGGCATCGGCGGGTTCCCTCGCGCCGACGTGGACGGCGTCGACTAGCCTGACGCCGCGGGCGCGTGCCCACAGGACGAGTGCGGAGGTCGCGATGGAGGTCAAGGTCGGGGTGAAGGGCGTCGCCCGAGAGCTGGTCGTCGAGACCGAGCTGACACCTGACGATGTCTCGTCGCTGGTGCGCGCGTGCGCGAGTGACGCAACGGCGCTGTTCGACCTCGCCGACTCGCGCGGCAGACGAGTGCTCGTGCCGGCCGACAAGCTGGCCTATGTCGAGATCGGCGAGCAGGAGGCACGACGCGTCGGCTTCGGCGCCATGTGACGGTGGACGCGGGCGCTTAGGCCGAAAGGCCGAGGGCCGCCATCCGCTTGGTGTGCTGCTCGGTGATCCGGGTGAACATGCGGCCCAGCTCGACGAGGTCCATGCCACCGCTGCCACCACCACCGGCCAGAAGTGCGGCCAGCGCGTCTCGCTCAGCAGCGACGCGCTGGGCCTGGCTGAGCGCCTCACCCATCAGGCGACGGCCCCAGAGGGCTAGACGTCCGGCCACGCGAGGGTCGGACGCGATCGCCGACCCCACCCTGCTCACGACAAAGGCCGAGTGGCCGGTGTCACCGAAGACTTCCAGCACGAGCGCTCGGGTCTCGTCGTCCAGCAGGACCGAGATCTCGCGGTAGAAGTCGGCGGCGATCCCGTCACCCACGTACGCCTTGACCAGACCTTCGAGCCAATCGGCCGGGGCCGTGGATGCGTGGAAGGCGTCGAGCGGGGCGACGAAGGGACGCATGGCGTCCTCGGCCGAGACGCCGAGATCGATCAGCTTGTCCCGCAGCTGTTGGAAGTGGCCGAACTCGGCGCACGCCATGGCAGCGACCTCAGCCTTGTCGTCCAACGTCGGCGCCAGCGCCGCGTCGGCACAGAGCCGCTCGAACGCGGAGAGCTCGCCGTAGGCGAGGACGCCGAGCAGATCGATCACGGCAGCGGCATAGGGGTCATCAGGCATGGCCGAAGGGTAGCGAGTGGACGAGCGGTAGACTGAAGCCCGTCATCGACCTGCAAGGCGGACCCCCTGACTACATTTGCTGACCTCGGCATCCGTTCCGAAACGGTGGCCGACCTGGCTCACCTGGGCATTACCGAGGCATTTCCCATCCAAGAACTCACCCTTCCGGTGGCTCTCGACGGCCACGACGTCATCGGCCAGGCCAAGACCGGCACCGGAAAGACGCTCGGCTTCGCCCTCCCCCTGCTCGAGCGGCTGGTCGCCCCCAACGACCCGGTGCACCCTGATCATGAGCCGTCGGCGACACCTCAGGCCCTCGTCGTCGTCCCCACCCGCGAGCTCGCCATGCAGGTCGCCAACGAGATCCGGCACGCAAGCAAGACCCGCGGGGCGCGTGTGCTCACCGTCTACGGCGGTCGCTCGTACGAGCCCCAGGTCGAAGCCCTCGAAGCCGGCGTCGACGTCGTGGTCGGTACGCCAGGACGCCTCCTCGACCTCGTCGAGAAGCGGCACCTGCACCTCGGCGCGATCCAGACCCTCGTACTCGACGAGGCCGACGAGATGCTCGACATGGGGTTCCTCCCTGACGTCGAGCGCATTGTCGCGCTCACCCCGGCCGACCGCCAGACCATGCTCTTCTCGGCCACCATGCCGGGGGACGTCATCGCCCTGGCCCGCCGCTACATGAACCAGCCAACGCACATTCGGGCGATCGACCCCGACGAGGACAACAGCCAGCTCGTCAAGCGGGTGCAGCAGCATGCCTACCGAACGCATCCGGTCGACAAGGCCGAGATCGTTGCACGCATCCTCCAGTCCGAGGGCCGCGGCCACACGATCATCTTCTGCCCCACCAAGCGTCAGGCACAGAAGCTCGCCGACGACCTGAGCTCTCGCGGCTTCGCCGTCGGCTCGGTGCACGGCGACCTCGGTCAGGGTGCCCGCGAGCAGGCCATGCGCGCCTTCCGCAACGGCAAGGTGGACGTGCTCGTGGCCACCGACGTTGCCGCCCGCGGTATCGACATCGACGGCATCACCCACGTGGTCAACTACAACTGCCCCGACGACGAGAAGAGCTACGTCCACCGGATCGGCCGCACGGCACGAGCTGGTGCCACCGGGGTGGCCGTCACCCTGGTCGACTGGCAAGACCTCCCCCGATGGATCCTGATCAACAAGACGCTCGGCCTGTCGTTCGACGATCCGATCGAGACGTACTCCACGTCGCCGCACCTGTATACCGACCTCGATATCGCGCCAGGCACCACGGGCGAGCTGCCCAAGTCCCAGCGCACCCGAGAGGGCCTGGCCGCCGAGGAGGTCGAGGACCTCGGCGAGACCGGCAAGGCCCGGCGGTCGCCTCGGGGCGCCGACTCCGGTCGCCCGAAGGGTGCGTCGAAGCCTCGCGACGGCGGGGCGCCGAAGAGCCGGCAACCGCGCAACCGCAAACGTACTCGTGGGGGCGAGTCGACCGGCGGTGGCACAGAGTCGAGCGGCGCCACCAATGCGGTCACGGCCACGACGTCCCCGTCGACCGGCGACCCCTCGTCGGACGCGCCACGGCGCCGCCGTCGACGTCGGCGCGGCGGCTCGACCGGAACCACCACCACCACGACCTGACAACGTTGCGACTACGGCAGGTGGATCTGCACGCTCACCCAAGTGTGTCGGCGGCACGCCGGGCAACGCATCCACGAGCCGTGCCCCCGCTTGAGGAAGGGAAGGTGCAGAGACGGCACCGCCAGGCGCAGCGCCTCGGCCGGAGACAGGTCGGTCTCCTCGTCGCAGTAACCGCAGTTGATTCTCACCAGTCCCGTCGACGCAGCTTCGTCGGGCAGCACCGTCCCCGGGCTGAAGAGCGCCCGGCGGCCGTCCTGGTCGTGAGGGGCCGAACGGTCAGAGCTCGCTGAGCTGGCATCCAGTGGGTGAATCCGGCTGAAGTCTGTTCCCTTGCGCTTGGTCACGCCGCCGCCTCCTGTCCCAAGAGCTGGCGCGCGTGCACCCGGTAGGCAGCAGCCCCTGGGCTGGACGATGCTGACGTCAGGATCGACTCGCCCGTGGCTGGTGCCTCGGCGAACCGGATCGAACGGTTGATCGGTGGATCGAGCACGGTGACGCCGAATCGTCCCGACACATCCGCCAGCACCGCTCGAGCGTGCGTCGTACGACCGTCGAACAGGGTGGGCAGCACTCCCAACACCTCGAGATCTTTGTTGGTCAGACGCCGCACGTCGCTGATCGTGGCCAACAGCTGCCCGACGCCCCGATGTGACAACGTCTCGCACTGCAGAGGGATGAGAACCTCATCGGCCGCCGTCAGCGCGTTGATCGTGAGGACTCCCAGAGAAGGCGAGCAGTCGATGATGACGAAGTCGTAGTCGTCGCCCACCTCGGCCAACGCCGACCGCAGGACGTACTCGCGAGCCGCCCGGTCATGCAGTGCGATCTCGCTGCCGGTGAGGTCGATCGTGCTGGGCAGAAGATCGAGGTTGGGCGAGACCGCCCGCACCACCATCGCACTGCCCACTCGGCCCATGAAGACGTCGTGAATCGACAGCTCGAGCGCCTCCGGGTCGAGCCCGAGCGAGAACGTCAGGCACGCCTGCGGGTCGAGGTCGACGACCAACACCCGCTGGCCGAGCTCGGCCAGCGCCATGCCCACGGACGCGACAGTCGTGGTCTTGGCGACCCCACCCTTCTGGTTGGCCACGGCGATCGTCCGGGTCACGCGGCCTCCTGCTCATCGTGGGTGCGGGTCGAAGATCGACCAGATACGTCGCAGCCTATTCTGCCCAGCGTGAGCATCCCACCCTTCATCGAGCCTCCTTCAGGAGTCGGCCCCGTCTCCCTGGCCACCGGGCGCGGAACCTTCGCCGCGCTCGACAACGACGCAGCCTTGACAGCCCCGCCTGTCGGCTCGGTAGTACTCGTGCCTGGGTTCACAGGGAGCAAGGAGGACTTCATCTCATTGCTGGTTCCGCTGGCGCTCCGAGGAGCGCGATCTGTCGCTTTTGACCTCACCGGTCAGTTCGAGACCCCTGGGCCACCAGACGCTGATCGGTACTCCCTCGCAGGGTTCGCCGCGGACGTGTGGGCCGTCGCTGCGACCCTGCCGCGGCCGTTGGTGCTCGCGGGCCACTCCTTCGGGGGCCTCGTCGTGCGCGAGGCCGTGCTATCGGACCCCCTTGCGGCCGACGGCCTGGCCATCATCGCGTCCGGCCCGGCAGCCCTGCCCGACGACCAGCAGAGTGTGCTCCGCATGTTCGTCGACATCATGAACCGGCTTGGGCTCGAGGCAGTCCTCCAGGGAAAACGTGCCATGGACGCCGCAGCCGGAATCCAGCAGCCCAGTCCCGACATCGACGCGTTCCTGAACCGCCGTTTCCTGTCCAACAGCCCCGGATCGTTGCAGGTCATGATCGAAACCCTGTGCGGCGTCACTGACCAGGTCGAGGCGCTGGCTTCAGTGGCCCCCCCGACGGCAGTCGTGATCGGTGGACGAGACGACGTGTGGCCGACCGACCAGCAGCGGGAGATGGCCGACCGGCTGCGAGCAAAGGTGACCGCGCTGCCCGCGGCCGGTCACTCGCCAGCCATCGACGACCCCGACGCAGTTGCCGACACCATCGCCGAGCTCTTCGGGTGACCAACTGCGGTCTAGAAGCACCACCCGCGCGGATCAGGACCGACCGCCGACGTCATGGCCGGACCGTTCGAACGAGCGGTTCGAGGGCGCGCTCAAGACCCGCGATCCCGACGTCCACCACCTCCAATGGCAGACCGATGGATGTCGCGGCCCGTTCGGCTGCATTCTGCAGTAGCGGCGTCCGGCGCTGCGTCAACCACACGACGCGGGAGTAGTGGCGGAAGTAGTCGTCTCGTAGATCCGGGTGGCGGTCGAGCCCGAGCTCGACGATCACACTTCGATGAAAGGAGGCCGCCAGAAAATCCGTGAGTAGATAGGTGCCCGGTTCCTTCTCGAGCATTCTGCGGTATTCGTCCGCACCGGCGTAGACGCCGTAGCAGTCCGACCCGGGCAGTCGCTCGATCCCCTGACGCTCGCAGACGTCGTCGAGTGCGCCGTATGTGCCGCAGTCGGCGTAGGCAATAGCCACTCGCTCGTAGCGCCCCCTGATCTCGACGAGCGTGCGCTCCACCTCGGGCGCGATGCGACTGGGTTGGTTGTGGAGCAAGGGGGGCAATGGATGAACATCGACTGCCCACTGGCGTCGGGTGACGATCTCACTGATGTCGGTCGCCAGGGCGCCACACGCGATGACGCCCACTGTGGCGTCAGCCGTTCTCATGTGGGGAAGGCCAACTGCTCCACGAAACGGTCCTGGAAGTCGGTGCGGTCGGAGAGCTCGACGTACTCGATCTCCCTCAGCAACGTGCTCACCCCATGCCGTTCAGCCGCCGACAGCAGCACCATCTTGGCGCCTTCGCCGGCCACATTCCCGGCACTCACGATCCGAAGTACCGGGATCTTCGGGACCAGGCCGATTCGCACGGCGCTGGCAGCCGACAAGTACGTGCCGAACGAGCCGGCCAACAGCACCTGCTGGATGTCGCTCTCCTTGATTCCGAAGTCCTCGAAGAGCAGGTGCCAACCAGTGGCGATCGCCGCCTTGGCGAACTGTAGCTCGCGGACATCACGCTGGCTGAGCACGACTGGATCGGCGCCCTCGTCTACGGGTTCGGCAAGGACGAAGACCTTCTCCTCGCCGATCAACGTCATGCGCTCTGCCAGGTGTGGGTGGGTGGCCCTGACCGTCTCGGGGTCGGCGAACCGACCGGACGGGTCGATCACCCCGACTCGTACGAGCTCGGCTACGGCATCAACAAGCCCTGACCCGCACACCCCCACCGCTGGCTCGTCGCCGATCACCTGCAGCTCAATGGCGTCATCGGTGACCTTGACGACCTCAATGGCTCCAGGAGCGGCGCGCATCCCACATCGGATCGATGCAGCCTCGAACGCGGGGCCGGCAGGAGCGGCCGTCGCCATGATCCGCTCTCCGTCAGCAATGACGATCTCGCAGTTCGTTCCGATGTCGACGAAGAGTCGCAACCGCTTGTCCCGGTCCATCCCCGATGCCAGTGCGCCCGCGATGATGTCGCCACCGACGTAGGCACCGAGCGCCGGAACAACGGTGGCTCGGGCACGGGGGTGCGTCGTCACGCCGAGGTCGGATGCCATCACGTTCTCGAACTGTCGCGCCGCGAGGATGAACGGTGCGACGCCGAGAGGCTCCGGGTTGATCCCCAACGCCAGCTGCACCATCGTCGCGTTGCCGGCGAGGGCAACCTCGTAGATCTCGTCGGCCTCTACACCCGCCTCGGCGCACGCCTCTTTGGCGAGGGTGTCGAGAGTCTCGTGGGCAAGTTGCTGGAGGTGTCTGAGCGCGTCGGCATCAAGCATGGTCGCGCTGATCCGAGCAATCACGTCGGCCCCGTAAGGCTGCTGCTTGTTGAGCATTGACGTCACGGCCGCTGGGGTGCCGGTCGTGATGTCCATGAGGTTGGCCACCACGGTGGTGGTCCCCAGGTCAAAGGCGAGGCCGAACGATCGCGTCGTCGTGTCACCCGGCTCGACGGCAATCAGGCGGTCGTCGGCCACGACGGCCGTGACTTTGTAGTCGGCCTCCCGAAGCGTTTGCCCCAAAGTGCGGTAGACGTCGAGGTCCACGGTGAGCTCAAGATCATCGAGCTCATCAAACACACGCTGCGAGTCAGTGCGCTGATCGGTGAGTGACGGCTCAGTGAGCTCGACATACCTCTTCTGTACTGCGGGACGAAGGATGACCTGACGCCCCACGCCGAACGTGGCCGCCTTCGGCCGCGTCGTAAGGGGAGGTACATCAACGACGAGGTCGCCATTGGTGCGCGCGACACACGCCAGGCGCCAGCCGTCCTCGAGCTGCTCCTGAGAGAACGCGCGACGATCCAAACTCTGCACCGGAACGTTACCCTCGATGATCTGCACCTTGCACTTCTTGCAGGTGCCATGACCGCCACAGGTGGAGTCGATCGCGATCCCGTTCCAACTGGCGGCGTCAAAGACCGGAACCCCCGTTGGTACACGCACCTCTTTGTCTGAAGGCGTGAAGCGCAGTCGGACGCGTTCCGGAACGCCATCCTCAACCGTCACGAGGCATCCCGTCTTCGATCGACATCCCGCACCCCGAGCTCTTCGACGAGACGGCCGAGACTTCCGTCATGGCGAAAGTCGGTCAGGTGCAGTCCGGCGACCCCTGGGAGCGACAAGGCATGGCGGGCCTGCTCGAGAGCGTGTTGGTAGGCCTCCTCCGCCTCATCGCTCGCGTTCGCCACTCGGTCGATGACGTCAGCCGGAACGCTGATGCCGGGAACTTCGCGATCCATGAATCGCAGGGCGCCGGCCCGCCTGACCAGAACGAGTGTGGGAAGCAGGGCAGTCTTCTGCGTCACCCCGTTGTCGACGCAGCCGGCAACGAACTCCTCCAGACGATCGGCGTGGTAGCCAATCTGCAGCTGGAGGAACCGCGCACCGGCGTCACTCTTGGTCTTGGCGCGCTCGACCCGATACGGAATCGGCGGCGCGAAAGGGTTCTCGACCGCCCCAACGAAGAGGTCTGGTGCCGGCTCAATCTTTCGCCCCGACACGTAGTGCCCCTGCCCCAGTCCGGTCGCGACGGCCACCACCTGTGGTCCATCGAGGTCGAAGACCCGACGCGCCTCTGGCTCATCACCGGCCGTCACGTCGTCACCGGTGAGGGCACAGATGTTCCTGACACCAAACATCGAGGCACCCACGATATCGGCCTGGATGGCGATCCGGTTCTTGTCTCGGCACACCACCTGCATGATCGGTTCGACCCCGGCCTGCTGCATGGCGATCGCGATCGCGACATTCGATGCGTGAGCATGAGCTGCCGGGTTGTCAGTGGCGTTGACTGCGTCGACGTAGGGGGCGATGGCCTCGAGTCGGTCGTGCACCTTCGCCAACCCGCCACCGTCGATGGACGGCAGCTCAGCGGTGATGACGGGGCGGGAACCAGCCTTCAGCAAGGCCTCCAGGTTCATCAGGCCCGAACCAGTGCGCGGCGGTTTTCGAGGAGTTCTTTGGCGCGGCGGACTGCGGTGGACGCGTCAGCGGCATACCCGTCAGCACCGACCGCGTCGGCGTACTCCTGGGTCACCGGAGCACCCCCCACCA
>JAHELE010000065.1 GCA_024644345.1 Actinomycetes bacterium | reverse complement strand
TGGCCATCACGTTGGCTGAACCGCGCGAGCACCGACAGCTCAAGACGATCGAACGCGTGACCAAGCACAAGATCCCGGTGCACAAGGTGCCAACGGTGGCCGACCTTCACGCACGCCGGCTCGAGGTGACGCGCGCCGCACTTGAGGACATCCTGGTAGCCGGCGACCTCGGTCACGTGGGGGTGGTCGTCGAGTCGCTGACTGACGAGTACGACGTCGTCGAGGTGGCGATGGCGGCCGTCAAGCTCGCTCACGAAGCCGTCGCTGGACCATCGGACGAGGACGAGATCCCTGATGCCGCCCCCAAGTCCGACGGCGAGGGCAAGGGGAAGGGCAAGCCAAAGGGCAAGGGCGCCGCGGCGGGGCGTGGGTCCAAGGAGCGCGCCCGGACAGGCACGGCAGGTACCGCTCGCGTGTATGTGGGTGCCGGCCGGGCGGGTGGTGTTCGCCCGCAGGACCTGGTCGGTGCGATCGCCGGCGAAACGCGGTTGACGGGGCGGGACGTCGGCTCGATCGAGATCACCGATCGGTTCTCGCTCGTCGAGGTGCCGGCCGACTCCGTCACTGAGGTTGTCAATGCGCTGCGGGCCACCCGAATCAAAGGTCAGAAGGTGCAGGTGCGCCCTGATCGGGATGCTCCGGCACCTGCGGGTAAGCCGCGCCGCACATCCACGGGCAAAGCTCCGTCGAAGCCGAGGGCCAAGAGTGCGGGCAAGCCCGCCGGCAAGGCGAGCACCCGGCCGCGTGGAGGTCGTTCCTAGCAGTACGGCAGACTTCATCGTGCGCCGGTAGAGGGCGTAGAACCGACTGCATCGGAGGGGTCATGGCTGACAGCCACCGCATCTCGCTGCCCACGAAGGGGACCACTGAGGTCCCGGTCGCGGGGGCAGCTGTCACCGGCGAGAAGTCATCAACGGTTGCGTCGCCGTTCGACGGCTCCCCCCTGGGCGATGTGCCGCTGCTCGGCGAGGCTGATGTGAACCGTGCGGTCGCTGCGGCCAAGTCGGCGCTGCATGACCAGCCGCTCCCTCCTTGGCAGCGCGCGGACATCCTCGAGAAGGCGTCGGCGTTGCTGCGCGAGCGCCAGGAGGAGTTCGCTCAGATTGTTTCCCACGAGGCCGCCAAGCCGATCAAGACCGCACGCGTCGAGGCTGACCGGGCCGCCGGAACGTTCGCCTTCGCGGCCGTTGAGGCGCGCAAGCTGGCCGGCGAGGTGATCCCGATCACGGCGGCTCCGGGTGGGGACACCAAGGTGGCGTACACGATGCGGGTGCCCATCGGCGTCGTCGGCGCGATCAGCCCGTTCAACTTCCCGCTCAACCTGGTTGCCCACAAGGTGGCACCGGCGATCGCCGCCGGCTGCCCCGTCGTCCTCAAGCCGGCGGGTCAGACGCCCTACAGCGCCATTGCCCTTGCCTGGCTGCTGATCGAGGAGTGTGGCCTGCCGGCGTCCTACCTGTCGGTCGTCACCGGACCCGGGTCGGTCGTGGGGAATGCCCTGGTCGATCACCCGGACATTGCCCTCATCACGTTCACCGGTTCGCCGGAGGTTGGTTGGGGCATCAAGTCGCGCGCACCTCGCAAGCACGTGGGGCTCGAGCTCGGCAACAACGCGCCGGTCATCATCGCCGAGGACGGTGACTGGAAGAAGGCCGCCGACAAGATCAAGATCGCTGGCTTCTCGCACGCCGGCCAGTCGTGCATCTCGACGCAGCGCATCCTGGTGCATCGATCAGTCGCTGACGAGTTCACCGAGTACCTCGGCTCGATGGTTGACTCGCTTGTCGTGGGCGACCCCCTCAGCGAGGAGACCGATGTGTCGGCGCTCATCTCGCAGAACGAACGGGACCGCGTCAAGGGGTGGGTTGACGAAGCCGTGGCGCAAGGTGGTCGCATCGTCTCCGGCGGCCAGATCGACGCCAACGGCGTCCTGGTTCCCACGGTGATCGCCGACGCCAAGCCGGACATGCAGGTCTGCATCAACGAGGTATTCGGTCCGGTCGTGGCGATCCAGGCGATTGACTCGGTCGACGAAGCGCTCAAGATCGCCAATGACACGGCCTACGGGCTGCAGGCGGCGATCTTCACACAGAACATCTCGACGGCCTTCGAAGCGGTGCGGACGCTCGACTTCGGTGGCGTCCTCGTCAACGAGGTGCCTACCTGGCGGGCCGACCAGATGCCGTACGGCGGAGTCCGCGACTCGGGGAACACCCGCGAGGGTCCGGCCTACTCGGTGGCTGAGATGACCGAGACACGACTGGTCATCATCGAGACGTCACGCTGAGGTCGTCGTAGCGTCCGGGTCGATCCCGACCCGGCGGTAGGCCAGTTCGACCGCTCGTGACCGCGGGCCGAGTATGGCCTGGAGCGATCGCAGGGTCGTCGAGCAGACGGCGCTGTCCATCGACTCGATCGCTGCTGGTCGGGCACGCGTGCCCAGCACGGCGTGCGCCCAGTGCGGAAGCAGGTCGGTGGCAGACCTGACGAGAACCTCGTAGGGCGCCCACGCCCCGACGGGGAGCGCACGCCCGGGAAACCGTAGGAACCGGGCGACCGCTCTGGCGTCGGGTCCTCCGGCAATCTCGCCCCGGAACGACTCGAAGGCCTCGGCCATCTCAGTGGCTGTCGTCGGCGGGTCTTCAACTCCCAGCGCGACGGCCAGCTGGGCCATCTCGGCGATGTACTGATCAGCGTCCACCGTGCCGCGTCCGAACCGCTGATAGGCAACCAGCATCGAGTCGGTCAGCCCGATGTGGACCCACAGCAGCAGGCGCGGGTCTTGCGCCGAGTAAGGGCGACCGTCGGGGGCGGTGCCCGCCACCCGCTCGTGCACCGCACGCACCATGGCGGCCGTCTGCTCGGCCTGGTTGCTCGACCCGAATGTCGACGTGGTGACGTACAGGTTGGTGCGCTGAAGGCGTCCGAGTGGGTCCGTGCGGTAGGACGAGTGCTGCTCGACGCCCGCCAGCGCCAGCGGGTGACAAGCCTGCAGCAGCAAGGCACGGGGTCCACCCACGAGCGTCGCGAGCGACCCGTTCACCTCCCAGGCGGCGCTGCCCGGTCCGAACCAGCCGGCGTCGCCTGCGGCTCCAATGGCCTTCACCCAGGGTGGCTCGCCGTCGGGGTCACCGGAGAGGATGATGCGAAAGGTTCGCCTGATGGTGTCCCCGGCGGGGGTCAGAAGGGGCAGACTGCTCATCTGACCAGGATGCCGATTTCTGGCCGACCCCGCAGGTCGAGGAGCGCGATGCACGCAAGCAATGTTCGGGTGCAGGGGGCCTTGGACGCGGCCGGGGTCACTGCAGAGGTGCGCCGCCTGCCGGAGTCGACGCACACGGCCGTGGCGGCAGCAGAGGTTCTGGGGTGCTCGGTCGGTGCGATCGCCAACAGCTTGGTGTTCATGGCCGATGACGCTCCGCTTCTGGTGATGGCCAGTGGTGCAGCCAAGGTCGACACCACACTGCTTGCCGAGCTGCTGTCGGTGGGCCAGGTGCGTAGGGCGACACCTGAAGAGGTGCGGGCGGCGACCGGCTTCCCCATCGGAGGTGTGGCGCCGGTGGGTCATCCCGCACCCCTGCGCACCCTGATCGACGTCGATCTCGAGCAGTTCCCCGAGATCTGGGCTGCCGGTGGCACTCCCGACAGCATCGTGGGGCTGACGTATGTCGGCCTGGTGTCGGCGACCGGTGGAACAACCACCCGCGTCCGCTGACCACACCGCCCGCCGAGTGCACACCTGGGTGACGCCTTTGCTCGCCGAGTGCACACCTGGGTGACGATTCTGCTCGCCGAGTGCACACCTGGGTGACGATTCTGCTCGCCGAGTGCACCTCTCTGACCTGCTCGATCACTAGTCTTCGGCCATGCCGCGACTGATCCACCTGAACGGACCACCGGCGATCGGCAAGTCCACGATTGCCCAGCGGTACGTGACCGATCACCCTGGAACGCTCCTGCTGGATATTGACCGCCTACGGATGCAGATCGGAGGCTGGCAGGACGACTTCACTGGCGCAGGAGAGCTGGTGCGTCCGCTGGCGTGCGCATTGGCGACCGCACATCTCTCGGGTGGGCAGGACGTCGTCATGCCTCAGTTCCTATCGGACCGAGCCGAGATCGCAATGTTCGAGGATGCCGCCACGTCGGCGGGCGCCTCGTTCGTAGAGGTTGTCCTGATGGACGACCCCGATGCCGCCCTGCGTCGATTCGCCGGTCGTGATCCTGCTTCCGGTGACGCTCTGGTGTCGGTTATCGAGTCAACGGTCGATCGCGCAGGCGGAGACGAGTACCTGAGACAGCTCCACCGAGAGCTCACAGACCTGGTCGAGTCGCGCGAGCAGATGAGGCTAGTGCGCTGCAAATCGGGCGACGTGGACGGCACCTATCGAGCGGTGCTCGGAGCGGTGGGGGAAGTGCAGCCGAGCTGAGGCGTCACCCAGGTGTGCACTCGGCAAGCAGATGCGTCACCCAGGTGTGCACTCGGCGGGCGCTAGGTGCGGAGGGAGCCGAGGACGTCGATGCCGACCTTGAGGAACTTCTTCCACTCGCCGGGGCCAGGAGGGTAGAAGATGAACTCGGTGAACCCCAGTGGGGCGAACTTCTCGACGAGGTGGGGAACGGCGCCGGGGTCGTTCCAGGCATCGAACGCCTCGTCGAAGGCGAGCAGGGAACGGGTCAACGACTCAGGTTCGCGGCCGATCTCAGCCAGATAGTCGTCGAGCAACGACGTTCGTTCGGACATCTGCCGGTGGAACTCGTCGACGTCGGTGATGTCGATCCACGCGTTCCAGGTGTCGGCCAACCGCGCAGCCATCTTGGTGATCCTCGGCCCGTTCCCGGCCAGGGCCAGCGGAAGGCGTGGCTTCTGGACGCAGCCGGGTGCCATCGCGGCGTTCTCGTACTGCGTGAACTGACCGCTGAAGTCGGCAGTGTCCTGCCGCAGCAGACGGTCGATGACCTGGGTGCCTTCTTCGAGTCGGTCGGTCCGCTCCTTGGCGCCCATCTCGAAGGTGGCGCGCCCGACCATCAGCTGGTCGTCCACCTGCCCGCAGCCGAGCCCGAGCGTGAAACGGCCATTGCTGAGCTGGTCGACGGTCATGGCGAACCGGGCGACGTGCACCGGGTCGCGCCAGGACAGGTTCGTCACCATCATGCCGAGCTCGAGGTCTTCGGTCTCCGAGGCCAGTGCCCCGAGCGTCACCCACGGGTCGAGGAGGGGAGCGCTGCGGTCTCGCCAGTCGCCAAGCGTGTCTCCGATCCAGGCGACGTCGAAGTCGGTGTCCTCCATCCGCAGGGCGAGATCGCGACCGTGCTCGGGACCGCGGGGGATGACGTAGACGCCGAAGGAGAGGTCTGGCATGCCCGTGATCGTGCCACAGTCATCGCCAGGCACACTGGTGGCCATGCGGCAGCGGATTCTTGTTCTCGTGGCACTGGCCGGAAGCATCGCCCTCGCCGGATCGACCGGCGCGAGTCCCGTGCAGGCCGAACGGGCGGCGGCCGCACCCTCGGTGGCCCGGTTGGTAGCCGTCGGCGACATCGCCTGCGATCCGGACAGCCCCTATATCAACGTCGCCGGGTACTGCCAGCACGACCGTGTGGGTCAGCTGGTCAAACGGATGGTGAACCGGGGTGCTGACAGGTTCGTGACCCTGGGAGACGCTCAGTACGAGTACGGCAAGTACAAGGCCTTCCAGGCGGAGTTCGACCCCGCCTTCCGGGATGTCCGATCGGTGACCAACGCGGTGGCCGGCAACCACGAGTACTACACCGACGGTGCCAAGGGGCACTTCCGGTACTGGGGCAGGCACGCCGGCTCGCCGAAGCAGCCATGGCGGACGTTCGTTCCCGTCCAGGGTTGGCGTGTCATCCTGCTCGACTCGCAGTGTGAGCACGTCGGGGGATGTGGACCGCGCTCGCCGCAGGGCAAGTGGCTGCGCACGGTTCTGGCCGCGAACTCTCGGACGTGCACCGTCGCCATGTGGCACCACCCCCTTCAGACGTCAGGCGCCTATGCCGGGAACGTGGACAGCAGATCGAGGGCCCTCAAGCTGTGGAAGATCGCGAACGCGGGCGGCGTCGATCTTGTGCTGAACGGCCACGACCACATCTACGAGCGCTTTGCCAAGCGCAGCGACATCCAGCAGTTCGTCGTGGGAACGGGCGGCAAGAGCCACTACGGCATCACGACCAAGGCGCCTGGAAGCAAGAAGCGGATTGACGACCGTTATGGCGTCCTCCGGCTCGATCTGTCCAGTGACGGAACCTACCGACACGCCTTCGTCACGGCCTCGGGGAATGTCATCGACCAGGGCCACAAAGCCTGCACCAACGAACCGACGCCGTAGCGGACGCCTACAGTCCGACACGTAGCGCACGGTGCGGGCAAGCCCGGGCCGCGGCTCGAGCCTTCTTGACCCTGGCGGCCGCGGCCTCACCGTCGATCACGGGGAAGCCCCACGCGTCGAGGGTGATCATGTCGGGTGCCACGAGGGCGCACATTCCGACGCCGTCGCAGTTCGTCGCATCCAGAGTCAGCGCTTGAGCGTTCTTCATGCGGCCTCCACTCCGGGAACAGCGATGTCGTGTCGTCTCGCACAACGACTGCGTCGGCGATGGGCAGGGAGATCAGCGGCGAAGACATCCAGTGCCGAGCCGAGCATGCGGAGCGCTCCATCAGGGTGATGGCAGGCGCCCCGGCCGGATACCGTGGCCGAGATCCTCTGGAGGCGCGTGACATCGGTGCGCCGCGCCCTTCCCCCGGCGACTCTGCTCATCACCTCGGCGAGCTCGTCGAGACCGAAGAGGCAGGGGCCGCACTGCCGCGCGCTGGAGTCTGCGAGGTACTGGACGATCTGCGCAGTCACGGCTATGCCACAAGTGGACCGTGGCAGCGCAATCACGATTCCTGCGCTGGTCAGCTTCTCGACTTCGCCGACAGTTCGGGTGGCAACGTCATCCCACCGACGCCAGGTGCCCCCGTACCCGCCCATCAGTACCGCTTGTGCGTCTCCGCCGAGTGCGCTGACCAGCGGTCCCAAGGTGTCGTCCAGTTGTGCCTCGATCACTGACTGACCCGACGTGGTCGTCACCGTGAGCAGTCGGGTTCGGCTGGGATCGTGACCGGCGGTTGCCAGAGACACACGTGCCAGCGTCTCGACGTTGTGGACCAGCGTAGGACGGTCGTCGACGCCGCTCGTGGCGGCCGGGACTGATCTGCTCTGGGGCAGGGCCGGGCCTCCGGACAATGCGCGCACGATGGCGCTGGACTCGCCGCTCAGGTAGCGGTCAGGACCTTCGACGATCCGCACGGGGATGTCGACGACCCCTGCGGCGCGACGCTCGACGATCGCTCGCTCGACGGCAACCCGGCTGTGCGCGGCTCCGCGGTGCAGCCACACAATGCCCTGGACGCTGCCCGTGGCTTGAGCGGCCGCGTTGAGCCCGTCTAGCACCAGGTGAGGGCGTAGCTGCAGCAGCGAGGCGTCCTTCGCACTCGCCGGCTCGCTCTCTGCTCCGTTGGCGACGACGATGCCTCGGCCGCCGGCGTCGATGGCGGTCTGCCACTTGCGGGCCACCGGGAAGAAGGCACCGCCGTAGCCGCGGAGCCCGCTCTCGCTGATGCGTGCCAGTAGCTCAGTCGGGTCGATGGCTACCGGACGTGCGCCACGGTGGTCGGCGAGCGACTCGGTGCTATCCACTGCGACTCGCCTGCTGTCGATGGGGACTGGAGTGGTGAAGATGCTCACGTTCGGTCCTCCCCGAGCGAGGACCGAACGCGAGGCGTCGCATATCGGCTGACCGCCGTCGCCACGACCAGAAGCGCCGAGCCGACGTACCAGAACGTCAGGGCGACGGCGTCCGTGCCGGCGAGCACACCGTGCGCCCACACGGCGCCGTAGATCACCAGCGTCGTGCGGTGCAGTGGCCACCACAGTCGCCCGAGACGCCCTGCAAATCGTGCGCTCAGACCGGCCGCGAGCCCGGCGTAGAGCCCGAGCCACCCCAGAGTCACAGGGAGCGGCCGGTACTCGGCGCCCAGGGGAAGCAGGACACCGGACCAGCCGACCCCTGCGTACTGGTCGAGGGCCAGGACGAGGACGTGCAGGACGATGAAGACGAGGGTGAAGGTGGCCAGGCCGACGTGCACGCGCAGCATCGTTGCGCGGGGAAGTGAGCGGAGTGCGGTTCCGCGGGGGTGGGCCAGCAGCAGGCCCAGCACCACGAGCGCAGTCAGCAGCACAAGGGCTGCGAGCCCTGATACGCGAGCCAGCAGCCACTTCGGGTGGGCGTCGTGCATCACCTGGATGCCGACCCAGCCTGTGGCCCAGCCAGCCATGACGGCGCCGACGACGACAACCAGGGCCGAGACCCACGGATGCCATCGCGCTTGGCGAGTGGGGTCTGGCGCTCGCTCGAGGGTTGGCGCGCTATGAGACATTCGCGCACCAGTCCCAGGCGACGTGTGGTGCCATGGCAGAGCTGTAGCTGGTCTCGCCTTCGGTGGTCATCCAGTAGGCGGCGAGGTCTCGTTGGTCGCTGAGTTGGGAGATCATGTCGCTGCCCGCAATCAGAAGTGCCTTGCTCCACACCTCAGCGATCATCGTCGTGTGGGCAATGACGGTCACCGAACGTAGACCGCCGGCAGCCGGACGGCCGGTTCGGGGGTCGATCAGGTGGTGGGCCGGCTCGCCTCCTTTGATCCACTGACGACGGCCGGTGGACGACGTGGCGCAGCTCTCGGTGCCGAGCTGGAGCACCGCGAGAGTGCGAGCGGCGTCGGTGGGGTCCTCGATGGCTGCTGTCCAGCCATCGCCGTTGGGTCCATCACCGGAGACCACGAGGTCGCCCCCAGCGTTCACCAGGAAGTCGGCCACGTCGGGCGTCAGCAGGGCAGCGGCCGAATCGACGCACCAACCCTTGCCGATCCCCCCCAGATCGATGGGGGAGGGGCCGAGCTCGATGATGCCCTTCCGGATGTTCACCCGTGGCTGCCATGGGCTACCCGCCACCGGGGAGGGCCGCCGCCTACTGGAGCTACCGGACTCTGCAGGGACCTCCGCAAACGTCCGGTCGTACCCGGCAGACACCAGGTGCTCGAGGATGCGTGGGTCGAAGAGGCCCTCCGTGACGCGGTAGGCGTCGAACGCCGCATCCACGATGGCTGCGCACTCCGGCGCTACCTCGTGAGCTTCCTGCGGCGTGCGGTTGGCACGCATCAAGTCACTGTCGTCGCTGAAGCGGGTGCAGGAACGCTGAACGCGGGCGAACAGCTCCTCCACACGACCGGCCAGGGCCGGCGCGTCACAGTCACCCGGCAGAGTGACTGTGACTGCCGTTCCCATGGCCGCGAACGTGTGGGACGTCCACGTGCGTTCGACAGTGGTTGTGGTCATCACGACCCGGCCGTGGTGGTGTTGGCTGTGGGAGCCGGCTTGGGCGCGGGTGCGGCGGGTGCGGCACCTCCACCGGAAGACGATCCACCGCTGCTCGATCCGCCACTGCTGGTTCCGGTGCTGCCACTTGAACTCGTGCCAGAACTGCTCGTGCCAGAACTGGAGCTGTAGCCGCTGGATGTTGACGATGACGCCGCCGACACCGCCGCCGACACGACAGCTGACTGCTCCCGTGCCTTCTGCAGACGCTCGCGGGCGTTAGCGACCGCCTTCTCGAGGTGCCGGACATCGGCACGTTGGGCGGCAACAGCCTTGGTGAGTGCCCGAAGTGCGGGGTCCTTCTGCGCAGTCGCGGGCGCCGTGACCGCCGGGGGATCGACGGCAGCAGCATTGTCATTGGTGGCACTGACGGCCCAGCCGGTCGCAGCCACGACCGCGATGGCGGCGACCGGTGCTGTGATGGCCAGTGGAGAGATGGACCTAGTCATCGACACCACCATCCTCGTGCTCGGTGTCGTGGTCGTCCGACTCGTACGAGTCATCGTCGGACGACTCGCTGGAATCGTCGTTGTACGACTCATCGTCGTCGTAGGACTTGTCGTCGTTGTACGAGTCGCTCGAGTCGTCGGAGTGGGTGGCCTGGGGGCTGGGGGAAGCGGAGGACGGCGAGGAGGACGACGTCGAGTCGTCAGTGCTGCTCGCCACCGAACGCAGTGCCACCGTGCGGGCGCTTACCTGTTGGGTCTTGCCCCTCAGATCTCCGAGGAGGCCGTGGAGTTTGTTGGACCGCTTGTCGAGGCGAGCGAGCTCACGATTGAGCGCCTTGATCGCCGCGGGGTCGGTAGCCGTGTCGACGGCGGTGTCCGAGGCGGCTGCGGGACTTGCAGGTGGCGCTCCAACGCTCGCGAGTGCCAGACCAGCACCGCCAATGGCGAATGCCGCAGCGACGACGATTGAGGTCAGTCGGGTGGTGGGGGTCATGGTTTCTCCTTTGTCGGTACCGCTTCACCATCGCCCTCCCGGCGCCGCCTCCCTAGGGCATTAACCTCGCCTTAGGCTCGACCTCAGGTGATCGCAACCGAGCCACCGCTGAGAGGGGACTGATGGCACGCCAGCCTGGTGCTCCCCGTTGGTTCGAGGACATCCCGTGGCGCCTCGGATACCGCCTGCGCTGGTTGGGATTTGTGTTCTTCGGGCCGGCCCAGCTTGAGGGCGACAACGACCCGCTGCAGCGACTGAAGCACGAAAAGCAGCGCCGTTACGCTGTTCGTGCGGCCCGCCGAAGACTCTCGGGCTGATCCGGAGTGCTGTGGGGTGAGTGACGGGACTCGAACCCGCGACATCCGCGACCACAACGCGGCGCTCTACCAGCTGAGCTACACCCACCACGGCCGTGAAGGCCGGAGCAAAGTCTAGCGGCGCACGTTGGCTGGTCCGAATCGCCTCAGGCCTGAGGGGCCGACGACGCCTTCCCGGCATCCTTGGACAGCTGGGCGGAGATCGATTTGGCGGTGGCCGTGTCGGGTCCGGGCTGGGGGACGAAGACCGCGGCGCGGTAGTAGGCGAGCTCGTTGATCGACTCGGTGATGTCAGCCAGGGCGCGGTGCCCACCGTGCTTGGACGGTGCCTGGAAGTAGGCGCGCGGGTACCACCGACGGGCGAGCTCTTTGACCGACGAGACGTCGATCATGCGGTAGTGCAGGAACGAGTCGAGGGTCGTCATGTCGCGAGCGATGAAATTGCGGTCGGTGGCGATCGAGTTGCCGGCCATCGGGGCCTTGCGTGGCTCGGTGACGTACTGCTGGATGTACGTCAGTGCCTGCTCTTCGGCCTCAGCCAAGGTGATCCCGTTCGCGAGTTCGTCGAGGAGGGCGGACGTCGTGTGCATGGTGCGCACGAAGTCGTCCATCTGATCCAGCGCGGCGTCCGGGGGCTTGATCACGACGTCGACGCCTTCGCCCACGATGTTGAGCTCGTCGTCGGTGACCAGGACCGCCAATTCGATCAGGGCATCGTGAACCAGGTCGAGACCGGTCATCTCACAGTCGACCCAGACGATGTGCGAGGTACTCATGAGTCGAAGGCTAGCGGTCAGGTCGGACGATCCGACTACGGCTCGACGATGACGTCCTCGACCGCTCGACGAGGCGTTGCTGGGGCGGCCGGCGCATAGCCGATCCGGAAGAGCATCTGCGGGAACCCGATGGGCTGGTCTGGGTCGCGTACGAGCCAGCGCAGGCCGGGTGCTTCCAGTGGCTGGTTGGCGTAGGTGGCGACGAGACCCTCGACCGTGGCGACGAGCAGGACGCGCTGCAGTGCCTGGCCGCCGGCCAGCCAGGCAGCGCGGTCGTCCCGGGAAGTTGTGAGGACCGCGAGCGTCGGGTCGTTCTCAAAGACGGCGAATCCGCGACCGGAGATTACTCGTCCGGGTGTGAGATCTCGGTGCGGTGTGGCAGGGCTCTGGGGGATGGGGCCAAGGGACTCCGCTGGAACGCCGTCGGGTCGGGTTGATTCGACACCCGTCCAGCGCTTGGCCTCGGCCATGACCTTGGGATCGGTAGTGGCGTCTGCGTCGTGAATGAGATCGACCAGGCGTCGTCGTTCTGCCGGTTCGGTAACCGGGTAGAAGACGGCACCTTCCTGGCTGGCCGCCTCGGAGAGCGCTTCGAGGACAGCCGGAGGAACCGGGCGGTCCTCGTACGGCAGCCGGTTCGTGTGCCGGTGGGGGATCGCTGCGAACAGCTCGTCGACCATGCCGCTGGCCGTCACCTCACCGTGCACGTTGATGGTGGCCAGGTGGTCAGGATCATCGCTCGGGAAGAGGGTGACGTCGCTCGTGCGCCCGAAGTGTTCGGCCGCCAGCCGCAGGTTCAGCAGAGCGGCACCGCATGACATCACGAGTGCTCGGCCATCGGGATCCTGCGCTGCGAGTTGTCGGCTCGCGTCGGCCAGGACGTGAATCTCGTCGCCGTCGATCCTGAAGAGCCACGGCTGGGTGTTGTGCACAGACGGAGCCGCGACCGCCGCTCCGATGATCTGACGCACCAGGGTCGGGGCAAGGCTGGTGGTCGAGGTGATCATGACTCTGCCGTCCCGGGTCGCACGATGAGCACTGGACACTGCGCGTGGTGCAGCAAGGATCGACTGGTCGAGCCCAGCAGCATGCTCTTGAACCCGCCGTGACCTCGGGAGCCGACCACAACCAGGGCCGCCCCGCGAGATGCGTCGGCCAGCACCTTGGCCGGCCGGCCTTGTCGCAGCCGCTGCTCGACCTGCACATCGGGGTACTTCTCGCCGAGGCCGGCCACCGTCTCAGCCATGGCGCGCAACTCGTCTGTGTGGGCCTCCTCGAGCATGAGCGTGTCCGGCATGACGATGCCGGCAGTGTCGTACTCAGGGGCGTTCCACACGTGCAGCAGGGTGAGGCCGGCATGCCGCATCGAGGCCTCCTCGAACGCGAGGCGCGTCGCATCGAGCGACAGCTCGGACCCATCGATGCCCACCACGACTCGTCCGGCCTCGAGGCCGGGTTCGGCGGCTTCTCCGGCAGGGACCACGGCCACTGGGCACGGTGAGTGGGTCACGATCTGCTGGGTAACAGACCCCAGAATGAACTCCGTCATGCGGTCAAGACCGGAGCTGCCGACGACCACCAAGGTCGCTCTTTCGGCCGCCTCGAGCAGACCGGCTGCCGGCGTTCCGGGGTAGAGAGATCCATTGATGGTGACGTCAGGGGCCGTCGCCTGCAGCCGATTGACCGCGTCGTCAAGGACGGCCTGGGCGGCGTCCCGGATCCGGTCGTCGGAGAGCCCCACCGGCGCCGGGCCAAGGCCCACCGGTGGCAAGGGGATTGACCAGCTGTGGACGACGTCAAGGGGCATGTGGTGCCGCGCGGCGGCGTCAAGGGCCCAGGTGGCAGCCGTGAAGGACTGGTCTGAGCCGTCGACACCTACAACGACAGCGGGTCGGTGCGCCATGGCGTTCCTCCTTGCGAGATGTGTTCAGGATCACGGTAGGGAGGCGCAGCGGTCAGGGACATAGGTCCCGACTCGGCACGACGAAGGTCACCGCTAGGGGAATGCGGCAGATTTCAGGCGCCCCCGGCACGATTCGAACGTGCGACCAACTGCTTAGAAGGCAGCTGCTCTATCCACTGAGCTACGGGGGCGGGACGTGCGGAATTCCTTGTGGGAAACCTGCTGGACCCTGCCGCGATC
>JAHELE010000178.1 GCA_024644345.1 Actinomycetes bacterium | reverse complement strand
TTGCCCACGCGATCGGCGGTGACGTCGATGCGTCGCCGCTCGGCACCACCCTGCTGAAGGGATCCGACCAGCACTGGACCCTGTACGAAGCGGGACCACGCTGACGCAACCCCGAGGGTATTAGTCATGATCCCAGCCGCTCCTCCCGACCGCCCAGATACGTCAGCTTCACCCACCCTATGGGAACCGGCCGAGCAGTGCGGTCGGTCAACGCAGGACCCCGGTCGGGGTGTCCCCGCGATCGTCCGGTTGACCCCCGGCATTTGAGACGGCCCGCTTTGGATCACCGCCACGGCGCTGCCCGAGAACACCCGATAACGAGAACGCCGTAATCCCCCAAACGCCAGCACAACGACCACTCGGGTTCGGCCCAACCGTGACACGAGATAATCCCAGAGGGGGATGCGGATCTCGGCGTCGCTGTCTCGCACCAGATGTGTGTGGCGCGGCACGATCGGCCCGGATCGGGAACTGCGTTACGAGGCGGCTCAAGGGCTAGAGACTTCTGGTCGCCCCAGGAGGTCGAGGTCCCGCCGGACGTAGCGCAGGTGCGCCCACTCCTCCTCCAGGATCACGCGTATGCAGTCACCAACAGTGGGATGCCAGTCCCCGCCACCCCACGGGTTGTCGCGCTCGCCGGCGAGCAGCTCCGGCGTGGCTGTGGCCAGGAAGTCGGTCACCAGCTGCTGCCGCTCGGCGCGCACTACGAGGATCTCCTCGAACGCCGGCGGATCGGACCGGAAGACCGACATGTCGAAGCCCATTTCGGCCGCACCGGTGAAGATCTGGCCGATCTCGTGGAACGGCTGCTCGATCCCCATGATCCCGCCGCAGAGCCAGGCATCGGTCGCCAGCACGAGGTGGCGCAGGGTCTGGGCCAGCGACCACTCGTCGTCGACGTGGGCGTCCACCAGTTCCGGTGGCGTAGTCGCCACCATCGTGTGCCACGCGGCCTGCACCGCGACCCAACCGTCGCGCAGGCCCTCGGGCGTCTGCGCCTTCTGCAGCTCGCGACCGGGGAACTGCCGGTTGAGCTCGGCGTCGACCAGCGGCACCACGTCGACGCCGTTGACGACGAGCGTCCCGAAGAACAGGTCATGACTGTCGATGTCGAGCCCGCCGACGTCGACGCTGCGCATCGTCACCCCGCGGACGTCGCATGATCTCAAGGTGGCGCCCTTGAAGCTGGTCCTGACGAATGTTGCGCCCTCGAATTCCTGTGTTCCGGAAGAGATCGTCATGACCGCATTGTGGCTCACATCGCGGCCCTTTCGTGACGCGAGATACTCTCGGTACTGTCACCACGCGCCGCGATCTGGCGGACCGGTGATGTCGCCGCATCTCGCGAGCCGGTTGATCGTGATGTACGCGACGTGGTTGTCCGGTCTCGACGTCAGCGTTTCCGGACGCGTCGGATGAATCGTTCCATGGTGTCGAGTTCGTCGCTCAGAGCGGAGCGGCCGCTCCTCGTGAGCGTTACCCAGGTCCGCGGCTTTCCGTTCTCGAAGACCTTGTCGAGTTCGACGTAGCCCGCCTCCTCCAACACCTGAAGGTGGCGGCCGAGGTTCCCATCTGTGAGCTCGAGGACCTTTTTGAGGTACGCGAAGTCGGCTCGCTTGGCCTCGGCGAGCACGACCATGATGCCCAGCCGGTGGCGCTGGTGAACAACGTCGTCGATGTCGTCTCGCGACCGCCGGTCGGTCACGACTCGGTGAGGCTTCGCTCTCGCCGATAGGCGAGCACTCCAGCGGCCGTCACGGCAAGGAACGTGAGCTGAGCTACGAGGTCGCGGTACGACACGCTGCCGTTGGACCATCTGACATCCCACGTCCATTCGTTGAGCGCCTCCGCCATGACAAGGCCGACGACGACGACAGCAGCCCAGGCAAACAGCTGACGATTCCGCTGTCTCATGGCGATTGCCGCAAGGCCGACGGCCACAGGCGTCAGCGACCAGAAGAACAGGTTGTCCGCCAACCGACTCGGCACGATGCTCAGCCACACCTGCGACGCGAACAAGCTCGACGTCAGAAACACACCGAACGCGATCATCAGCACGTCGTCGTTGCCCATGCCGACGCCGTCCAGCTTCTCGGTCCGGCGCTGGAGTAGCCACACGATGACGTACGCCAATGGAATGCCATAGATGACACTGATCCACCCGAACAACCCGGTTGACGCATAGTGAAAGCCGACAGCGCCCACCACGATCAACGGATACGAGGTTCCGTGTCGATCGGCCCGCACCCGTTCCTGCAGCCTCATTGTCTCGGTCATGGAGAGTACTCTGCGCTGCAGAGTTGCCGAAGTCAAGGAGCAGTTCCAATCGGCTGCTCACGCAGCCGCACAGTTCGCCACATGTGCAACTGACGTCGAGTCGCCAAGCTCACGGTCGGACGGACTGCGGATTCTGTTCGGCTTTCCTCTCCGCCACGTGCGACCCGTGACGTCACGGATCGCGTCACGGACAGCTACCCGGATCACTACCCGACCGATACTGGTCATCTCGGACGGCGGCCTTTGCCCGGGCGAACTCTCTTGGCCACCGAGCGAACCAGGGCTCGACGTGCAGCATCTCGACTCTGGGCCGCCGTCGGGAGACCAGAGGATCGTCGGCAGGAAGTTGGCGCGACCTGGACGACGGTCGTTGGCATGGGCTAGAACCTGGCCGTCGGGCTGGTTGGACGGCCGCTGGTCGAGGCTCTCGTACCTCACTCATGCGCCATCAGAGCCGTGCGGGCATCGTTGGTGCAGCGGTCCAGAACGCGAAGAAGTCGGCGAGACCAAGTCACAGATTCGCGATCTCAGAGGCATGTGTTGGTGTGAGTGCTGTGACGGCCATCGTGATCATGCAGAGCCGGAATTCGGCGCCGCCGATGCTGTTCTGACCCGAGCGCCTCGACCGCCCGAGGCGGTATCTCCACAGTCGCTGGTCGATCTATTACTTGACGATCTATCGATACATGATAGATTAACGCCATGATCGACGCTGAAGCATCTCCCGACCCGCGCTCGTTGCTTCCGCTGCCCCAGGCCCAATTCCACATACTCGTGGCGCTCACCGCTGGCGATCGTCACGGGTACGCCATCATGGGAGCCGTCGAAGAGTCCTCGGGGGGCGTGGTTCGCATGGGCCCGGCCACGCTCTACGGCACGCTCAAGAAGTTGGTCGATCGTGATCTCGTGGAGGAGTCTGATCGCCGTCCGTCATCGAACGACGACGAACGCCGCCGCTACTACCGCTTGACCGGACTCGGGCAGGCCGTCTGCCAGGCCGAGAGCGACCGACTCTCCACGCTGGTGAGCATCGCCCGTTCGAACCTGCGTCCAGGTCTTGCCTGAGATGAGAACCGGGTCGGCGACTCGGGCGTATCGGCGCCTCTTGGTGCTCTATCCACGCGACTTCCGAGATCGCTACAGCGACGACCTCGTGCAAACCCTCACCGACCTGTCCGCTGAACTTGGCCCACGCAGAGCGTGGCGGCGGGTGACGCTCGACCTCGTCGTCACCGTCCCGCGTTACCGAATGGAGACACTCATGAAGGAAGAACACAGTTCCACGGTCTTGATCGTGGCGACCACAGCGATGGCGTGTGCCGGGATCATC
>JAHELE010000177.1 GCA_024644345.1 Actinomycetes bacterium | reverse complement strand
CGACCGCCCAGATGCGGGCGAGCACCGTGTACACCGCACACGACAGCACAGCGCCGACGGTGAGCAACACGCCGATCACGCTCCCGGAGAAGCCACCCGCGTAGACGACGAGCAGTACGCCCAGCAGCGCCATGGCGATCGCCAGGCTCAGCCTCGCAGTGAGGCGCTCATGGAGCACGACAAATGCGAGGACGACGATCAGCGCAGGCTCTGAGGCCCAGATCAGGACGGAGGTGCTGGCCGCGATGGTGCTCAGGCCCACAAGTGCGAGCGCATAGGACAGTCCGGGGTTGAGCAGTCCGAGGCTCATCGCTCGGCGACGGCCGCGACGTGCCACCGACGTGCCGAGACTGACCCGCGAGATCAGAAGGAGGAAGGCCACGCTGACGGTGAGCTGGATCAGCAGCAGGATGACCGGAGCCAGCTCGTCGAGCGCCTGCTTGCTGACAACTGTTCCGACGCCCCAGCATGCGGCGGCGAGCACGAGGAAGAGTGCCGGGGGAGGGGCGAACACAGGTCGAGACACGGTGTCTCCAGGGGTGGAAGGGAGTGAACGGGGCGCGATCGGCTAGCGCGCGCATCCCTCTTCGTCACAGCTCGCGTACGAGGGCACGCGCCGTCGAGGCGTGGTCCGTCGCGGCTCTACCACCATTCGCGCAGCGTACCTTCTGGCGTCGCTACTCGGCTGAGGGTGCTAACGCCCGATACATGATGTGCAGTCCGACACGGCCGGCTACCGGGTGCTCGAAAGCAGCCGGCACTGTGCCGATCACCGAAAAGCCCAGTGAACTCCAGAGCGCGACGGCGGCGGAGTTTGTCTCCACGACGGCGTTGAACTGCATCCCGCGGTACCCGGCGTTGCCCGCCCAGCCGATCGTGAACTCGCCTAAGCCGCGTCCGATCCCGCGACCCTGGTGCTGCGGGCTCACCATGAAGCTCGCCGTGGCGATGTGCGCTCCCCGTCCTGGTCTGTTCGGGCCCACCTTGGCGGTCCCGACCACTTCCCCGTCCAGCTCGGCGACGAATACCTGCCAAGGGGGCGGTTCCATCCAGAGGTGTCGCATCTCGTCAGATGAGGGTGTCGGACGCCACGCATATGTCTCTCCGGCGTCGACGACCGTCTTGACGATCGGCCACAGGGCCGGCCAGTCGTGAGGGGTCGCGGTGCGGATCTGCACACGGGAACCCTAGCCGCGCCATGAGCGTTTTCGTCACAGCCGCTGCCGTCTGACAGGATCTCCCGGTGACATACAGGTCTGGGCTGGTCTCGGTGGTCGGCCGCCCGAACACCGGCAAGTCCACCTTGGTCAACGCGTTGACCGGTGAGAAGGTCGCCATCACCTCCAGCCGGCCCCAGACGACGCGTCACGTGATCCGTGGAGTGGTCCACCGGCCCAACGGCCAGCTCATCCTGGTCGATACGCCGGGGCTGCACAAGCCGCGCACGCTGCTGGGACAGAGACTCAACGATGAGGTTCGACACGCCCTCACCGATGTCGATGTGGTGGCTGTGACACTTCCGGCCAACGAGTCGATCGGGCCCGGCGACCGGCGGGTCACGGCCGAGGCGGCGGCGATGAAGGGCTCACCCAAGGTGGCGGTTGTCACCAAGACCGATCTCGTGACGCCGGACCAGCTCCTGGTTCATCTGGCCGCCGTGGCTGACCTGGCTGAGCAGAACGGCTTCACCTGGGACGAGGTGGTCCCGATCTCGGCACGCATGGGTACCCAGGTCGATCTGCTCACCGACCTGCTGATCGGGCTCCTGCCCGAGGGAGAGGCCTTCTTTCCGGCGGATCAGGTCACTGACGAGCCCGACGACGTACGAATCGCGGAGCTGATCCGCGAGGCCGCTCTAGAGGGTGTCCGTGATGAGCTGCCACACTCGATCGCCGTGGTCGTCGACGAGATGCGGCCTCGCGAGGACCGCCCCGAGGGTCGGCCCCTGACCGACATCCACGCGACTCTGTACATCGAGCGAACCAGCCAGAAGGCCATCATCATCGGACACAAGGGTTCGCGGCTCCGCGATGTCGGCCAGGTCGCGCGCCGTGACATCGAGGCGTTGCTCGGTGTTCCCGTCTACCTCGATCTGCATGTCAAGGTCGCCAAGGATTGGCAGCGCGACCCCAAACAGCTGCGTCGCCTCGGGTTCGACTGAGGGTCAGCTGTCGCTGGCGACGACCGAGTCGTCACTGTCCTCGTCGTCGGCGGGCGCGTCCGCAGGGGGTGGAGTGTCGTGGGCCATCTCTGGGATGAGCTCGTACCGGCGTCCATAGGTTTCGATGATCGCCTGCACGCTCGCCACGATGGGGATCGCGATCAGGGCTCCCATAGCCCCGGCCAGTGCCCCCCCGACGATCACCGCGCCGAAGGCCACTGCGGGGTGGATGTTCATGGTGCGGTTGCTGACGCGCGGCGAGAACACGTAGTTCTCGATCTGTTGGTAGACGATGACGAAGCCGATGACGAGCACCCCGTCCAGTGTGCTGCTGCTGAACCCGATCAGAGCAGGAAGTGCGCCTCCGAGGTAGGTGCCCAGGGTCGGAATGAACTGGGAGACGACGCCGGTCCAGATCCCCAGTGGCAGCCAGTAAGGGACATCGATGATCAGCAGGAAGACCGATGTGAACGTCGCGGACAGCAAGGCCAGAATCAGCCGAGATACCACGTAGCCGCCGGTCTTCTCGATCGCGATCTGCCACACCTGCAGCACCACGCGCTGACTCTGGGCCGGGAGCCAGGACGCCACCGTCCGTCGAAACTGCGGGCCCTGGGCCGAGAAGTAGAAGGCGAAGAGCACGATCGTGAACAGGTCGAATACGACGCCCACGAGCGAGGTGAAGATGCCGAACAGACCCAGACCGATCTTCGATCCCCACTCGGCCACCCGGTCCTGCGTGATCTGCAGGCTGTCGATCAGCTGGTTGGCGTCGAGATTGGTGTTGAACGTCTTGTTCACCCAGTCGATCAGGATCTCGAGGTTGTTGGGGAGGGCCTGAACCAGGCTGACGACCTGATCGATGAAGATCGTTCCGAACACTGCTGAGAAGGCAACGATCGCCAGGAAGAGGCCGATCATCACGATGCCGGTGCCACCACCGCGCCTGATGCCACGTCGTGCCATCCATGAGACTGCCGGCTCCATCGCGATGGCAAACAGCCAGGCCAGCAGCAGCAGGAACAGCAGGTGCCGCACCCCGAAGAAGAGCCATTCCGAGACCTGGATGAAGACGACTACGCCCACGACTGCGAAGGCAATTCGGCGGATCAGACGGGGGTCGGAGACTGCTGCAGCGACCACCCGTGAGGTGCGTCGTGCCGATGTGTCGCCGCGATCGGCTGCGGTGTCCTGGCTGGTCGTTCCACTCATGGTGGCGACGGTAGCCGACAGCGCCGCCCCGAGGGACGATGCGCGCCGGACCTCCTGGGGTACACTTGCCCGGATGCTGAACGTGCGCCTGCTTCTTCGCAGCCGCGGCGAGGCCTAGTCCGACCGGTCTCCTCGCCGCGGAGTTGCGTGTGCCTCCGGTCATGGCCCGCAAAGCAGATCCGAGGAGACCAACTCCGATGTCCAAGAGCCAGCATCGTCACCCCGACGCAGCCCCC
>JAHELE010000176.1:1679-3638 GCA_024644345.1 Actinomycetes bacterium | reverse complement strand
ACCTTCCAGGCATCCGGTGCTGAGGATCGGACGATCGCCGTGAAACTTCACGACGCCGGATACCGGACAGGCTTGTTCGGGAAGTACCTCAACGGGTTCGGCGGGCTCCGCCCTGCCGGGTACCTCCCACCGGGATGGGATTCATTTCGCGCCCTGTTCGATCCGACCGGGAACCCACAGTTGTCGGCGGGCGCGTACTACGACTACGACCTGATTGGCACCGGACCCGACGAGTGGCATGGGAACACCCCCAACGACTACTCGACTGACGTAGTGACTGACGAGTCGGTGAAGTTTGTCGAGTCCACCTCTGGCGATCAGCCGCTGTTCCTCTACTACTCGACGACTGGGCCGCATGCCCCGTTCACCCCTGCCCCCAGGCATGAGGGAACGTGGCATCCCCAACCACTCAACCCTGCCGCCTACACCCTCACCAAGCGGCGACCGAAGTGGCGCACCAACACATTGGTCGATCCGCAGATTTGGATCGCCAAGCAGCAGGCAGCGCACGAAGCCCTGATGTCCGTAGACGAAGGGATCGACCGGGTCATGGACGCGCTCGGTTCCAGAGTGTCTAACACTCTGTTTGTTTTCCTGTCCGACAATGGGTTGCAGTACGGGGAACACGGCCTTGTCAGGAAGAACGAGCCATACTCCGGTGCAACGCAGGTACCGATGATCGTCCGCTGGGACGGCGTGTTCGATGGCGGCACCACCAGCAACACCCCGACTACCAACGTCGACCTGACGGCCACGATCGCTGATGCCGCCGGCGTGACAATGCCAGACCCCGATGGCACGTCGCTGCTCGAAGCCGACCGGCCGACCGGAGTAACGCTGGAGGCCACGAGATCAAGAGAACACCCGGCCTACTGCGGGTATCGCACGGAGCGCTTCCTTTACGTCCAGTACCAGCGTGGCCAGGAGTTCTTCGACTACAAGGTCGACCCCAACGAGTTGGTCAACAAGGTACGGAAAGCCCGGTATGCGAACGAGGTGGCCACCATGAGGAACAACGCCATGATCGGCTGCGACCCGGTCCCTCCTGGGTTCGAGTGGGACGAAGAGACCCCCTAGGACGCAGCCCCTCGCAGGTGTCACGGCGCTCTTCATCTTCATAACCCGCTGCAGCAGAGGCCAGCGTCCAGGTGAGACTTCGTGGGGTCGCTTGCTCACCGACAACGGGTCAGTCTCGCCAGCCGTGCCGCGACGGGGCTTGACCGTGATCGCCGACGGCCAGACCAAGAAGGCCACCCTCTGGAGCATCGTCCTCCGCGGCTCCTACGGCGACGCCCGGCCCCACTGCTCGCCGAGTGCACACCTGGGTGATACTTTTCGCCGCCGAGTGCACACCTGAGTGACACTTTTCGACGCCGAGTGAACACCTGGTGGACGCCCTCAGGCTCGGCTCGTGGCCTCCGCGCGCGACAGAGCGGGCTGCGCCATCAGTGCACCAACGACGGCCACCAGGACCATGAAGGCGATCGAGCGAGTCAGTCCGCTGTAGAACAGCACGCGCACGTCGTAGAGGTCACTCATGCCGACCGCCAATCCGCGGACGGACCACCAGGCCAAGGCGCCTGCCAGCGCCACCGAGCCACTGAAGGAAAGTTGCCAGCGCCAGCCGAGTCCCGGCGTTGCAGCGGCAGACGCCGGCGTCCGCTGGTACCAGCGGACCAGGGTCCACGCGATCAGGGCGAGCCCGATCAGCGAGCTGGCGTACTGCAGTACACGGTAGGCGGGCAGCGGGCCGAAAGCGTGCGGTAGCTGCAGCAACGGCACTGCCATCACCCCGAAGCGTCCCTCGTGCGTGAACCCGTCCCAGAGCACGTGCGTCGCCGCGCCGAAGCCGGCGGCAAAGACGAGCAGCGCAGCGGTCTGCATCGGAGCAGCCAGGTGTTGGCGGAGTACGCGACGCGGTAACCGTGCTCGGACTCCGCGCGGTGCCAATGCTCGCAG
>JAHELE010000176.1:0-1669 GCA_024644345.1 Actinomycetes bacterium | reverse complement strand
GAGAACGAACCAGTAGATGGCCACCAGGAACAGGGTCACGGGGATGTCGACGATGAAGACACCCGGCCAACTGTGGCTCGAGGAACTCCAGGCGTAACTGGGAATCCATGAACCCAGCGGCAGGAAGTACGGCACATCGGGCGCCATCGCTCCGATGATGAAGGCGCTCATGATCAGCGGTGCTCGCAGGAGCGGGAAGCGCCCAGCCGGCAGCACGGCGGCGACGTGGCTGACGGTGAACGGCATCGCACCAGGGTACGCCGAGCTGCTCCGGGGATGGTCCACTCGGCGCTTTGCAGCCCAGGGCCGTTCAAGACGGCTGCGCTTCAATCCGAAGCTCTGGCGTGAGACATCAGCGAAAGCGTGCCAAGCGGGTGTCGGCTGGTGGCGTGGAGGCCTGGCGGGCGGCCCTGACCGAAATGCGGCGCCAACGCCGAGATCTGCTCTTTGCCCCGCCGGTATTCGTGGGCCTCCTGGTCGTGGTCAACCTGCCCTGGATCCCCGCCTACGAGAGGGGCCTCCTCTCGGGGGTCGTGATCGTGGGGACGCTCTGGCTCGTGACCTGGTTGATCTGGGTCATCAGCGGGCTCTCACTGAGACTGAATGGCGTGTGGGCTGAGCAGGCGATTAGTGACCAGCTCGCATCGGCGCCGAAGATCTACGGTGTGGTGCCCAGTTTCAAGTTCGATCACTACGACATCGACACCGTTGCGGTAACAAGAGGTGGCGTCTTGGCGGTAGAAACGAAGTGGCACCTCGGTGAGGTGCGCGAGGGGTATCTAGATCGCGCCGTCCATCAGGCGGCTGCGGCCTGTCGCTCCCTGCGACACGAGCTGGCCCGTGAGGAGCTCTCATCTGACTCGATCAAGCCAGTGGTCGTGCTTTGCGGTCCAAAGGCGCGTGACATGCCAATCGCTGTTCGGCAGGTGCAGGTTGATTCGGTCGCAGAGGTCACGGTCGTCGGCGCAGCGCACCTGGAAGATTGGCTCGACAAGCAGCGAGGTGGGCATGTGGGCCCGGACTTCGCTGCCCGCATCCTGCGCGACCTCAAGACCTTGGCAGTGGGGAGGGACCGCACGGCGGTGAAGGCGAGATGGGCGATCCGACGACTCGCCCGCATCAGGTAAGCGCGTCAGCTCAGGCCGCCGCCCCGCGCCCGCCGGATCGCACCCACCGCACCCGGCAGCCGACGTACCCCGCTACCCCACCTACGCACGTAAACCCCCGCTAGCCGGACGCGGCTGTCACCCACCTCGGGATGCCTCGCCCGCATGCTCGCCGCACTCGGCACCAACCAACGCCCCAACTGCCGAACACGCTTACCCGGCGGCAACGACCACACGCGCTCGAGCTCGATGGGCAGCAGGTCGGCGTTGTGGCTCAGCATCACCCAGCGCGCAGGCACCTCGACCTCAGCCAGCCCGAGCGGCCCGACATATTCAGCGGTCTCCGGCAGGGTCTCGAGCCCGGCCCGCAACGCGCCTCGTGCGTCAAGCCGGCCGGCCAGCTCCGCCAGGCTGTCCATCTGCCCGGGTGTGAGGGCATCAAGGGCGCGGCGCAGATCCTCCTCCGTCTTCGCCAGCCCCGGCTGGCGTGCCGCGTGCAGCGCGACGATCAGGGCTCGAGCCTCGAGGCTCGGGAACCAGACGGGGACGCCTGCCTGTTCACT
>JAHELE010000175.1 GCA_024644345.1 Actinomycetes bacterium | reverse complement strand
CGGCCGCCAGGCGCTGGGTCGACCTCGACCCGCTCAGCGAAGGAGCGCACCGCGCGCTCATGAGCCTCTACGCCTGGACCGGGGAGCGCCCTTCTGCGCTCAAGCAGTACCGCCAGTGCGTTCGCAACCTGGATCGAGAGCTGGGGGTCGCGCCGCTCCCGGAGACAACCGCCCTCTACGACGACATTCGGGCCAACCGCCTAGCCGCCCACAAGAGCTCCCCAGTCATTGCGAAGCTACCCGGGCCACAGACAAAGCAACACAGCGCGACGCTCCGAACTCAGCCGATGATCGGGCGGACGGCCGAGACCCAAGCACTGGTGAATGCCTGGAGTTCGGCCGATCCCGACGGTGCCGGAACGCTGCTCGTCGGTGCCGCGGGGCTGGGTCGAACCACCCTTTCCACTGAGCTTCGCGCCACTGTCGAAAGACGTGGCGGAGCGGCCATCTCACTGCGCGGTCACGCAGCCGAACTTGGTCTGGCCTACGCGGCGATCCTCGACCTCACGAAGGCGCTCACGGCGCGTGAGCCAGAAGTCGGCGAGTCCTTGGTCTCGGTAGGGCAGGCGGTCGAGTCGCCCGGTGAGCGGGTCCACATCTTCGACCTGGTTCGCGACGCGGTCAGTCGCGCACTGCGTGGACCGGTTCCCGGCCTTCTGCTTGTGGACGACGCCCACTGGCTCGATCCCACATCGGCGGACCTGTTGGGCTACCTCCTTCGCCGGCCACCGCCAGGTGTGTTGGTGCTTGCCACCTGGCGTAGCGAAGCCTTCGAGGGGGTCGATCTCGAAGATGTCCCCTTGATTGTGACGCTGAAGCCCTGGGACGCGCACGAGACGCGACAAGCGCTGGGCCAACTCGACGCCGAACGGGTGGACGCAGCCGAGGTATTCCGTCGAACGGGAGGCAATCCTCGCCTTGTTGCTGAGTACGCGCTGGCCTCCCGACAGGGTGACGAGTCACCCCAGGGACAGCTTCACGAGCTGCTCGGCGTTCGGTTGGACGCCGCACCGCCCCCGACTCGGCACACCTTGAGCGCCGCGGCCGTGATCGGAACAGTTGCTGAGCCCGATCTGGTCCGACAGGTCAGCGGCCGCGACGAGATCGAGACCGTCCAGTCGCTCGAGGACGCTGTCTCGCGTGGCCTTCTTGTGGAAGACGCGGAACGCTCCGGGTACGACTTCCCACACGACGCACTGCGAGACCTGATCGTTCGGCGGATCAGCTTGGCCCGCCTGCGCCTGCTCCACGGCCGAGTGGCCGACGCCCTCGCCAGACGCCAAACGGTCGACGGCAGCGGCGTGCCGGCAGGTCGCGTGGCCCGGCACTTGGCCCTAGCCGGCCGCGAGCCTGAGGCCCGTGACTGGTACTGGGTCGCTGCCCAGCAGTCGATGACTCTCTACGCACATCTTGAAGCTCTCGAACACCTTCGGTCGGCACTCGCACTTGGCCACGATCCAGCCGCAAACCATGCTGCAACCGGTGACGCGCTCACGTCGCTTGGACGGTATGACGATGCCCTTCTGGCCTATGAAAAGGCTGCCGCCGCCATTTCCGAGGATGATCCGACACAGCTGGCGGTGATCGAGCACAAGCTTGCTGAGGTGCACGACCGGCTTGGCGACTGGGAGGTCGCCCGAGCACACCTCGAGAGCGCAGCCGAACTCCTTGAGCCCGATGGCGGACAGGCCATACGTGCCCAGGTCGCCGCCGACCTGGCGTTGGTGACCTACCGCCAAAGTGACCCGGATGCGCAGCAGACCGGTGAGAAGGCTCTGCAGCTTGCCATCGAGAGTGGAGATGCCGTCTCGCAGTCGCAGGCCAACAACGTTCTAGGGGTGATCGCGTGCGCCAAGGGCGATTACACAGGCGCCATCGGCCACCTCCTGATCAGCATCGAACAAGCCCATACGGCCGGGAACACCGAGCTAGAGGTGGCGGCCCTCAACAACCTTGCGAGGCTGTACGCGCAGCAAGGCGCCATTGACGAAGCGCTCGTCACTGCCGAGGAGGTCCTCGCGCTTGGGCTCGCCCAGGGTGACCTCCACCGGGCGGCGGCACTGCACGACCACGTGGCAGATCTCCTGCATCGGGCCGGACGGCAAACAGAGGCCATGGAACACCTGAAAGCAGCCGCATCAGCCTTTGGAACCGTTGACGAAGAGAGGGTTCGCCCCGAGGTCTGGAAGCTCGTCTCCTGGTGAAGGGTCACCTTGCGATCCATACGCCCATTGACGACGGCTGTACAGCGCGCTGCACGTGGTCAAGCAGGTCCGCGGCCACCGTCTCGGTATCCACCTCATGGCGGAGCCGCGCCGCGAACTCCTCGAGCGTGAGTCTGGCGTCGTACTGACTGCGATTGAATCGGTGGTCGACCCGCATCTGCACGCGCGACAGCAAAGGACGGAACGCCGCGGCAACGGCAAGGGTTGCCGCGGCGACTGCGAGGGATGAGGACGATGGGAGGAGCCTTGAAATCGCGGCGACGAGAACGCCGTATAGGAGCAGAAGCAGTGCCGTGACGATGGCGTAGGACGTCGTTCGGCTGACCAAGCGGTCGATGTCGTACAGGTGATAGCGCATGACTGCCACCCCGATCGAAGCCGGGATGAGACCGTAGGCGAGGGAGACCCAGGAGTTGAGCGAATCGCCGGCAAACGGGAGGAGGGACAGCAGGTAGAACGCGATCACCACGGTGACCGCCCAGGTGAACCAGCGGATCTGCGTGCGCTCGACCAGAGCAGCCCTCCGGTATCGCACCACCACTGACGCGGCACTGCCGACGAAACTCACGAGCAGAGCCGCCGCGAGAACACCAACTGCCACTGCCCCCGCCTGGTCACTCCAATCAAGCGCGAGCGGGTTGTCCACACCCCGGTGCACCTCTCCCGGAGCGCTAGCCAGTGTCACGGACGCGATCACGATGCTGGCGATTGTGAAGGTGGAGAACCAGCGCCACCCCGGAGTCGGGGGCCGACCGTCAGGAAAGCGCAACGGAACCTGCGTGAAGAGCAGTCCGATCGGTGGGAGCCAGACCCACCCTTGCTCTGAGTTCCCGGCGTACCAGAAGCACCAGGCGGCTACGCCTGGCAGATGGTCGACCAGTAGATACCCCGCGACGAGCATGACGCCGGCGAGCAGGAAGAACCCCGAGATGGTCAGCAGCAACCAACCCATCGGGTTGCGAGGCAGCCGAGAAGAGATCACCCAACCGACGCCGAGGGTCACGCCGAGCATGATGTCGAGGGCCACATCCCCCGCGCGGCCGTTGGCATCGCCACGAACAAGCGAGATCAGGTCGACAAGTACCACCGCCGCCAGAACCAGCGCTTCGAGGGCACCCACGGTATTGGCCAGTCTTCTCACGTCTACCACAATCGGGCAGCAACGTTACGGGTGCGTTACGGGCGACGACGGCTGGACTCCGGCAGATCACCGCTGCCGAGAACGCTTGGACACCGTTTGCTGACCTCGGCTTGGGTAGACGAGGGGGAGCCCTTGAAGGCCATTGACGCGGGGAGTCCTCAGGAGCAGGGTGCGGCTGTCACTACTGCTGAGGAGCAACTCATGATGATCAGACGAGAGATGGTGCCGCGCCTACTGATGGTTCTGGGGCTGACGGCTGCCATGGCGACCGGCGCGACTCTGGCAAACG
>JAHELE010000174.1 GCA_024644345.1 Actinomycetes bacterium | reverse complement strand
AAGCACCGGACTGGGCAGACACATGGGACCTGTGGACGATCGCCCCGGACGGGTCAGACCCCAAGCGGCTGACGGCCGTGGCCGAGGGCGTTCACCTGTGGCAGCCGACCTGGGCGCCCGACGGGACCGCGGTCTACGCCACCCAGGACTCAGCTGCCGGGCGCGAGGCAGTTCGTGTCGAACTCGATGGCAGCATCGGGGCCGGCCTGGCTGAGGCAACTCACGTGCGGCTGCAACCCACGGGCTGAGCTTCCTGAAGATCTGGCGGCACCTTCAAGGTGTGGAATGCAGCCAAGGTCTCAGTTCAGGATATTGCAGCGCACAGCGCTCATGACCTGCGTGCTTGGCACGCCTGGTCGCACAGCGCATAGCGGTTCCTAGTGCGCGACGATCTGGACTAAGAAGTTTGGGCATAACCTGTATGTAGGCTGGCCAGAGGCCATCTTTGGTCAAGGTTCAGCAACGAAACGCTACGCACAGCGCTCCAAGTCGGGTCGACGTCCGTGGTCCCCTTCGGGCTAGGCAGCCAATTCAGGGAATCAGTAGGTGACCTTCAGGCGGAGCAAGAGGCTTGCGCGTGCAGCTTCCCCGGTCGCGAGTAGTCGTCCTTGAGCATCAACGGCGAGTTGGTACACGCTCTCCCAGCCCCGGGCCAGGTCAGGAATGAAGAGCCCGTTCCGGCCGAAAGTGCGGTCGAGGGCCCCATCAGGGGTGATCCGAAGCAGAACAGCCTTCCTGATGTAGTTGTCCCGGTCGACACCAATCGTCGCAAACGCGTAACTGCCGTCCGCCAGAAGCGCACCACTTTCGGCGTAGCTGGCCAGCCGACGATCTGTACTGACAACCGAGATACCGTCCCCGGAGTAGCTTGGGTCAGGGACGCCGCTGCTGAGGAACCGGTGAACGGCGAATCGAGTGTTGGTGGCGGCCGGGGTCTTAGAACCAACGACAATGTCGTCGGCCGGCGACACGTCGAGGTCGACTGGCCAGATCGCGGCCTCGGATGGCAGCCGGAGGTCGGCCCGTCCTGCACTGTTGAACGTCGTGTCCCGCTGACCGGAGGTCGTGAGTCGGATCAGCGTTGCCGTGCTCGTCGGAGAACCTCGCCGATCCGCGATGCTTGACAGGACGACCGGACGGTCCTGGGAGTCCACAGCCAACCCAGTCACTTCAAGGGCCCGTGCGAACTTCAAGTAGACCTGACCGCGAGTTCCAAATGATCGGACGATGCCTCCCGCAGGACTCAACTTGGTCACGACGATGCTCGATCGGAAGGGCTTGTCGCCCACGATGTTGTCGCTGGCGGTGTAGGCGTTACCCGCGGAGTCTGTGGCTATCTGTACGAAGCCTCGAGAGACGTCCGACTGAGGCAGGAAGCGGTAGCCGCCTGCGAACGACTGATCTACCCGGCCATTGCTGCGAAGCCGGAAGACCAGAGCTTTGCGGCGGTTCTGACCAACCACGAGAAGCCCGCCAGAGGGAAGCGCGACCCCATCCTGAAGCCAAGTGTCGTGGTCCTTCGGCATCCGGAAAGTACCATCACCGCTGAACGTACTATCGAGGCGACCTCGGTTTGTGTAGGCCGCAACCAGACCCCGATATGAGGTCCTGGTCGACGTCGAACCGAGTGCGTACACCCGTCCGTTCGAGACAGGCACCACCTGCGACCAGACCTCCCTGCTGTCGGCGAGGCTCAGTGATGCCACACCGTCCCGGCTGAACGTCCGATCGAGCGTCGGGTTACCATTCGCGCCCCACGCCGCCGGTAGCAAAGTGAGCGACAGCAGCCCCACGCCCGTCAACGCCAAACCCCGGGATCTCATCACGACCTCCTCCGCACGACGGACACCATGTTTCCCCCCAGCCACGATCGCCGCACAAAGAGGTAACCGCCAGAGGCGGAAGGCCCACCGAAGCAGCCGCACCTGCAACGTCGATGGCACGGTGACGGTGGGCTACCGCGCAGGGGTAGGAGTCAGTGGCAACTCGGCGCCCGAGCTCGTCGGGTCACCGAGCTGCAGGTGCGTGGCAGGCACCCATGGGGGGGGATCGATGGGGAGGTCTCCTGCTGGGCTTCGACTCGGCCGGCACCAAGGTCGCGCTCGACCTCTACATCGCCGCTGGGATCAGCGGCGCCACCTAGCACCATCGCCGGGTGCCGCAACTCCGGGACGATGATCGTCATCAACATCGACCCGGAAGCGCCGATCCTGGGCTACGTCGACTACGCCATCAATCGGCGATGTCAGAATGGTCATGCCGGCCATCGTCGAGGAGACCCGCAAGGCCGCCGGCTGACCTGTTCCCACCTCACACGTTGCGGGCAGGCAGGAGCTGGATCGTGATGTCGTCACGTCCGGTCAGCCTCTTGGCCTCGCGGACGCCGGTCAGGATTGCACCGTCGGCGTACCCGGTCCGCGCCGCTCCGGTGGCCTCGCCTGCGAAGAGCACACGACCTGAGTGCGGTGTACCCAGCGTCTCGATGTCGTCGTACGTCGCACCGTCCTTGAGGTAGGTGTACGCCCCGCGCGTCCAGGGGTCGCGCCACCACTCGCTGCGCACCGACTCGACGGGTGGGGGGAGCTCCTTGCCGAGGGCGCGACAGAGCAGCGTATGAGCGGCCGCTGTGGCATCGTCGAGGTCTTGTTCAGCCAGCAGAGCATGCGTCGACCCGCATGCGAAGACCATCAGGACTGGCTGACCGGTCAGCTCATCCAGTCCGAAGGCCGCTTGGAAGGGCGAGGCGGATCTGCTCGGCGTCGGGACGAGGTGGGGAACGCCTATGTCACGCCAGTACGCCCGCTCGTAGCGCAGGATCAGCTTGTCGAACCTGCCGAATCCGAGACGGTCGATGGCGCCCTGCCTCTCCGCGTCGAGGGCGGGTTCGAAGGCGATCGTGCCGCTCTTGAGGACCCCCAGCGGAACGGTCACGATCGCGTGTGAGGCCGTCTCTTCGGATCCGTCTTGACATGTCACTCGGACACCCCCTGCCTCCACCGACACTGTCAGGGCGGCGCAGCCGAGCCGGATGTCGAGCCCCGAGGCGAGCGCCCCCACGATCTCGCGGTACCCGCCGACCGGGACGTCACCGAGAAAGGTCCCTTCGTACTCGAGCGTGTTGGCCGGATACCCAACGGTCGACAGGTCCTCCAGCGGCCCGGACGCATCAGCCTCGACGGCCGTCCGGGCAAGCGCCCGCACCCGACCGAGCAGTACCCCGGGCAGGTCGAGCAGGGTCACCGCCTCGTCCACTGCCGCCTTCAGCCCTCGTCGTGGTCCTGCGCACGCGACGTCGAGCACCCGCTCAACCAACGCCAAGATCTCCTGGAGCGCTTCGGAGTCGAGCAGCTCACCGGAGTCCGGATCCCATCCCTTCGCGTCATCGAAGGCCTCGAACGGGGAGTGGTCCACGCCTAAGGAACGTGCGAGATCGCTGAGCGGGTTCTCCTTCGGCTGGTGGATCCAACTTGCTCCCAGGTCCACGGGCGTCGATCCGAAGTCGACGGTGTGCGTACGACCACCCACCCGGTCGCGGGCCTCGAGGACGATCGTGGGGATGCCCATCCCGGTAAGCGCGTTTGCCGCCGTCAGCCCAGCGACTCCGGCGCCGACCACGACGACGGAGGTGACGTCCCCGGTGATGGACCCACGCAGTGG
>JAHELE010000173.1 GCA_024644345.1 Actinomycetes bacterium | reverse complement strand
TAGGGGGGCGACATGAAGGACGTCAAAGCACAGGTCATCGTCTCGGTGCTCGGTAGCGCCGCCACGATCCTCACGCTGGCATCGGTCGTCGGTGCCGGCAAGAAGTGGGCACACTAGCCACGCCAGCTACACAACAGCTCGAGCGTTTCGCGCCAGTCTCGGCCCAACGGGACCGGCGCGAACGCATGTCCGGGCCAAGCGGCCGCAGTTCAGACCAGGGGCCTGACCGGGACAAACGAAGCTCCCGCGACTGGACTCGAACCAGTAACCTGCCGGTTAACAGCCGGCTGCTCTGCCAATTGAGCTACGCGGGATTGACGCCTTCACGGCCAGGCGAGAATACCAGCCACCCCACGGCTTCTCGCAGGGTGCTCAGCCGCCGCCGACCTCGGCCCGTACCTCTGCGAGCGCCAATTGGGCTTCGGCGCGAGCCGCCGGATCATCCGCCAGTTCCGGGTCGAGAACGGCCCGCCATGCGATGGTGCCCATCGGCCCTCGTCGGCCCACGACACGAACGCCGACATTCCCATCCAATGCGACGAAGCGGTCGACGATCACACTCGCTGTCACCCGGTCGCGCACGACCACAGGCAGGTCTCGCCCATCGCCGACGGGAACCCGCAGCGTCGCTTCATCGAGGTCAACGCCCAGCACGACGGTCAGCACTCCACTGTCGTAGGAGGCTCTTTCGATCTGCTCCCAACCAAGTCGGGAGTAGTCGGGTGGGTTTCGCTGCACGTGCAGCGCGGTGTCGGACGCGACGACTGGACGTCCCGAGCCGTCGTCAACCCATGCCAAAATGCGCTCCCTGGGAGCTAGGTCGAGTCGCGCGACAACGTCGTGCTCAAGAGCTGGTCGATGCCATCTCATGCCGCGGATGCCACGGTGTCACTCTCCACCGAAGGAAGCGTCACGGATCTCTCGACGCTTCGCCTCGAGATCGACCAGCTCGGCAAACACCGCTGAATGGGCCGCCGGGTCTTCGGACTCCAAGCGCTGCATCTTCGAGCGCAGCTCGTCGATCTGCAGTGTGAGAACCCGCTCTCGAGCACGACCCAGCTGTTCACGGGCGTAGCGATCGAGGGTGACATCGGCAACCTGGATCGGTTCAACGGCCAGCTCATTGATCACCGAGCGCACGGAGTCGTCCGGTGCGGCCTCCGACAACCGACGCATCCACGTCGAATCTGCACTCGCCACACCCCCAGCGGACGCCATGATCTTGCGCACCTGCACGTAAGCCGGATGGCTGAACAGGCTCGCGGGAAGGTCATCGAAGGACGCGTCAAGCTTGTCTGGATGCTGCACTGCAAGTTTCAGCAGCTCGCGTGGCCCGGCCAATCGTCGGTCGTGCGGATCTGGTCGTGGTACCGCCTGGGGCGCCGGCTCTGCATCGCTAGCGGTCGCTGACGCGTGCGCCGGCTGGCGGCTCTGCTGCTTCAACGCACGGTTGGCCTGCATCACGGCATCCTGAACCGGCTTCACCTCCATACCCAGCCACCCGGCTAGAGACCGTGCGTACTCAGGCCGCAGCGACTGGTCACGAATCTGAGCCACCACCGGTGCCGCGGCCCGGAGCGCTGCCACGCGCCCCGCAGGCTGCTCGAGGTCGTGGCCGGAGAGCACGCTGCGAATCGCGAACTCGAACAACGGGACCGGCCGGTCGACGAGCGCGGCGACCGCAGCGTCGCCCTGCTTCTGGCGGAGCTCGCACGGGTCTAGCCCGTTGGGCTCGACGGCGACGAAGGTCTGCGCGACAAAGCGCTGGTCGTCCTCGAAGGCGCGCATCGCCGCCTTCTTTCCGGCCTCGTCACCGTCGAACGTGAAGATCACCTGACCACCGAAGGTGTCGTTGTCCATCAACAGACGGCGCAAGATCTTGACGTGGTCGCCACCGAAGGCAGTACCGCACGTGGCTATCGCCGTCTCGATGCCGGCTAGATGGCAGGCCATGACGTCGGTGTACCCCTCGACGATGACTGCCTTCCGCTGCTGCGCAATAGCACGCTTGGCGAGGTCGATGCCGTACAGCACCTGGCTCTTGCGGTAGATCGGCGTCTCGGCCGTGTTGAGATACTTGGGGCCTTGGTCGTCCTCAAGCAGCTTGCGGGCACCGAAGCCGATGGTCTCGCCGGTGATGTCGCGGATGGGCCAGACCAGTCGTCCCCTGAACCGATCGATCATGCCGCGCTGGCCCTCCTTGCTGAGGCCACCGACCGTGAGCTCGCGATCGGTGAAGCCCTTGCTGCGGAGATGACGGGTGAGGGCGTCCCACGAGTTGGGCGCGAAGCCGACGCCGAAGTGAGCGGCCGCGGCGGCGTCGAAACCTCGCTCATCGAGGAACTGGCGACCGACGACCGCCTCGGCGCTGCTGAGCTGCTCGGAGTAGTAGGCCGAGGCCGCCTTGTGCGCCTCGAGCAACCGGGTGCGTTCACCCTGCGGACGCCGCGGCCCGGCGCCGGAGTCTTCGTAGCGCAGCTCGATGCCAAAGCGGCCGGCGAGCTTCTCGACCGCCTCCTGGAACGTGAGGTGCTCAATGCGCTCAAGAAAGTCGATGACGTCGCCGCCGACCTGGCAGCCGAAGCAGTGGTAGAGGCCCTTAGCCGGGGTGACGTGGAAGCTGGGACTGCGCTCCTCGTGGAACGGGCAGAGCCCCTTCAGGCTGCCGCCCCCGGCCGGGCGAAGGGTGACGTGGTCGCCCACCACCTCGGCGATCCCGGCCATGTCGCGGACCCGTGCGACGTCGTCGTTGCGGATGCGGCCGGCCATGCCGTGAGTCTAGGTGGCGACGCAACGGGGCTCGGCGGGCCATGATGGTCCTGTGGACCTGATGATCATCGACGCTGCCGGATCCCCCCGCGAGATGGGCCGCGCCCATGGCGAGCAGGCCCGAGAGCTCATCGCCGTCGGCCTGGAGCGGTGGCGAGACGAACTGGCCAAGACCGGCAAGGACGCCGACCGGCTCTGGAAAGACCTGTCGCGCGGGTCAGGCTTCCGTGACGCGGCTGCCCGCTGGGCACCCGACCTGCTCGACGAGGTCGAAGGGATCGCCGAGGGAGCCAATGCCGACCCCGACGCCGTCTTCGCCAGCAACTGCCTCGACGAGGCCTGGTGGTGGGGCGAGAAAGGCCCCGGCTGCAGCGCCGTGGCCGTGGCTGACCGCGGCGGTAGCCCGGTGATCGGCCAGAACATGGACCTCGACACCTGGATGGACACCACCCAGGTCGCACTCCGCCTGCAGCCGGACGACGGGCCTCAGCAGGTGTTGATGAGCCGGGCTGGCGTCGTCGGGCTGTGCGGTGCCAACTCCGAAGGCATCGGCCTGGTCGTCAACGCCCTCGACCAGTTGCCCGTGGCTGTCGACGGCCTGCCGGTGGCGTTTGTCCTTCGACTGCTGACGGCCCAGACCTCGTTGGACGACGTCGAGCCGCTGCTGCGCGCCATCCGGCACGCGTCCGGTCAGGCCTACACCCTGGCCTCAGCCGACACCGTGATCGGGTTCGAAGCCGGTGGAGACTTCGTGGCGCCCTATCTGAACGAGAAGGACCGGCCGGCGGCCCGTTGGCACACTAACCACCCGCTCGTCGACGACGCACCTCCCGAGCACGTGGGCGACCCACACGACTGGGCGACCGGATCGAGCATGCCGCGACTGTCCACGGTTGACGAGGCGA
>JAHELE010000172.1 GCA_024644345.1 Actinomycetes bacterium | reverse complement strand
CGCCGCCTCCATGTCTGGGATTTCGAGAAGCGAGAACCCATACAGACCATGTACCTCGGCGAGGACGGCCTACTTCCGCTCGAGGTGAAGTTCCACCACGACCCCGACAGCACCCACGGCTTCTGTTGTGCTGCGCTCAGCTCCAACATCATCCACTTCTGGAAGGGTCACGACGGAGACTGGGAATGGGAGAAGACCGTCGACGTCGACAACGAGATGCATCCCGAATGGCCACTCCCGCTCCCCGGCGTGATGTCGGCGCTTCTCGTGTCGATGGACGACAGGTACCTCTACGTCAACAACTGGCTCCACGGCGACATGCGCCAGTACGACATCTCCGATCCGCACCACCCCGTACTGACCGGACAGGTATGGATGGGCGGGCTGCTCAACAAAGCGCCCGAGGTCAACGGCGTGAAGATCGCCGGTGGTCCCCAGATGTTCCAGCTCTCGCTCGACGGGAAGCGACTCTATGTGACCACGTCGCTGTTCTCGACCTGGGACAATCAGTTCTACCCGGACATCCGCACCCAGGGCGGCGTGATGGTGATGATCGACTGCGACGTCGACAACGGCGGCATGAGGATCAACGAGGACTTCATGGTCAACTTCGGCAAGGAACCGAACGGGCCGAGCCGCTGTCACGAGACCCGCTACCCGGGCGGCGACTGCACGAGCGACATCTGGCTGTGATGGAGACCAGGGCCATAACCATCGCCAACCAGGGTGGCGCCTCTCATGTCGTCGAGAGCGACAGGCCGCTTCTCGACACCCTGCTCGAGCACGGCGTGGATCTACCGTACGGCTGCCGCTACGGCGGTTGCGTCACCTGCGCGGCGAAGCTCACTGCAGGCCGGGTTGATCAGCATGAGCAAGTCGCCCTCAACAACCGCCAGATCAACAACGGCTACGTGGTCCTCTGCGTCGCTCGTCCACTCTCGGACTGCACGCTCGAGGTCGGCGTCGAGAGCCACGACATGCTCTACCGCAATCCCTTTCTCGATCCCCTGGAGCCGCATGAGCTCAAGCCGGACATCGCCACGCCGAAGGAGGCGTAATGCCCGAAGCCGACATCGTCCGACGATACGACTACTCGCCCCAGTATCTGGCGCAGATCCTGCGCTCGGTGAAGACCATCGCCATGGTCGGCGCCAGTCCCGACAAGACCAAGTTCAGCTATGGCGTGCTACGGCAGCTGAACGAGATCGGCTACGAGATCCTGCCGGTCAACCCGAGTCCCTCGGTCACCGACATTCGGGGGCTCAGAGTCTGGCGCTCCCTCGCCGAGATCGACCGACCCGTCGACATGGTCGACGTGTTCCGCCCGTCGGAGGAGTTGTACGGAATCGCCGAGCAGGCCATCGCCATCGGCGCCAAGGTCCTGTGGGGCCAGATCGGCGTCTACGACGACGAGGCTGCAGCCCTGGCCGAGGACGCCGGGTTGAAGGTCGTGATGGACCGCTGCCCGAAGATCGAGCTGTTCCGTCCGTTCTGGAAACCGAGGCTGGATCTCCCGATCTGACCTTCCCGGAATCGGTGCCAATGAGCACATCCGCCGGCCGGTGGCCACGGTACGAGTGGGCGACATCCTGAGGGCGGCGACTTCCCGATGTCGGCCCCACCCAATACTGTGGCCGGTAACACCACCCCCCGCCGCTCCGTGCTTCTGACCGGAGCGCCTCAACCCTGGAAATGGACAATCATGAACCCGAGCATCATCGGCTGGTCCCACCTCCCCTTCGGGCGCCTCGACGACTCCCTCGAGGCGATGATCATCAAGGTCGCACGAGGCGCCATAGCCGACGCCGGCATCTCCTCCAATGAAGTCGACGCCATGTGGCTCGGACATTTCAACAGCGGTCTGGTCCCCGACGGCTTCCCCGCCTCGCTCATGATCCAGGCAGACGAAGGACTTCGTTGGAAGCCGGCCACTCGGGTCGAGAACGCTTGCGCGTCGGGATCGGCGGCCATCTACAGCGCGATCGCCGCCATCAAAGCGGGCGAGGCCGACATCGCACTCGTCGTCGGCGCCGAGAAGATGACGAACAACAGCACGGCGGACGTCACCACCGCCCTCGGCGGCGCCTCCTACCAGAAGGAGGAAGCCGGCAGTTCCTTCCCTCAGATCTTCGCCCAGTTCGCTCAGGCCTACTTCGAGGAATTCGGCGATCACTCTGCGACCCTGGCCACCATTGCCGCCAAGAACCATGCCAACGGCGCCAAGAACCCCTTGGCCCACATGCGCAAGGACGTCGGCTTCGAGTTCTGCAACACGGTCTCGGACAAGAACCCAATGGTGGCTGAGCCACTGCGGGTAACCGATTGTTCGCTGATCTCCGACGGCGCCGCGGCAATCGTGATCGCCTCTGACGACGTGGCGAGGAGCTACGACAGGGCCATCCGCTTCCGCTCGACCGCTCACGTCCAGGACATTCTTCCCATGTCACGCCGCAAGCTGACCGATTTCGAGGGCCCGGCCAAGGCGTTCGCGTCCGCATTCGACCGGGCCGGCATCTCGGTGAACGACCTCGACTTCGCCGAGATCCACGACTGCTTCACCATCGCCGAGCTGCTGGTGTACGAGGCCATGGGTCTGGCACCGAAGGGCGCCGGAGCCAAGGTCCTCGAGGACGGCACTGTCTACCCAGAAGGCGCTCTCCCCATCAATTTGTCCGGAGGATTGAAGTCCAAAGGCCATCCGGTTGGCGCCACTGGCGTGTCGATGCACGTCATGACGGCGATGCAACTGGCCGGCGAAGCCGGTGAGTTGCAGAAGGAGGACGCCGATCTCGGGTGTGTCTTCAACATGGGCGGATCAGGAGTAGCCAACTACTGCTCAATCCTCGAGCGCCGCGACTGACGGCTCGACCCACCCCACCGTCACAAATGCGTTGACGGTCCTGGCGAGCCCATCGCCCGAGGACCTTTGGCGATGCCGCTGGACCTGATCGGCAAGGAAGGTGACAACGTCATCGTCTCCCCATACAGCGTTGCGTCCGCCCTGGGGATGCTGCTGCCCGGCACGCGGGGCGAGACACGAGATGAGCTGATGGGCGTCCTCGGAGTGACCGACGAAGCGGCATATCACACCGGGCGAGGCGCCGTCGATGCCCGGGTGAACGAGCCCCGAGGGAGCACGACAGGTCGTGAATGACTGGGTCGAGAGCCAGACCGAGGATCGCATCGTCGACCTGATCCCCGAAGGCGTGATCACGACATTGACCCGCCTCGTTCTCACCAACGCCGTGTACTTCTTGGCGAACTGGGAGCACCAGTTCGAACTCGACGTGACCGAAACCGAACCGTTCACCCGAGCGGACGGTTCCACGCTAGACGTACCGCTGATGCACACGTCGGCTCGGCTGGGTTACGTCGAGGGAGACGGCTACCGCGCCGCACGTCTGCCCTACGCCGGCCTCACTACGTCGATGATCGTCATCGCGCCCGACGACCTTGCCGTCTTCGTGGCCGGCCTGGACACCGGCACCGTCACCGACATCCTCGAAGGACTGAGCGATCACGAGGTCGAGCTCACCGGCATCCGCCGCGAACGGATCCGCTTCGTGCAGGACGCGGTGCATCAGGCATTCGTCAGCATCGACGAGTTCGGCACCGAGGCCGCCGCGGCGACGGCCGTGGTGATCGGGCTGGAATCCCAGCCACCTCCTGCGGAGCTCTC
>JAHELE010000064.1 GCA_024644345.1 Actinomycetes bacterium | reverse complement strand
GCCTGGCCTCGGGCCTTTGCTCGGTGAGCCTGAACGCCTGGACTGGTACTACGTGCGAGTCCCCGACGAACGTGCCCTCTTCCATGCTCTCGCACCCGAGCTGCTGAACCGCCTGCACACAACTGGTCACCACACGGGTGAGGCGCTGCTGTCGTTCTACCGCTCGCATGTACGCCTCACCTGGAATGCGGGCACGATGTCGACATCGGCCGGCGGACCTCTGCAGGCCCCCGTCTCAGCAGGGGGGTCTGGCATCCCCCTGGATGCGTTGGGAACGCTGGTCTTCGGCGGCGGCGCCGAGGCCGTCGACGCACGATTCCCCGATGGCCTCCTCGGACGGCAAGCTGAGCTCATGCGCGTGCTCTTCCCACCCCAGCGCGCCGATCTGCTGACGTGGTACCTGCCGTCCTGAGCCTCGGCCAGCGACCGGGTTACGGCATTCCGTCGTACGGTGGACCGGTGACAACTGACGAGACCCGGCTCGAGCACGACAGCATGGGCGAGGTTCGCGTGCCTACGGAAGCACTGTGGGGTGCCAGCACCCAGAGAGCGGTACAGAACTTCCGTATCTCCGGCCACCCCGTCAGCGCCGAGATCATCCACGCCCTCGCGGTCATCAAGTCTGCTGCTGCCACTAGCAACGCGGAGCTCGGAGTCATCGACTCCGCCCATGCCGCGGCCATCGTGGAGGCTGCGGATGCAGTCGGCCTCGGACGGTACGACTCCCAGTTTCCGGTCGACCGCTACCAGACCGGATCTGGCACGTCGACCAACATGAACGTCAACGAGGTAGTTGCGCACCTAGCGAGCGGGGCATCCGGACTCGACATCCACCCCAACGACCATGTCAATGCCTCGCAGTCGAGTAACGACGTCTTCCCCACCAGCATCCACTTCGCCCTAGCCCTCCTTCTGCGCGACCAGCTCATCCCCAACCTGCAGGGGCTTGAGGACGTCCTACTGCTGCGCAGCCGAGACTGGCAGGAAGTAGTCAAACCGGGACGCACGCATCTGATGGACGCCGCACCCGTCACCCTCGGCCAGGAGTTCGACGGCTTCGCCGGTCAAGTGAGGCACGGCATCGCCCGTATCGAATCGGCGGTTCCGCGGCTGCTCGAGGTTCCGCTGGGCGGTACTGCAGTGGGCACCGGTCTCAACGCCCCTCCAGGTTTTGCCGAGCGAACCCGCGCACGTGTCCTGGAGCGCACCGGGATCGCGCTCACCGCACCGTCGTCTGTCATGGAAGCCCAGTCGACCAGGGACGCCCTTGTCGAGCTCTCCGGATCCCTGCGGAACCTCGCACTCTCCCTGATGAAGATCTGCAACGACCTCCGGTGGATGGGCTCGGGGCCGCACGCCGGGCTGGCCGAGATCACCCTCCCCGCGGTTCAGCCGGGGTCGAGCATCATGCCGGGCAAGGTCAACCCGGTGATCCCGGAGGCCGTCGTCCAGGCGTGCTGTCAGGTCGTGGGGTTGGACGCCGCAGTGGTCCAAGGTGCCACGACCTCAACCTTCCAGCTCAACACAGCGATGCCACTGATGGGCTGCAACCTGGTGGATGCCGTGCACCTGATGGCTGCCAGCTCAGAGGCGCTGCTGCACCTGGTCCCTGGTATCACCATTGATGACGCCGCTCTGCGCCGCTCGGCCGAGTCGTCACCCGCCATCGCCACTTCGCTCAACCTCCTGGTCGGGTACGACGCTGCCGCGGCGGTCGTCAAACAGGCGGCTGAGCAACACATCACGATCCGCGAGGCAGCCCAGAGCCTGGTCGATGAGGGACTCGTGACCGCTGAAGCCCTGGACGCTGCCCTCAACATCGACCGGCTGGCCCATGGTGGACACACCTGACAGTCCGTCCCGGGTCGATCTCACGGTTCGAACGAGACACGTTCACCGGGGTGGGTGATCAGTACCTCGGTATCGACGCCGAGGGACTTCACGGCGCGCTCGAAGTCGTGCGGCGGATTCTCCATCCGCGCGAAGCGCAGGCGATGGAGCCCGGCGACTGCCAGAGTTCCCCAGTGGATCGGAACGGCGTAGCGGGGTTTGAGAAGTGCCACCGCATCAGCCGCTGTCTGGGGGTTCAGATGACCATCGCCGAGCACCAACCCCCACCCCCACACCGGAATCATCGCGACGTCCAACTCACCAGTGACCAGATCGGCCATCCCCGGGAAGATGTCGGTGTCCCCCGCGAAGTAGACGGTGGCCGGCCCGGCCTCGATCACGTACCCGACGGCCAGAGCCACTGGACCCCGCGGTTCGCGCTTTCCTGAGTGCACGGCGATGGTCGCCCGCACCGTCAGCCCCTGATAGCTGAGCACATCACCGGGCGCCATCTCGGTGACGTTCCGGAAGCCCTTCGTCCGCATCCACTTCTCGGCGCCGAGCGGCACGACGATGAGCGGGTCGTCGCGAAGCAATCTCAAAGAGGGTAGGTCGAGGTGATCGTGGTGGAGGTGCGATATCACGACGAGGTCGACGTCGGTGTACTCGCGAAGGTCAGCCGCTCGAGGCATCCGGTGCAGCATCGCGGCGCCGGGCCGCAGGACCGGATCGGTGATCACGCGCACGCCTTCGACCTCGATCAGAACCGTGGCGTGGCCAAGGTAGGTCAAGAAGTCTTGATACGCCACCCGTGAACCCTACGACCTCACGATTGGTCACGCTGAAGACCGGTCAGAGACTGACGTCCTCAAGCATCTCGGTCACCAGCGCGGCGATCGGTGACCTCTCGGATCGGTTGAGGGTGACGTGCGCGAAGAGCGGATGGCCTTTGAGCTTCTCGACGACGGCCACGATGCCGTCATGACGCCCGACGCGGAGGTTGTCCCTCTGCGCCACATCGTGGGTCAGAACAACTCGTGAACCCTGTCCGATCCGAGAGAGCACCGTGAGCAGGACGTTTCGCTCCAGTGACTGTGCCTCGTCGACGATGACGAACGCATCATGTAGTGACCGGCCCCGGATGTGGGTGAGTGGCAGCACCTCCAGCATGCCCCGGTCGACGATCTCCTCGACGACCTCAGTCGTAGTGATCGCAGACAGTGTGTCGAAGACTGCCTGACCCCAGGGGTTCATCTTCTCGTTCTCGGTCCCGGGCAGGTAGCCGAGCTCTTGGCCTCCGACCGCGAACAGCGGACGGAACACGACGACCCGGCGATGATGCCCCCGCTCGAGTACGGCCTCGAGGCCGGCGCACAACGCCAGCGCCGACTTGCCTGTGCCTGCGCGACCACCCAGCGACACGATGCCGACGTCGGGGTCGAGCAACAGATCGAGCGCGACTCTCTGCTCGGCGCTCCTGCCGTGCAGCCCGAAGGCCTCACGATCGCCGCGCACGAGCCGGACCTGCTTCTCCGGCGTGACGCGGCCCAGCCCCGATCCACGGTCGGAGAGCATGACGAGACCGGTGTGGCACGGGAGGTCTCGTGCGACGTCCAGATCGATTCGATCCTCGTGATACAGCCGATCAAGTGTGTCGCTGTCGACCTCGACCTCGGCCATACCGGTCCATCCGGACTCGACGGCCCATTCGGCGAGGTACTCCTCTGCCGCCAGGCCCACAGCTGATGCCTTGACCCGCATCGGCAGGTCTTTGGAGACCAGCGTGACGTGACGGCCTTCGGCGGCCAGGTTGCGGGCGACCGCAAGGATGCGCGAATCGTTGTCGCCGAGCCGGAACCCCGGAGGGAGCACGGACGGGTCGGTGTGGTTCAGCTCGACCCTGACGACACCACCCCGGTCGCCGATCGGGAGCGGTTCGTCGAGGCGCCCGTTGGCCACCCGCAGATCGTCGAGCATCCGCAGGGCGGTGCGGGCGAAGTACCCCAGCTCAGGGTGGGAGCGTTTGGCTTCCAGCTCCGTGACAACCACCACCGGAAGCACAACCTCGTGCTCATCGAACCGCATCCATGCGGCTGGATCGGACAGCAGGACCGAGGTGTCAAGGACGAAGGTCCGATGCTCCACAGTTCAGGGCCTCCCGTGTGGGCCGGTCGGGTGCCAGCCCGCTCACGACGCTACGACGACCTCGACCGAACCCACTGTCGCCACGCCGGGCCGCACTAGACTCCGGCGGCAGGTTGGCCGTCCGGGCCCACTGACGGAAGAAAGGTGCTGGCGTGGGCGATTTCCTCACCGAGGGTCAGCGGCTGGTCTTCGTCGGTGGCCTGCACCGCAGTGGCACCACTCTGCTCGCGCGACTCCTGGCCACCCACCCGGACGCCACCGGCCTCGACGGAACCGGAGTGCCCGAGGACGAAGGTCAGCATCTGCAGTCGGTCTACCCGCCGGCCGAGCGCCTGGGAGGGTCGGGCCGCTTCGCCCTCAACCCCGGGGCACACCTGACCGAAGAGTCTCCCCGCGCAACTCCGGGAAACGCCCAGCTGCTCTGGGATGCCTGGAAGCCGCACTGGAACTCCGACGCCACGTTCCTGATCGAGAAGTCGCCGCCGAACCTCATGATGGGTCGGTTCCTTCAGTCCATGTACCCGTCAGCTTCCTTTGTGTTCATCGTGCGTCACCCGGTCACCGTGACCCTGGCCACCCGCAAGTGGAGGCGGCGCACACCGCTGGCGCGACTGATGGACAACTGGTTCGCCGGACACGAGGAAGCACGACGCGACCTTCCCCACCTCGATCGGGTTCAGGTCGTGAGCTACGAGTGGCTGCTAGCCGACCCGAAGTCCACGATGGCCAGCCTTGCCGAGGCACTGTCCATGCCGGGCGAGATTGACACCAGCAGCGTTGACTCCGGAGGAAGCGATCGCTACGAGATGCAATGGCGTCAGCTTCTGGCCGACGGGCATCGAGGGGCAACCAAGACCTTTCGGCACTACGCGGACCAAGCCCGCACCTTTGGCTACGACCTCGAGGACCTGCGCCGGGCACCGCACCAACCGTTGGTCGAGAACACGGGCGCACCTCTGCCCTAGGTCAGTTGCCGTAGCGCCGGTGCCGTTGTTCATAGGAACGCAGTGCGCGAAGGAAGTCGACCCGACGGAAGTCGGGCCAGTACGCCTCACAGAAGTAGTACTCACTGTGGGCGCTCTGCCACAGCATGAATCCCGATAGTCGCTGTTCTCCCGACGTCCTGATCACCAGATCGGGGTCGGGCTGGCCCTTGGTGTAGAGGTGCTCGGAGATGTGGTCGGCCGACAGCTCACGTGCCAAGGTTTCCATCGACGTACCGCTCTCGGCCTCTTCGGCCAGCAACGATCGCACCGCGTCCGCGATCTCCTGCCGCCCGCCGTAGCCCACCGCCACATTCACCATCAACCCATCGACGTCACGCGTACGGGCGGCGGCCGACTTCAAGATCTCAGCGGTCTGCTGCGGCAGTAGGTCGAGCGCTCCTACCGGATGGATCCGCCAGCGTCCACCAGCAGCCAGCTCGCTGACCACCTCTTCGATGATGGCCAGCAGTGGGGCGAGCTCGGGCTCGGGCCGCGCGAGGTTGTCGGTCGAGAGCAGCCACAGGGTGACCAGCTCGACGCCTGCCTCGTCGCACCACTCGAGGAGCCGGGCGATCTTGTCAGCGCCGGCTCGGTGTCCGCTGCTGGGGGATGTTCCGGACGCCCTGGCCCACCGACGGTTGCCGTCGAGGATGACGCCGACATGGTGCGGAGACTGCTCAGGGTCGAGGGACGACAACAACCGCCGTTCGTACAGTGTGTAGGCAAGGTCGCGTAGCCCCACTCAGCACCCCTTCCGATCGCGCCAGCCACGACTGTATCCCTCGCACGCCGCGGCCCGGACGCGCCGGCCGGGAAGGTCACACGGCCGGACCAGCCGCCCTGACGTCCTCGACGGCGCCAAGGGCGGCGGTCAGATCAGCCAGCCACTCCTCGGTGTGCTGACCAACGAGCCGGACGCACCACGCGACGGCATCCGCTCGAGACCGAGCGACCCCGGATGCGACGAGGGTGTCGAGCACCTGGCGCTCCGGTTGGCGCAGCCGCGTCATCACCGGGACGGCCTGACTGGTGAAGAGAAACCGCTCGGATCCCACCGTGACCCCCCATGAGACGGACCTGCCGGTCTCGGTCTCCAGCGCGCGGGCGATCGCGATTCGGTCTGACCTGGTCTGCTCGCGGAACGCGGCGGCCCGCCCCCGCCTGGCCGAGTCCAGATCGGCGTCCACCGCCACATCTGGGTCGGCGAGGGCACCGACGACGGTGATCTCATCGCGGTCGACGAGGACCTCCACCGGGGTGGAGAACCACCCTTCCGGTAGCCGGCCCGCGAGCCAGCCACGGAGGACGCTCAGGTCGAGGGGGGCAGGGACTGATCGTTGCGAGGTACGAGTCATAGTGTGAGATTACATGATTACTCGTCAGGACCGGCGGGTTTCACTCCCGGCGAACGTCGCTCCCCCGCTCACCCGCTTGCGGCACGACGACGACCGGCCCGTGGGCGTGCCGGACCACCGATGCCGACACCGACCCGAGCCAGCGCGACAGCCCAGACCCTCGGGCCCCGACGACGGTCAGGACCGCCTCCCTGGACGCCTCCACCAGCGCCTCGTCGGCCGGGCGGTGGGCCGCGACCAGAATCACGTCGTCCCGCGCAGGGCCGCCCAGGACATGACCGACATCTTCGGCAAGCTCAGCACGGACCGCCGCAGCGAACTCGTCCTCGCTGGGGACATAGCTCAGGTCTCCACCATCCGGTCGCGGCGCGGACTTGAGCGACCAGGCGCGAAGGACGACCAGGGGGACGCCGTGTCGCTGGGCCTCGTCGTGCGCCCAGCTGAGGGCTCGGGCTGAGTCGACCGACCCGTCCGATCCCACGACGACGGTTCCGGAGTAGAGGTCTGCAGGCTCGGTCGCTGAGGTCATGGACTCACTCTGGCGCACCGCGGAGCAGTTGCGCGACCCGCTCCGGTGCATCGGTCGGCAGGTGGCACCGGAAGTCGCGGCAGACCCAGGCCTGCGGTACGGGACCGGCACGGCCGACCAGCAGCCCCACCCGCTGCTCGCCAGCCGACCCGACCGCGATCACCCGGCCGGGGGCGGGCCAAGCCCAGGCGGCGCCTACCAACTCGTCACGGGCCTGGCCCGGTTCACCAACCACCGCCACCTCCCGCGGACCGTCGGCCCATGCCTCTGCCGTCGCCAGCCACCAGCCGGCGAATCGCGGCGCCCGGGTCACGAGCTCAGCCGCTGCAGCCAGCAGGTGTCCGACGGCCGCTCGATACTCTGGCCGACCGCTGAGCGCAGACGCCATCAGTGCCGCGCTAGCGAGCGCCGACTGCCCACAGGGAACGGCATTGTCAGACCACTCGCGGGGTCGACGAACGAGCTGCTCGGCATCGGACGCCGTGTCGAAGTAGGTGCCGGACTCATCGGAGAAGCCAGCAAGCGCAGCATCCAGCACCACCAGTGCCCGTTCGTACCAGCGCTCGTCTCCCCCCGCCTGGAAGAGCGTGAGCCACCCTTCGACCGTCCATGCGTAGTCCTCAAGGACGCCATGCGCTGAGCCGGCCACACCCCCGCGAGACACCCGTAGCAGACGCTCCCCTGTCCAGTGCAGATCCCAAACGAGCTCGGAGCAACGCGTTGCTGCCGCTATCAGATCGGGACGCCTCTGCACTGCTCCGATCTCGGCAAGCGCCGCTACCGCCATCCCGTTCCACGCGGTGACCACTTTGTCGTCTCGGGCCGGAGGCGTACGCGTCGACCTCGCGACCAATAGCTCGCCCCTCACCCGCCGCCAGCGATCGGGGTCATCGGGGACGCTTCGCAGCTGGAGCGTGGAGGCACCGTTCTCGAACGTCCCCTCCGGTGTCACGTGCAGCAGCTCGGCAGCCCAGCTACCGTCGGTCGCACCCAGAGCCGCCACAAGCCGTTCGGGTGTCCACACGTAGTACCGACCTTCGACACCCTCGGTGTCTGCATCCAGAGCCGACGCAAAGCCACCCTCGGGGGTGAGCAGGTCGGACAGCAGGAAGTCGGCCGTCTCCTGGGCGATCCGGCCGCCGAGCTCACGGTCGGACACCTGACCAATGTGGAGCGAGGCGCGGGCGAGCAATGCGTTGTCATAGAGCATCTTCTCGAAGTGCGGCACCACCCACCCGGGATCGACGCTGTACCGAGCGAACCCACCGGCCAACTGGTCGTAGATCCCGCCGCCCGCCATCGCCCGTAACGTTCCCTCGGCCATCAGAAGGGCATCGGTCGAACCGGTCCTGGCATGGTGCCGCACCAAGAACTCGAGAACCATGGACGGTGGAAACTTGGGTGCTCCACCGAACCCCCCTTTGGCATAGTCGTACTGCTTGGCCAGGGCGGCGACCGCCGATGCGCAGTCAGCAGACGTCGATGGAGCCTCTGCCGCACTGGCTGGCAGGTCACGCATCTGCTCGATTCGCCGAAGGACCGACGAGGCTTGTTGACGGACGTCATCTGACCGGTTGCGCCAGGTGTTGGACACGGCCACCAGCACGTCAGGGAACCCCGGCATCTCGCCCCGCCGATGCGGAGGGAAGTAGGTGCCTGCGTAGAAAGGCTTCCCCTCAGGGGTGAGGAAGACGGTCATCGGCCAGCCGCCCTGGCCGGTCATTGCCGTCACCGCATCCATGTACACCGCGTCGACATCGGGACGCTCCTCGCGGTCCACCTTGATCGCGACGAACCGCTCGTTCATCAGATCGGCAATCTCTTGATCCTCGAACGACTCGTGCGCCATCACGTGGCACCAGTGACAGGCTGAGTAGCCGACCGACAGCAGGACCGGGACATCCCGCTTCCTCGCCTCGGCGAAGGCTTCGGGGCCCCAGGGGAACCACCACACGGGGTTCTCGGCATGCTGCAACAGGTACGGGCTGGCTGAGCCGCCGAGCAAGTTGGTCATGTGATCATCATGGGGTCACACCCCGGTGTCTGCCAGATCGCCTCAACGCGAGAAAATGGTGACGCACACCGCGGTTCACCATACGGTTGAACCAGCCGATACCTACCGTGGGCGTTGTAGCGCCGGTGATCGACGACGCCATCCGGCGCGTGACGTGAAGTGAGGACCTCGTTGGCCTGGGCACGCCGGAACAGCTGGTGGGCGTTCAGCGCGCTGTGCGTGGGCCTGATCGCCCTCTACTACGCGGCCCCCTTCGTGACATCTGGGTCGTCAGAGGCGAGTGAGGTCCAACACCTCGTCTGGACCACCATTGCCGTGCTCACCGTGGCAGCCATGTCAATCGGTGTCGCGATGCAACGGCCGGTCGCGAAGCCGGCCTGGCGGCTGCTGGCCATTGGAGTGGCCTTGACTGGCGCCGCCGACACGTTCTGGGAGTTCCCACAGGTCGTGGGCCTTCGTGCCCAGGACATTCCGTACCCGTCGATTCTCGACTACCTCTACCTCGCGTCCTACCTCTTCCTCTTCGCCGGCATCTTGGTACTCGTCCGCAGACGTTCACCCGGTCGCGACCGAGCCGCGCTGTTGGATGCCTTGATCGTCACGACGGCCGCGGGCCTGACCTCGTGGATCTTCATCATCGAGCCCGCGTTGACCGGCACCGAGGTCTCGACTGCCACCTCATTGGTGACTGCCGGCTACCCGCTGATGGACATCCTCCTGCTGGGCGCGGCTACCCGTCTGTGGTTCTCGCTCAACTCAGGACGCGACACCTCGATGCGCATCGTGGTCGCCACCTTGGTCGGCGTGCTCATCGCAGACACCGCGTACGCGTACCAGACGATCCATGGCACCTGGAGCGACGGGACGGGGTGGGACCTGGGGTGGTTTGCCTTCTACCTAGGGCTCGGGGCGGCAGCCTTGCATCCATCGGCGTCCTCGCCCGCGGTCGCCACCAGTCCCGAGCGAGCTGTCAACCGTTGGCGATTCATCCTGCTGCTCACCCTGATGTCGGTTCTCCCCCTCATGCTGCTCGTTGGCCAGTTGGCCATCTCGGGGACAACCCAGGGCGTCGTGATCATCGCCGGGGCGCTGTTCATGTTCGGCCTGGTGCTCCTCAGGCTCAACGACCTTGTCCTCCAGCTCCGCGAGACACTGCGTCGCGAGCGAGTGATTCGTGACGCGAACGGAGCGCTCGCGGCCGCTGCCGATCGAGACACCATCCGAACCACTGTGGTCACCGCGGCCGCTGACCTGCACCCCGACGCGATGTCCTATGTCGTCGAGCTCCGGCGTAACGGAACCACCGGGCTGGTGACGCAGACGGTTCCGCCTGGTCGCAGGTTCGGGCTGAGCGACGAGGCCCTCGAGGCGCTCGACCGGCTCTCGCGGGACGTCGTGATGCTGCACGGCCCCACCTCGATTCACCGGGCACTCGAGCTGCCTGACCAGACGGCGGTGTCGACCCGGGCTCTCACCGACAACGAGGGCATCACCGACGGCTTCCTGGTTGTCGCGGCCAGCCCCCTCCTGCCGCGGGAAGTGGCGCCAGCGCTCGCCGCGCTGGCCGAGGCAGAGTCACTCGCCCGGGCCCGTATCGGCTTGGGCCAAGTGCTGGCCGAGCGCGCGAGCGAGCAACGACTTCGGCGCATGCTGCAGCACTCCAGCGACATCATCGCCGTCCTCGACCTCGACCTCAGCATCCGATATCTGAGCCCGGGTGCCGAACGCCTGCTCGGTGTCCCACCGCACTACATCCTGGGTACGAGCTGGCTGGACGCAGTCTTTCCGGCTGATCGCAGCAAGGCCAGCGCGATCATCGAGGCGTCGGCTAGCGAGCGGCCGGCTCAGACAGAGTTCCGGCTGCTCGCCGGAGACGGTTCCCACCGATACGTCGACGTCGTCGCGACGCGGGTGATCGAGCACGACGAACCCGGCTTCGTCCTGACCTGTCACGACGTCACTGAGCGGCGGGCCCTGGAACAGCAGCTGTCATACCAGGCGTTCCACGACTCCTTGACCGGGTTGGCCAACCGGGCACTCTTCCGCGACCGCCTCGAGCACGCGATCGCCAGGTCGACGCGCAGCGAGACACGTTTCGCGGTCCTCTTCATCGATCTTGACGACTTCAAGGACGTCAACGACTCGCTCGGACATGCAGCGGGCGACTCGATGCTGAGGCAGATGACACTCCGACTCGGAGAGGCGGTGCGCGAGGAAGACACAGTGGCCCGCCTCGGCGGCGATGAGTTCGCCATCCTGCTCGAGAGCGTCGACAGTGACGAGGAAGTGATCTCGGTCGCCACTCGAATCGTGACGTCGGCAAGGGAGCCCTTCGAGGTGGGTGAGTCGATCATCTCCAGCGGACTCAGCGTCGGCGTCGCCATCGCCGACACGTCAGCCACGTCAGCCGAGGCCGTGATGCGCAACGCCGACCTGGCGCTCTATGAAGCCAAGAACCACGGCAAGAACCGGCACGCACTGTTCGCTCCCGCGATGCATGAGCAGGCCGTCGACCGACTGCAGCTTTCCGCCGACCTTCGGCACGCGATCGAGGATGACCAGCTCGTGCTGCACTACCAGCCCATCATCGAGCTGAGCACCGGCTCGGTGGTCGGGCTGGAGGCGTTGGTCAGGTGGCAGCATCCCGAGCGCGGGCTCCTCGGGCCTGGCCAGTTCATCGGCCTCGCAGAGGAGGGCGGGCTGATCGTGCCGCTGGGAAACTCCGTGCTGCGAATGGCGTTGGCGGCGGCCGCACGATGGCAGTCGGAGATCCCCGGGTACGAGTCCCTCATTCTCACCGTCAACCTCAGCGCCCGTCAGGTGCAGGAAGACACCCTGGTCGGCGAGGTCCGATCGGCGCTCGCGGAGTCGGGCGTTCACCCCTCGACGCTGGTACTGGAGATCACCGAGTCGATGCTGCTGCCCGGAGAAGGCGTCACGATGGAACGCCTCCGCGAGCTGGCCGACCTGGGCGTACGACTCTTCATCGATGACTTCGGAACGGGATACTCCTCGCTCAGCTACCTGCAGCAGCTCCCCGTCCACGGGCTCAAGCTGGCCCGCGAGTTCGTCTGCACCCTCGGTCCGGAGGCGTCCGGCCAGACCAGTGGCAGCAATCTGGTCAGGACAATCCGTAGCATCGCGGAGACGTTGGGCCTGCACTCGATCATTGCCGAGGGGGTGGAGACCCCAGAACAGCGACAGGCCCTGGTGGAACTGGGGTACACGCTGGGACAGGGCTACCTCATGGCCCGGCCGATGCCGGCGGCAGCCGTGGCATCACTGCTTGCGGACCGCGTCCCGCGCCGGCTAGCCGACGTCGCTACCTGAGGATCCGTTCGGGGGGCCGTCAACTGGTTCGTCGTCGAAGGTGGGCGGAACCTTGCGAATGTGGTGCATCATCGAGCGCAGCAGGAAGAAGGTCGCGATCGCAAGCAGGACCACGATGGTGAAGGCAATCAGCCCAGGGCCGATGTCGCTGGTGCGGGCCTCTTCGAGGCGCTGGGCCATGGGCGCGAAACCGCCGTGGGCTGAGATTGCAGGCTTCACCATGCCGACATTGTGCCCTGCAGTCAGCGCAAGCCGGCAAAGAGGTCGTCCTCGGGAAGCGGAACCTCGACGAGACAACGTGCCCGCTCGAACTCCTCGGTGGGCCACACTCGCTGCTGCAGATCGAGCGGAACCCCGAACCACCAGCCATCTTCGTCGATCTGGGTGGCATGGGCCTTCAGCGCCTCGTCGCGGATCGGGAAGTAGTCGCCACAGGGCACCCTTGTGGTGATCCGCCCCTCGTCCTCTGGCCGGTCCACCCACTCGTCGAGCCACTCCCCGAACGGTGACTCCAGGTCAGCCTCCAGCATGGCCGCGTGGAGCCGCTCAAAACGCTCCTTGTGGAACCCATGGTGGTAGTAGAGCTTCAGCGGCTGCCACGGCTCACCCTCGTCGGGATAGGCCGACGGATCGGACGCGGCGTCGAAGGCAGCCACCGAGACCTCATGGCACATGATGTGGTCTGGGTGCGGGTAGCCACCGTTCTCGTCGTAGGTCGTCACCACGTGCGGCCGGAACTCACGCATCAACCTGACGAGGGGGCGGGCGGCGTCGGCCGGCGGCACACGGGCGAAGCACCCGTCCGGCAGCTGGTCGCGATCCTCCACGCTGTAGTCCTCCAGGTAGCCCGAGTCGACGAACCCCAGCCACGCCTGCTGCACACCCAGCAGCTCCCGCGCCCGATCCATCTCCAGGCGACGAATATCGGCAAGGTTTTCGGCGACAGCTGGGTCGTCGGCCAGCTTGGGGTTGAGGACGTCGCCCCGCTCACCCCCCGTGCAGGTCACGACCAGAACCGATACGCCCTCGGCCACGTAACGAGCCGTACTGGCCGCACCCTTGCTCGACTCATCGTCCGGGTGGGCATGGACGGCCATCAGGCGTAGGCCGTCGGACGCCTTGGGGGAGGGTGGCACCGCCACAGAATAGGAGAGTCAGACAATGGACGGGTGACTGGTCCCGCTGCCGACCGACAGATCCCGGCCCACCTGCGCAGGGTGACCTTTGCCGACGACACCGACCTTGACCATCTGCAGAGGCGTTACGGCACCCGCCAGGCCCGATGGGGCGTATGGCTGGCCTTGGCGATCGTCGCTCTCCCCTTCGTGGGGTGGGTGGTGTGGGCGGGGCTCGTCCAGGGGGATCAGGAGATCAGATGGAGCACCACCGGATTTCGGGATACCACCAACACGACCGTCGTCGTCGACTTCGACGTGTTTCTTGCAGCAGGCTCTGAAGCCACCTGCACCGTGCGCGCGCTGGACAGCCGTGGCCTGGAGGTCGGCCGGGCTGAGGTCCCGGTCCGAGCTGACGGGTCGAGCGTCAGCGTCGTCTACGCTTTGGCGGTAACGGCCCGGCCGAGCAGTGCGTTCGTCGACAGCTGCCGACCGGCCGGGTAGTCGCAGACCTGCTGGATCGACCACGAGAAGGAGCCCTCCGCATGACCACCTGGCTCTCCCAGGACGCCTACGACCGGCTCAAGACCGAGTACGAAGAGCTGAGCACGACCCGCCGCGCCGAGGTGGTCCAGAAGATCGCGTCGGCC
>JAHELE010000171.1 GCA_024644345.1 Actinomycetes bacterium | reverse complement strand
ACCTCAAGAAGCAGCTGGGCAAGGTCTTCCCCGACCATTGGTCCTTCATGCTCGGCGAGATCGCCCTCTACAGCTTCATCATTCTGCTGCTGTCGGGCACCTTCCTCAGCCTGTGGTTCAAGCCCTCGATGCTCGAAGTGGTCTACGACGGCTCCTACCTGCCGCTGAACGGCGTCAAGATGTCCGAGGCGTTCGCGTCAACGCTCGACATCAGCTTCGACGTCCGCGGCGGGCTGCTGATGCGGCAGATCCACCACTGGGCGGCTCTTTTCTTCGTCGCCGCGATCTCGGTGCACCTTCTTCGCGTGTTCTTCACCGGCGCGTTCCGCAAGCCACGTGAGACCAACTGGATCATCGGTGTCGGCCTGCTGACCCTGGCCCTGCTCGAGGGCTTCGCCGGCTACTCCCTGCCGGATGACCTGCTGTCAGGCACCGGGCTCCGGATCGCTCAGGGCATCATGCTCTCGTTGCCCGTCGTCGGGACGTACATGTCGTTCTTCGTGTTCGGAGGCGAGTTTCCCGGCACCGACTTCATCCCCCGGCTCTACACCGTTCACGTACTTCTCGTCCCGGGCATCATCCTGGCGCTGATCACGGTGCACCTGATGCTGGTGTGGTTCCAGAAGCACACCCAGTTCCCCGGCAAGGGACGCACCGAGCGCAATGTCGTCGGCTACCCACTCTTCCCTGTCTACACAGCCAAGGCCGGTGGCTTCTTCTTCGTGGTGTTCGGCGTCACGGCCTTCATGGGCGGGCTCTTCCAGATCAACCCGATCTGGCTCTACGGTCCCTACATCCCTGACCAGATCACTTCGGGTTCACAACCCGACTGGTACATCGGCTGGCTCGAGGGCGCCCTGCGCCTGATGCCCAACATCGAGATCGTCCTCTTTGGGCAGTGGAACCTGAGTTTGAACGTCTTGTTCCCTGCCGTCATTCTTCCGGGCATCATCTTCACGCTGATGGCCCTCTATCCATTCATTGAGCAGTGGGCCACGGGCGACAAGCGCTCGCACCACCTGCTCGACCGCCCACGCAACGCCCCGACCCGCACCGCCCTTGGCGCAATGGGCCTGTCGTTCTACCTGCTCCTCTGGACCCAGGGCGGCAACGACCTGATCGCCTCCACCTTTGACGTGAACGTCTTCGCCATCACCTGGTTCATGCGGTTCGCGATCTTCATCGTTCCTCCGTTGGTGTTCGTGATCACCAAGCGGATCTGCTTCGGCCTGCAGCGTCGTGACCGCGACAAGCTGCTGCACGGCTATGAGTCAGGCATCATCAAGCGGCTACCCAGCGGCAAGTACTACGAGCAGCACCAGCCGATCAAAGACGAGGAGCGGGCAGTCATCCTGGCCCGCCACGAAGCGCCTCAGCCGCTTCCGATCCCCGCCAAGCACGACGCCAATGGGATCAAGCAAAAGGGCTACGCCATCAAGCTGCTGCGGGCGAAGTTGTCGCACTTCTTCTACGACGAGCGACTCCCGATCCCCACGGCTGCTGAGATCGAAGAGGCCAACCACCACGAGGCCGAGGTCACGGCCGATCGCGACCACGAGATCGACGACGCCAGAACCAAGGCCCTCGCGCCGCACGAGTGATGCACCCGCCGCCTTACGATCTGGACTAGCGGCGAGGCTGACGCAGCATCTGCGCCGACGTCTGTCTGGCACGGTGGCTGACCCCCAAGCCGTGTGGATGGCGCCTCCTGCGCCAACAGGCTTGCCGCGGGCGACGGCCACGGCCGATGAACCCCGTTGTGCGATGCGCTGGAAGAGCTCGTAGCTGCGGTCCGCACAGCGTGCACTCGGCGCACTACGGCGTCACTCAGGTGTGCACTCGCCAGGGGGGTGAGGCTAGGAGAGGGCGCTGCCCTTCTTCCACTCATCCCACGACAGGTTCCAGTCGGTGTAGCCGTTCCAGTCCTCAGGCTTACGGGTTCCGTTGATGTACGTGATCACATCACCGGGCTTGGAGAGGTTGAAGAACCAACTGGCATCGGCCAGTGACATCCCGGTGCATCCGTGGCTGACATTCTCTTTGCCCTGGGAGTCGACCGACCAAGGGGCAGCGTGGACGTACTCGCCGCTCCAGGTGAGTCGCATGGCGTACTCCACATCGAGCCGGTAGTACTCAGAGTCGCTCTCGTCGACGTCCAAGGTCGCGGCGTCCATGACGACCTCGCGCTCCTTGGAGATGATCACCTTGGTGCCGGTCCGCGTGTCCCATCCAGGCTTTCCCGTGGTGATCGGCAGCGTCCTGACCACCTTGCCGTCTTGTTTGACGATCATCTTGTGCTTGCCGATGTCAACAGTGCTGACGGTCGACTGGCCGATGCTGAACCGAGCCAGATCGTCGTCGTCACCCCAGACGCCGTTGCCCAGGTTCACACCTTCGAGGCGGCTCCGGACCGTGACATCGGTTCCGGGCTTCCAGTACTGCTTGGGACGCCAACGGACCATCTGGTCGTTGACCCAGTACCAGCCGCCCACGGCTGCCGGCTTGGTGGTGACCGAAAGGCGCCGCTCCACCGCAGCTTTGCGGGTCACAGGCTGATCGAAGGTCATCACGACCGGCATTCCGACACCCACCACTGACGCGCCGTAGGGGCTGAGGCCGGTGTAGGCCATGCGCTTGGGCTCGACGGTGCGTACCCAGGTGGACGTCTGGGTCGCCACGCCGTCCGAGTCCACCGCCTTGGCGCTGATGGTGTATTTGCTGTTGTAGTCGAGCGGGGCCTGGTCGGACTGCCAGCGGGAGTGGCGGGAGCTGAAGTCGCCGGAGACCTTGCGACCGTGGTCGTCGCGTACGACGACGGCGGTCAGCGTTCCTTGCTCGGCCCTGACCACGAGGGGGCGCAGCGGCGCCCAGGCGCGGTCCTTCGCAGCAGCCACGGCGATCACAGCGCGGGATTCGACCGGGCCGGTGTCGGGCTGTCCAGCCCCGTCGGCCCCAGCCGTCGTGCAGGCCGCCAGGCCCAGGCACGCCGTGGACACTGCGGCCACGACGCGCCACTGAGGGGTACTGCCTCGCCTGATCACTCGTGCCTGCCCCGTAATTGACGGAAGGAGGACGGGAGTTCCCGTCTCCTTCCAAGACTGTCGACACCTGAGGCTAACGCCTCAAGGGAAATTCTTCACTGTCGGGAGAACTCACCCCGGTAGTACTCGAACACCAGACCCGCCGCTGAGACCATCGTGAGCACGACGCCGACCACGATCAGCCACCACATCACGAAAGCCAGCGCCAGAGCGATTGTCGCTGCTCCGAGGGCCACCGGCAACGGCCACCAGCTGTGCGGGCTGTAGAAGCCCTGGACCCCAGCACCCTCGGCGATGTCGCCTTCCTCGTCGTCCTCGGGCAGCGGCTCGACCCGCTTGGCCGTGAAGAGCAGGTAGAAGGCGACCAAGAACCCGAGGGCCCCCGTGAAGACCAGCGCGGCAGTTCCGGCCGGCTCCTTGGCCAGGAACCAGTAGATGACCGCGATCAGCGCGAAGAAGACCGCGATCAGGCCAAAGAGGCGTCCTGTCGTCCGCACGTCAGCTCTCCTCGCCCTTGCCCTCGACGATATCCCGCGCGATGTCCTCGCGGTGGGTGACCTCCGGCGCGCCCAGCACCTCGGCGAGTACCGGCTCGTTGGACACGTTCCCCTCGGCAAAGGCGATCTCGGGGTAATGCAGGTCGAAGGCCGGCGACTCAGAGCGGATCCGCGGGATGGAGTTGAAGTTGTGCCGAGGTGGTGGGCACGAGGTGGCCCACTCCAGCGACCGTCCCCAACCCCAGGGGTCGTCAACGGTCACCTTGACGCCCCGTTTGTGCGTACGCCAGACGTTGTAGAGGAAGGTCAGGGTGGACAGTCCGAGCAGGAT
>JAHELE010000006.1 GCA_024644345.1 Actinomycetes bacterium | reverse complement strand
TCGGTGACGTGCTCCTGCCCGATCAGGTCGGCGAACCGCTCCGGGCGGTAACGGCGGTAGAGGGCTGTCGACACGGCACGACCCTAGCCCCAGGCCCGGACAGCAAGGGACCCCCCGCGCACCCGCCAGAGCCCGCCTACCCTTGCTGCCTTCCGGCCCTGGGGGAGTTCAGAGAGATGACGCCGCACGAGGGGTCGGCCTCCAGTGTACGGGTGGCCGCATCGCCGTTCTGACTCCCGTCTTCGCCGCCAGTCGGCGATAGGGCATCGACGGTGTGACCCGACTCCAGACCGACGCTACGGGCGGCACGAGTGGCACGAATCTGTTCACGATCAGCTCAGGGGATGGACACTTTCGTATCAGTCGGCCAGGGCCCTTCTTGGTCGTCGAGCACGGGCCTTCGCACCCGCCTACGCCCGCTATAGTCGGGCTACCTGAGAGGGACTTGAGCGCACATGCGATGGGTGGCGCAGGCTTCCCCGGTGTGCAACTGACTGACGGACACTGGCATCTGGAGGCGGGCATGGTCGACTACAAAACCCGGGCGCGGGAGATGTTCGATGCCATAAAGGCAGGAAGTGACGTCGACGCCGCGGTCGACACGTACATGGCGGAGGACTTTGTCGAGCATGAGGCGATCCCTGGCATGGGCAACACGCGGGAGACCCCACGCCAGTTGTTCAAGATGATGCACGCTGCCTTCCCCGACCTACGCGTGGTCGTCCACGACATGTTGCAGGACGACGACAAAGTCACTGCCCGCATCTCGTTCGTGGGCACCCATCAGGGCGATTTCATGGGCCTGCCAGCGAGCGGGAATCCCGTCGACATCAACGCCATCGACATCATTCAGTTCCGCGGTGACAAGGCTGTCGCCCACTGGGGTGTGATGGACATGGCAGGCGCAATGGCACAGATGGGGGCAACCCCGCCCGGCTAGTTCCCATTAGGCGGCCCACCCGCCTACGCCCCGCTATAGGTCGGGGCACCCGAGAGGGGCCCCACGCGGCAGATACGATCGGCGGCGGAGGATTCGCCTAGTGGCCTATGGCGCACGCTTGGAAAGCGTGTTGGGTTAACGCCCTCGCGGGTTCGAATCCCGCATCCTCCGCCGTGCGCTCGTTAGGGTTTGCCGATGACCATGCTGACGCCCCTCGGACGGGGGAAGCGACGCAGCCGTCGGTGGCCCCGTGTGCTGGCGGTCATCGTCGTGCTGACGTTGCTCGGCGCTGCCGCGTACGGCGTCTGGTGGTGGCTTGGTCAGCGGTCGGACGACGAGGCCACCAGCGCGCCGTCCGCCACCCGAACCTGTACGACGCCGACGCCGACGGTGCCGAAGACCTTGCCCAAGCCCGCCACGGTCACGGTGGCCGTCGAGAACGGCACCGACCGCAGCGGACTCGCCGTGGACACAGCCGACGCCCTGGCGGCCCGCGGTTTTGTCGTCACCGACGTCGGCAACACCGACAAACCGGTCAAACAAGGCACAGCGGAGGTGCGCTTCGCCCAGGGCGCCCTCAAGCAGGCTGTCGTCACGGCGTCCTACCTGCCGGGGGCCGAGCTGGTCGAGGTCGCGCGTGTGAAGGATGCCGACGTCGCGGTGTGGCTGGGCCCTGAGTTCGTCAAGGTCGCCTCCAGCGCTGACGCCGATCCCGGCTCGGTACAGCTGCCGCCGGGCGAGCCGGTCTGCAAGAAGTCCAGGACCTGATCGTCAACGTGGTCACGGGTTGACGACGCAATTCAGCCTCTGCCGTGCATTGAACGGGTTAGCGACGTACGGTCGAACCACGCCCTCACGAGTTGAATGGAGATGCTGCATGCGCACGAGGATTGTGATCACGCTCATAGCCGTCCTGGCCATGCTGGGGTTGTCGACCCCCGCCCAAGCCATCGTGAACGGCCAGCCGGACGACGGCGCTCACCCCTTCGTCGGAGAGCTCCTCTTCTACGTGCCAGATGCGGTCGACTCGCGCTTCACCGACCCGGGCGGCTGGTTCACCTGCACCGGAACGCTCGTGAGCCCGACCGTCGTCCTTACCGCCGGTCACTGTGCCTATGGGATCGGTGACAACGGAAAGCCAACGACCGGGTCCGACGGCAACGACGTCTGGATCAACTTCTCCGAGGTTCCCGACTTCGACGTGATCTCACCGAGCAGCGACTACATCCCTGATCGCAACAACGAGCGCTACACAGATCGCAAGGCCGAGCTCAACGCCGACCCCAACTGGCTGCAGGCCACCGCGTACGCACACCCCCAGTACGACGACAACGCGTTCTACCTGCACGACCTCGGCGTCCTCGTCCTCGACAAGCCAGTTGCCTCAGCCACCTACGGCGAACTGCCCACACTCGGTCTGCTCGACACATTGGTGAAGAGAAAGTCGAAGATCATCTTCGGGGCGGTCGGCTACGGGCTCGAGGGCTCCAAACTCGCCTCCTCCTTCGGCGGCGACACCCGTCGCACGGCCGAGCAGCGCCTGGTCAGTCTTAACGGCGCATCCGGCATCGGCAAGGGCATCTCCGCCAAGTTCTCGAGCAACAAGGGCAAGAACACCACCGGCGGCACCTGCTTCGGCGACTCGGGCGGCCCGATCTTCCGCGGTACATCCACTACGATCGTGGCAGTGACGTCTTACGGCATCAGCCCCACGTGTGCAGACGGTACTGGCGGCTACCGGGTCGACCAGAAAGACGACCTCGACTTCATGGCTACCTTTGGGGTCACGCCCTAGCCGGTTTCGGCTTCTTGGGCGGGAGTGACCGGGCGTAGTCGACGCCACTGGTCACCCACCGTCCGAGGTCGTCATCGTCGGCGATCAAGGGGCGACCCGCGATGACGAAGCCAGCCATGGTCTTGCCGGTGAAGTCCATCTCACGTGCACCTGCGGCGAGCGCGGCCTCGTGACCGTCCCGCCCCACGCGGATCATGAGCTCGTCGCCCATGATGCCGCAGGCCATGTGGGTGTTGACCATGAAAGCCAGCCCGCCGAACATCTTCAGCTCGACCGGTTCGGCCAGCTGGGCGAGCTGCTCGCGAACCCGTTCGGCTAGCTCGTGGTCGTACGCCATGTCACCAGCATGCCCGATCGGCGCTCACGAGAGATGACGCGCTACCGGTCGGCGCCGCCGAAAGCCTTACTCGTGATCTCCACGGCCTGACCGCCGCCGTCTGCCACCAATGTCGTTCCGGTCACGCTGGACGACTCGTCCGAAGCGAGGAAGAGGCAGCAGGCCGCCATCTCCTCCGGTGACACCGGGCGTCGCAAGGGCACATCCGCGGTCGCGAGGCGATAAGCCTGCTCGCGGCTGATACCGCGCATCGCACCTAGCCCGTCCATGTCCTCATCGCCCATCGGGGACGTCACCCACCCTGGGCACAGTGCATTGGCGCGGATTCGATGCGGTCCGTAGTCGACCGCGATCGACCGGGCAAGGGCGATCAGGGCGGCCTTGGAGACGTCATAGGCGGCGGACGCCGGAGCCGAGGCCATACCGCTGGTACTGGAGACCAGGACGATCGACCCACCTCCGCGTTCGAGCATGCTTGGCAGAGCCGCCCGGCTCACCAGCATGGGACCGTGCACGTTCGTGTCGAGGGTCCGACGCCAGACGTCGACGTCAAGGTCACCGACTGCACCTTCGAAGCCCACCCCTGCGCTGGCCACAACCACGTCGATCCCACCATGGGTGGAAATGGCGGCGGCTACTGCTTCAGCGACGTGCGCCGGATCGCTCGTGTCACCGGCTACGGCGATTCCCCCCACCTCTGAAGCGACGTCCGCAATCGGCCCCGGTCGTCGTCCCGTGACGACGACCTTGGCCCCTTCAGAAGCGAACAGTCGCGCAGTCGCAGCACCGATTCCCGTGCCGCCCCCCGTGATCAGGGCTACCTTCTTCTCGAGTCGCATTCGACCTCCCGAGCTCACCCTAGGCGTGGATGGGCACGGCACGCCGCGCAATCTGCCGAGCGACGTAACGCGCGTCCCGTCCCGCACCTCCAACGAGCATCGACGCGAAAGAGAACTGGAAGATCAGGCCAACGAAGTACAACCCCTCCACGTCCGTTGACACACCACGGTTCGCTCTCGGCCAGCCGAGGTCGTCCACGATCGGCAGGTCGATCCAGGTGAAGTCTCTGCGGAATCCCGTGCACCACAGGACATTCTTCACGTCAAGCACCGTGCCGTCGTCCAGCACCGGCTGGCCATCTCGTACCCCGGCGAGGCGCGACTCTGTGCGGCGCACTTCGGCCGCGGCCAGATCCTCCTTCTTGTAGCGAAGCAGAGGCCCTCCCTCGGTACGTAGTCCGTGCTCGAGCTTGGAACCAGCGGGGTTTCGTACCGTGAGGATGTGGTTGGCGGCAAACCACAGGACTGGCACCACGCCCCGTGCCGGCCTGCCCTCGATGTTGATCGGGATCTGGCCGGTGTCACGTCCCACCAACCACGTCTGATGATTCGGCGCGCACTCCATGGCGAGGTCGGCGCCGGAGTGGCTGGCCCCCACGACGAGCACCGGCCCGGGCTGCAGCTGGCTCTGGTTGCGATAGTCGCTGGAGTGAAACTGTCGAATCTCAGGTTCGAGCTCACCGGCGAAGTCAGGGACGTGCGGCAGGTGTTGTGGCCCGGTGGCAACGACGACGTTCGCTGCCTTCAACGTCCCCGCGTCGGTGGTGACCAGGAAGCCACCCTCAGCATCCGCGAGGCGCTCGACGCGCTCAACACTCGTGCTGCCCCTGACGGGTAGCTCGAACCTGGCCGCGTACTGCTGCAGGTAGTCGGCCATCTCATGGCCGGTGGGAAAGGCATTCCGTGAACCGGGGAACGCCATTCCCGGCAGTCCGTTGTAACGGTTGCAGGTGTAGAGCCTCAGCGAGTCGTAGCGACGCCGCCAGTTGTCTCCGACCCGCTCATTCTCATCCAGGATGACGAACGACCTCGACTGTTGAGAGAGGTAGTAACCGGTCGAGAGGCCACACTGACCAGCCCCGATGATGACCGTGTCAACCTCGTCGCCCATCACCTCTAGCTGGCCGTGCATGGTTGCTGCGTTCTGCTTCATCAGGCTCTCCCTCGTGTCGTCTCGTCGGATGACTTGACGCTAGGGAGCACAGCCGGCACTTACATCGGCCTAACCATCCAATTGCCATGCCGAGCATGGGTAATTGTGCGCATCTAATCGATCAGCTGGTGCTCGTAGGCATACGCCGTGGCAGCGGAGCGCGAGGACACGTCCAGCTTGCGGAAGATGTTGCTGAGATGTCGGGCCACCGTCTTCTCACTCAGAACGAGTTCGACGGCGATCGTTCGATTCGTGGCACCAGTTGCCACCAGACGCAGCACCTCGACTTCGCGCGCGGTGAGTGGTCCGGTTGGGCCAGAGTCACCGTCCGTCATGAGCCGTTCCAGCTGCACCACGTCGTATGCGGCGCCAAGCTGCTGAAAGGCCCAGCCAGCCGCGTCGAACTCCATGCTGGCCGACACCGGGTCGCCCAACGCCTTGCGGGCGCGCCCGATCAGCACCCGTGCCCGCGCCGCCTCGTAGGGAGCGGCGATCTCCTGCCACAGGCCCCAGGCGGACAGCAAGGAGTCGAGGGCTTGGCCCGGCTGCTCACTCGCGAGCTCGACCGCGCCTCTGGCCATCGCCGCGGTCGCCCGCATCAGCGGCGCCGTGAGCTCTGCCGCCAGCTGACCGAGCTCGTCGGCTCCCCGTCGAGCGCTCTCAAGGTCGCCGACAGCCAAAGCAATCTCGACGTATGCGGGCAGCAGACGGGAGCGGGCGAGCCGTTCCGAGGTCTCGTCGAGAGCCTGCCGAAGGGCAGTCGCGGCTACGCCCACGCGGCCATCGGCGTACCAGAGGAGTGCCAAACCTGGTTGTGGAGGATGCCCGTACTGGCTCGCCTGCCGATATGCGGTGTCCGCCTGGGTGAACTCCCCGCGCAACCGCAGGAGCTCACCCTGCTGGTAGTAGGCCATGCCGATCGCCGGCTGGCCAGTGGGGTCGGCCAGCCGATCGCGGGCCAGCTGCACCTCGCGCATCGCGTCCGGCCAGGCACCCTGTAGTTGCATCAGCTCAGACCGATGGACCATGCATTGACCGCGGAACGGGACGAGGTCGGGCTGTCGCTCACACCAATGGCTTAGCGCGCGCGTCCACTCATTTGCTCGCTGCAGATCGCACAGCTCTCGGCAAACCATGATGGTCGCGCAATAGACCAACCCGCAGACGACCGTGGATAGCTCTCCTGTCGTGGCCGCCACCATCACTTCGTCGAGGTGCTTGACGCCCTCGTCCGTATGCCCGGTCAGGATCATGACGTGTCCGAGGCCCAGCTGCGAAATGGCGAGCAGGTCGGGCTCTTCAAAACGAACCGCGAGGGCGTTGGCCCGCTCGAAGGTCTGCTTCGCTAGCGCGTACTCACCGCTGTCAATCTGCTGTATCCCCAGCGGACCGAGCACATATCCCCGTTCGACACAGTCGTCCGGATACGTGTCCAGGATGTTCATGGCTCGACCCAACCAGCCACCGCCACGTGCCTGTTCGCCGGACTGAAACAGCTGGAACGCCGCCCAGAAGGCGCACCGCGCTCCACGAGGCACCTCTCCCTCATCCAGATGTTGCTGGCAGGCACGGGCCCATACCTCGACACTGACATCGTCCTGACCGACGAGGAAGGCGGACAGAGCCCAGGCCTCGAGGTCAGCGGCAGTCAGCGGTGACTCCGCATCGGCCGTTGCGAACGACTCGAAGGCCGCCGTCCATGCGTTCTGCTTCACAGCCGTTCGAGCCTGCGCCACCTGGGCATCCCAGTTCACAGCGCCTCCGCTCGAGCGAGGGTCTCGAGCATTTCTCTAGGGCGCGACCTCGCGGTCGATCGCGAGGTCGACGAACTCAGGTGTGCCGTCGAGCACGTCACCCATGCCGCTCATGATGGCCGCCATGCCGTCCTGCCGTCTGGGGTCTTGCTCTCGGGCACGGGCCTTGGCCTCGCTCTCGAAGACGACGAGCACGTAACAGGCCTGCGCGTCTTTCTGATCCCATCCAATGGTCCAACGGATTAGTCCCGAACCGGGTTCCTCAAGCGCCTGGATGCGCTCATGGAGGGTCATCAGGTCTTGTTCCCTACCGGGCTTTGCGCGCATCTTGATGAGTTGGGCCCACATGGATTGGCCTCCAGTCACTAGTTGGACGCGATATGGCGCCGGGTCTTTGGCAAGTATGCCGGGACACTACTGCCCTACCGGGCCATGTTCCTGGGCTCTCGCGAATCCCTCCGCGAAGTTGTCCGTCTTGAACCAAGTCGGAAACGCTCGCGCAAGACGGCTCGGACCGATAAGTCGCACCTGGCCCTCGCGCTTGAGGTCGGAGAACGGGGCCGCGCCGACCAGCCAGCGCTGAAGGTCGCGGGTCTGGCCCTCGATGGCGAGGTCGACGTCATAGCCCGGGTCGTCACGGCAGACCGTCGCCTCACGGTTGTCAACGGCCAGCCAGCCCTCCGCGCCACCGGTTCCCGTCAGTCTGAGGTGGATGCATGTCTTTTCTTCCGGCAACTTCGCGGGTATCGCTGACTGGTGCAACCGCCACATCAGAGACAGTCCGTCACACTCCTCGTCGAGCGGGTCAGAGAACATCCACTCCGCAGCCCAGTTGCCCATCTGCCAGACGATCGGCCGCAACGCCTCGCCAGCAGGAGTCAGGTGATAGTGGCCAGCTCGCCCTCGATCGGCACCCTCTCGCACCACCAGTCCCTGGCGCTCCATGGTGCGTAGTCGATGGGACAGGAGACTCCGGCTCATCTTGGGTAGGCCGCGGTGGATCTCGTTGAACCCGCTGGCCCCGACCGCGAACTCACGGATGATCAGTGGTGTCCAGCGATCGCCCAGGATCTCCACTGTTGAGGCGATAGGGCAGTACTCGGAGTACTTGTTCATGTGGGCATCTTCTCTCGATCCTCTGAACGGTAGTACCAAATGTGTACCTCTCAGAGCCCGGATACGGAAGGGAAGCTCCCGACAAACAGGCACCAAACTGGCCACTATTCCGCTTAAGTCCGAATTGTCCGTAGTACCGACTCGACACTCGTTGCGGCCCTTTGGTCGACGTGATCCTGGCAGGACACCCGATGCCACAAAGGCATCCAGCACCTCAAGGAGCATCACGATGACCATCACCACCACCGGCCCCGACCTCGCGGCAGTCAAGGCCAAGCAGCAGAAGACCTGGTCGAGCGGCGACTTCGCCAAGGTCGCATCGACAATCGTCCTGTCCAGCGAACGCCTCGCAGACTCGGCACAGGTGAGGGCCGGCTCCGATGTCCTCGACGTGGCCTGCGGCTCAGGGAACGCGACCATCGCCGCCGCCCGGAACGCGTCGAACGCCGTCGGCGTCGACTACGTCCCGCAGCTGATCGAGGTGGCCCGATCGCGAGCCGCACTAGAGGGCCTCACGGTCGACTTCCGGGTCGGGGACGCCGAGGACCTTCCTGCCGACGACGACTCGTTCGACACCGTTCTCAGTGTCTTCGGCGCGATGTTCGCGCCCCATCACCACCGCACTGCGGCCGAGATGAGTCGGGTCACCCGAGCCGGGGGCACAGTTGCGCTCGCCTCGTGGACGCCCGACGGCTTCATCGGCGAGATGTTCGCCGTGATCAGCGGACACGTCCCGCCGCCCGCTGGTGTTGCGTCGCCGCTGCTGTGGGGTACCGAGGACCACGTGGCCGATCTCTTCGGTGACGACGCCTCCGACATCTCGTCCACCCAGCAGATCCAGCCGTTCCGCTACCGGACCGCCGAGGCCTTCGTTGACTTCTTTCGTACCTGGTACGGACCGACGCTGGCCGCCTTCAACGCACTCGACGAAGCGGGACAGTCAGTTCTCTACACCGACCTGGTCGACCTCGCCAACCGTTGGGACATTCACCAAGACGGTCGTGGCATCTGTATCCCCGGCTCGTACCTGGAGAGCGTGATCACCCTGCGCTAGAGGTACGTACGACGGCTGACCGCTCGTCCCCCGGGTGTCCGTGAGGATGGGCGGTCAGTGGTCGTCCCGGGGTGGCACGGACAAGCGCAGGTAGATGACCCCTGAGCTGTGGTGCGCGTCGATCCACGCAGAGTCTGGTTGACGTGCGGAAACGATGAGTCAGTATGGCGGTGGCGGTGGGATTTGAACCCACGGAGGAGTTGCCCCCTCACACGCTTTCGAGGCGTGCTCCTTCGGCCGCTCGGACACGCCACCGCCGCAGAGATTACCCGATCAGGGCGCGGTGCCCGAATCGCGGTGCCGGGCAAAGAAGTCCTCAAGCAGTGCACCGCACTCTTCGGCCAGGACGCCCGAGACCACCTCAGGACGGTGGTGCAGGCGGCGGTCGCGTACCACGTCCCAGAGCGTCCCTACGGCGCCCATCTCGCCGTTCCATGCACCAAAGACCAGTCGGCCGAGCCGTGCCTGGACGACAGCTCCGGCACACATCGTGCAGGGTTCCAGCGTGACCACCAGCGTGCAGGAATCGAGCCGCCACGCGCCGATCGACTCCGCTGCCGACCTGAGGGCGAGCAGCTCGGCGTGCGCGGTCGGGTCTCCGTCCGCCAGACGCCGGTTGTGGCCCGACCCCACCACCTGACCAGCGCCGTCGAGCACGACCGCACCGATCGGCACATCGCCGTGCTCAGAGGCAGCGCGCGCCTCAGCAAGCGCCTCACGCATCGACCCTTCATAGGGCGACGATGCGTCAGACATAGGGTGCGACAGAGTCAGGCTACGAGCTGCATGGCGGCGTCGTACTGGTCAGAGAAGCCCAGGTGCTCAGCGATCTGATTGAACACGTCATCGGGGAAGAGCTCAAGGTCGTCGCACAGCTCGGCCAACAGAAGCGGGCTGGCCCCGAGGTCTTCGAGCAGGTCGAGATCGCCGGCCGGCTCGACATCGTCCTCTTCGTCGCCGTCCGGCATGGGCAGGCCCAGCCGATCGAGTACCTGACCGGCGAACGGTGCATCGAATGCCGCCGTGACATCGCTGAGCAGCATTCGTACGTCAGCTCCGCGGATGCGCAGGATGACGAAGAAGTCCTCGGAGAACGACAGGAGTCCGATCGATCCCGCATCACCCGGCTGCTGGCGTAGCGCGTGAATGATCTGGTCGAGGTCGTCGGCGGCAGCAGGTGGCAGTGGGACGACCGACCAGGCGCCGTCCTCTCGGACCGCGCTCAGCGCGAAGTCGGCTGCCATCTCGTCACTCATCGTGGCCTCCGCTGCTTGTCCTCACCACGTGATGGTGGCAGACCTAAAGCGGGTTGCCTAGGGCTTTCCGCCCTCGGCGCATCACAGGGACTTCAGAGCCGTGACGGTCTTGGTGAGCGAGTCCTTCGCGTCACCGAACAACAGCTGGGTCTTGGCGTCGTAAAGAAGCTCGTTGTCGATCCCGGCAAAACCCGGGCGCATCGAGCGCTTGAGGAAGACCACGGCCTGCGCCTGGTCGACGTTGATAATTGGCATTCCGGAGATGGGGGTGCCAGGGTTTCGGGCCGCTGGGTTCACCACGTCGTTGGCGCCGACCACCAGCGCGACATCAGTGCTGGGCAGGTCAGGGTTGATCTCGTCCATCTCCTTGAGCTGCTCGTACGGCACGCTCGCCTCGGCCAGCAGCACGTTCATGTGCCCAGGCATCCGGCCTGCCACCGGGTGAATGCCGTACGAGACCTCGACGCCGCGCTCACCGAGCAGGTCGACGAGCTCTTTCAGGGCGCCTTGCGCCTGCGCCACCGCGAGACCGTACCCGGGGACGATCACGACGCGTTCGGCGTACGCCAGCATGACGGCGACATCGGCCGGCCCGAGCGACTTGACCGGTCGCTCGGACGCCTGCCCGCCACCCAGCGTCGACTCGCCGGAGAAGGCCCCGAAGAGCGTGCCCAGCAGCGGGCGGCCCATCGCCTGCGCCATGAGGCGGGTGAGCAACGTTCCGCTGGCACCGACCAGGGTGCCTGCGACCAGCAGAAGGACGTTGTCGAGAACGAAGCCCGACGCAGCCACCGTCAGGCCCGTGAAGGCGTTCAGCAGCGAGATGACGATCGGGACATCTGCGCCGCCCACCGGCAGCACAAAGAGGACGCCGAGCAGCAGCGAGACAGCCGCCAGGGCAAAGACGATGGCGGTGGACGTGGTCGTCAGCACCAGGACGCCCAGTACTAGCGCCGCAACCGCCGTCAGCGGTAGAAGCACCTGCATGCCAGGAAAGACCACGGGCCGCGAGGTAATCAAGCCCTGCAGCTTGAGGAAGGTGACGACTGACCCGCTGAACGAGACGGACCCGACCAGGACGGTGAAGACCGATGCCGCCAACGTGCCCGTCGACTCGTTCTGCCCGGACGAGAGGAACTCCACGATCGCCACGATCGCCGCGGCGGCTCCACCGACACCGTTGAACAGGGCGACCAGCTGGGGCATCGCCGTCATGGCGACCGATCGTGCGGCTGGGACACCGAATGCTGATCCGATGACGATCGCCACCAAGATGAGCACCATGTGGTCGAGGGGCTCGGCCACCAGGGTGACGACGACGGCCAGCACAGCGCCGAAGGCGCCGATCAGGTTGCCACGCCTGGCGTACTTCGGTGACGAGAGACCCTTCAGGGCCAAGATGAAACAGACCGCTGCGACCAGGTACGCGATCTGAACCCAGGTTTGGTTCACGCGTCAGACCCCTTCGCCGGAGCCCTCTTCCCGCGGAACATCTCCAGCATGCGGTCGGTCACCACGAAACCGCCGACCATGTTCACCGTGGCCAGCACTACGGCGGCCAGCCCCAACCACAGCTCGGCGTTGGTGTCAGCGTGTCCGGTGACGATGATCGCACCGACGAGGATGACACCGTGGATGGCATTGGCCCCTGACATCAGCGGGGTGTGCAGGATGGTGGAGACCTTCGAGACCACCTCGAATCCCACGAAGATGCTGAGGACGAAGACCGTGAGCAGTCCGACGTCGTTCATCAGGAACCCCCCTCCACTGCCTCGCGGGCGGGGGCAAAGCGAACGGCACCGTCATACGTGACACACGCGCCGTCCAGGATCTCGTCCTCGAAGTCCATGTCCACTGCCCCCTCCTTGAGGAAGAGCTGGCTGATCGCCACGAGGTTGGCCGAGTAGAGCCGGGACGCGGCCACCGGCAGCTGTGACGGCACGTTGAGCCCGCCCCACACCGAGGCGTTTCCGATGACCACCTCTTCGCCGGCCACCGAGCCTTCGACGTTGCCCCCGGTCTCGGCGGCGAGGTCGACGACCACCGATCCGGGGGCCATCGTCTCGACCATGGACCGCGTGACGAGCAGCGGAGCCTGGCGCCCTGGCACGGCCGCCGTGGTGATGACCGCGTCCGCCTGCATGATGAACGGTGTCAGCAGGTCGCGTTGGCGCTGGGAACGCTCTTCGGTCATCTCGCGCGCATAGCCTCCAGCACCCTCGAGAGACTCAAGGTCGAGCTCGATGAACTTCGCTCCCATGCTGCGTATCTCGTCGGCAGCAGCCGCTCTGACGTCGTAGGCCTGGACCACGGCACCCAACCGCTTGGCCGTGGCGATCGCCTGGAGGCCAGCGACACCAGCGCCCAGGACGACCACCTTGGCCGGCTTGACGGTGCCGGCGGCCGTCATCAGCATCGGGAAGAACTTGGGCAGCCGCTCGGCGGCCACGAGAGCGCACCGGTAGCCGGCGACCAGACCTTGGGACGAGAGCGCATCCATCGACTGCGCACGAGAGATGCGGGGCACCAGCTCCATCGAGAGCCAGGTCACTCCTGCTGCCTGGGCTGCTTTCACCTTGTCGAGCGACTGAACCGGGGCGAGGAACGAGACCACCGTCGTGCCCCTGGTCAACGTGCCAATCCGGTCAAGATCGAGGGAGTTGACGGTCAACACGACGTCGGCGCCAGACAGCACATCGCCCTCGACGATCGAGGCACCGGCATCGCGGTAGGCAGCGTCGAGGGCGTTGGCCCCGAGCCCCGCGCCGGACTGGATGCGCACCTCGACGCCGAGGGCGGTGAGGCGTCCAACACTCTCAGGCACGAGAGCGACCCGGCGTTCACCGGGTCGCGTCTCTGCCGGTACTGCGACAGTGGTCACGAGATCCACCCTATGACGACTTCGGGGAAATTTTGCGCCGCTACGGCAACCCGGAAGTTCCCCAAAGGTGTGGGGGGCGGGGTCAGTGCAGGACCTTCAAGAGCTTGTCGATCGCCAGGTCGAGGTCGTTCTGCTCGATGACGAGGGGTGGCGCCAGCCTGATCGTCGTCTCATGGGTGTCCTTGGCGAGGACGCCGTCACCCATCAGCCGCTCACATCGAGACCGCGCCGACTCTTGCCCCGGGTGCAGCTGAACGCCAGCCCACAGGCCACGGCCGCGGATCTCGAACACCGTTGACGGTGCCTCTGCGCGGAGACGTCCGAGCATGTGGTCGCCCATGACGCGCGACCGCTCCTGGTACTCACCCGTCTTGAGCATGGCGATCACCTCGGCTCCGATCGCCGCCCCAAGGGGGTTGCCACCAAAGGTGGACCCGTGCTCGCCGGGCTTGAAGACGCCCAGCACATCGGCATCGGCGGCGACGGCTGACACAGGGTAGATACCGCCGCCGAGCGCTTTGCCCATCACGTACATGTCGGGGATGACGTCTTCCCACTCCACGGCGAAGGTCTTGCCGGTACGCCCCATACCGCTCTGGATCTCGTCAGCGATGAACAGCACGTTGTTCTCGCGGCAGATCTCACGTGCCGCCTTCAAGTACCCATCCGGCGGCAGCAGCACACCGGCCTCACCCTGGATTGGCTCGACAAGGAAGGCCACCGTGCTCGGAGTGATCGCCGCGCGTAGCGCCTCGGCGTCGCCGTAGCCGACTACGTCGAAGCCCGGGGTGAAGGGGCCGAAGTCGTCGCGCGCATCGGGGTCGGTCGAGAACGAGACGATCGTCGTCGTGCGTCCGTGGAAGTTGCCGTCGGCCACGATCACGCGTGCGGTGTCCGCGGCAACACCTTTGACGAGGTAGCCCCACTTGCGAGCGGTCTTGATCGCGGTCTCCACCGCTTCCGCCCCAGAGTTCATCGGAAGAACCATCTCTTTGCCGGTGAGCTCCGAGAGGCCCTGGGCGAACGCACCCAGCCGGTCGTTGTGAAAGGCACGACTGGTCAGCGTCAAGCGGTCCAGCTGCGCCTTCGCCGCCTCGATCAGTCGGGGATGTCGATGACCGAAGTTCAATGCCGAGTACGCGGACAGCAGATCGAGATACTGCTTGCCGTCGACGTCAGTTACCCATGCCCCTTCTCCGTGCGTGAGGACGACGGGAAGCGGGTGGTAGTTGTGGGCGCTGAAACGCTCCACCTGTTCGCGGGGGTCCATGGACGCAGTGTGGCATCCAGACCCTGAAGATCGCATCACCTGGTGGCCTGAATCACTCCCTGGTCCGTGAGGAAACCCAGTCGCAGTTCTGCCTGTGCGATGTTCTCGTCGACGCTGTTGGCGTGGTGGCCCGCGTCATAGACGTGCAGCCTCACGGACTGGCCTCTCTTGACTAGCTCGTCGGCGTAGTAGCGCACCTGCCGGATCGGACAGGCGGTGTCGTGCTCACCCGCGATGATCAACGTTGGGGTCCGCACAGCATCTAGGTAGGTCGATGGTGAGCGTTCGGCATAGCGGTCGGGCACCTCATCGGGGCTTCCCCCCATGATCGCGCGGTCATAGGCCTGCTGGGACGGCGAGCAGTCCTCATGGGTCATGACCGCGTCGCAGACCGGAATGCCCCCGATCGCAGCAGCGAACCCGGTCGGGTGCAGCCCGATCGCCAGCATGGCGACGTAACCACCCCATGACCATCCCTCAATGACGCAGCGCTGCGGGTCGGCAACGCCGAGGTCGATCAGGTATCCCATACCTGCGACGACGTCAGCCACCTCGGGAAAGCCGATGTTGCCGTTGTGGATGGCTGTCCGCCAGGCGACGCCGAAGCCCGTGGACCCGCGGTAGTTCACCTTGGCCACCGCGACGCCGTGATCGACCAGCGTGGACGCCCAGGCGTCATACTCGTCGGGGTCAGCCCACTCCGGCCCACCGTGCACGAGCATCACAGTCGGGAACGGTCCCGACCCCTCCGGTGCAGCAACCAACATGTGCGTCGGCTCCCCGGTTGGGCCCTCGAACCGCAGACTGCGGTAACCCGCGCCAACCGGCGCCTCTCCTGGAGCGGCGAGCATCACTGCGCCGCCAACGTCGCGGACCTCGGGGGCATGTTGTCCCGACTCTGCGCGTAGCCAGACGCGACCGTCCGGACGAACCGCTGCGGCAGAGACGTACCCAGCCGGATCGTGCACCAGCTCGTAGCTCCCACTGTCCAGATCGAGGCGATAGATCTGCGAACGCCCGTCGTGCCAGTGCGTCACCAGAAGCGACTGCACGTCCGGGTACCAACCAGCGACGTCGATCTCACCAGGCAGGTCGCTCGGGTACTCGTTGCGGACGCCGGTCAGCGGATGCCAGATGGCGGGGCGGTCGCAACCGTCGCGCTCATGGATCAGCGCCACCCGTTGATCGCCGGCCAACGGGGACCACGAAGCCACGCGGACACTCAGCCCTTCGTCGACGAGCTCAGCGCGCTCGTCACCCGAAGACACGTCGAGCACCCGTAACCCGAAGTGCAGCATGTCGCCCGCATCACTGTTCCGCAGGCAGAGCAGCGTTCCGTCAGAGGAAAGACCACCAGGAGTGGTCTCCCACTCGCGGCCCAGGCCAAAGGGTTTCGCCGACTCAAGCATCAGTCGGGCAACGCCTCCGGCCGCGCCGACATACAGGCGATAGGCCTCGCCGTCGGTGAGGGCCATCGCCACTGTCTCGCCGCACCAGGCGAGCCCTTCACTCCATCCCGCACCGAGCCCGGTGAGCAGCGGAGCTGTGCGGCCGTCAGTCAGATCGGTCGCCACCCAGGCACCGTTACCGTCGCCGCTGTCGTCACTCCACCAGGCGATCGTCGAGCCGTCCGGCGACATCACGAACTCTTCGACGCCGACTCTCTGATCGGTTACCGGCCGGCGCTCTCCACTGTCGAGGTGAGCGGTCCACACTTGTGTCGATCCACCTTCGTTACTGACGAACACCAGGCGTTCAGGATCGGTCGAGGCCCACACCGGGAACTGGACGACCGGGTGGCGAAAGCGGTCTCGCCAGTTTCGGGATCGGTCGCTCACCCACGCCACGCTACCGGTAGGGCACAGTGGTGCAAGGAGCCTCCGCCTTCACCCGAACGGCAGGAACCATGGCGATCGAGAGGGAGTCCAAGCGGGCATGAGGACACGAATCCCCGTCATCGCCTCAGCACTCGCACTGTCGGTCGCTGCGGCGCTTGGGGCCTGCGCTGGAACCGATTCCGGCAAGGCCGGCCAGCCCGCTCGGCTTGATCTCGAGGGCCACACTTTCGTCGGTGACGACGTATCCGTCGATGACCAGCCCTACTCACTGGTCAAGGGGTCCGAGCTTCGCATCACCTTCGGCAACCGCGACATCGGCGCTCAAGCCGGCTGCAACTCGATGGGTGCGGACGCGAGCTGGGGGGGCGGCGTACTCGTCGTCGACGGCAAGAGCCTCGTCATGACGGAGATGGGCTGCGACCCAGCATTGATGCAGCAGGACACATGGATCGCCGACATCCTGACCTCCAAACCAACCCTCTCGCAGAGCGGCTCAACCCTGACCATCACCAGCGCAGGCACCGTCATCGTGCTCACGGACGAAGAGCTGGCCGTGCCCGATTCCTCACTGACCGGCACGGTCTGGCTCCTCGACTCCATCGTCTCGGGCGACACGGCCAGCAGTGTGCCGAGCGGCGTCGAGTCCACGCTAGAACTGGGCGAGGGCGGCGGTCTGTCAGCACAACTTGGCTGCAACTCTGGGCGCGGAAGCTACCGCGTGCGCGGCAATACGCTGACGATCGGCACACTGGCCGTCACGAAGAAGGCCTGCCGCCCACCCGAGTCAGAGGTAGAGGCGGCCGTCCTCGGGTTTCTGCAGGGAGACGTGTCGTACACGATCGACGGTGACTCGCTCAACCTCACCGCCCGCAAGGTTGTCGGTCCTGGGCCGGCCCGACTCGTGTACCGATCCTCATGAGCGCTGGTCTCGTGGCCGCAGGAACCCACCTGCAGCAGATCAGGCCTCGAGCTCGGCCGAGCGACGATCGATGAAGGATCTCAGCTCGGCGTCCATCGCATCGTCGATGCCCGGGTCTTCGTACTGCTCGAGCAGGTTCTGCCACTGAGCGGTTGCGACACTGGCCACCGAAGGGGAGCCGAGCTTCACCCACGTCGGGTACGCCTGTGACCGGAACATAGGGCTCATGAACGACTCGGTTCGGAAGTGTTCGAGCGTGTGCTCGTGTGCGAGGAACAGACCACCCGGGCCGAGCTCTTCGATGACGTCGTACGCGAGCTGGCTGTCGTTGACCGCGATCCCCGCTCGTATGCGCTCGAACATCTGCAGCACCTCGACGTCCAGTGCCAACTTCTCGTAGGACGCCACCAGCCCGCCCTCGATCCAGCCTGCGGCGTGCACAACCAGATCGCATTCAGCCAGGTACGTGGCCCACAGCGACATCGCACTCTCGGTCGCCGTCTGCACATCCATGTCGAGGCCTGAGCACAGACCCCCGCCGCCACGAAGCGGCAGCCCGTACCGGCGCGCCAGCTGGCTGCCGGCCAAGGTGGCCAACGTCGACTCCGGGAGCCCCAACGAGGGACCCCCCGAACGCATGTCGACCCCATTGAGGAAGGTGCCCAGGATGCAGGGAGCCCCAGGGCGCACCAGCTGCGCCATGGCGACCCCTGACAGGGTCTCGGCAACCAGAAGTGACAGCCCCCCGGCCAAGGTCACCGGGGCGGACGCCCCGGCAAGTAGGAAGGGGGTGATTGCGACCGGCTGGCCGAACTCCGCCAATGCCATCAGCTCTTCGACCATCAGGCTGTCCCAGACCAGCGGACTGTTCGGGTTGACGATCCCCAGCACCGCCGGCTGCCGGCGCAAGGCGTCCTCGCCGCCGGCGGCGATCGCCGCGAGAGCCAGGCCATCCCTGGTTCGGGGGCCTGTTGCGCCGTACAGGATGTACGGTCGCCCGCTCCACCGCAGGATCGCGTAGTCCATCTCGAGATGCCGGCTGAGGTCGGACAGGTCCTGCGCCTCGGCGGTTCCACTCTGCAGGACGGGAAGGATGTCGGAGGCGTGCGCCATCTTCACCAGCTCGATGTACGACTCCAGGTCACCATCTCGACGACCACGCACTGAGTCGTAGACGAAGGGAGCGCCTCCCGTGGGGGTGTGCACCAGGCTGCCGCCACCGATGGTCACCGAGTGGCGAGGGTCTCTTCCCTGCAGAGTGAACTGCGACGGAGCTTTGCCCAGCTGATCCATCACGAAACCCGCGTCCCAGCGAACCCGGGTGCCCTCGACTCGCTGGCCGGCCTCCTCCAGCATGCGCAGCATCACGTCGCTATGCACTTCGGTGCCGATGTTCTCGAGGACGCGCATGGCCTGCGCATGAATCACGTCGAGGTCGGCGTCCGAGAGCGGGAAGCGTCGAAAGACCTCGGGTCGGTCGTCTGAGAGGGTCATCCACCTGTCCTGTCGCGCGGGTCAACCCATCATGCGGGACGCCCCGCCCCAACTCCTTCGCGGAAGGAGAAATGGAACGCGGCGTTCACCCGGAGGATTGGTCAGGATCTACCGCGCCGCAGACTCCATCGTCCAGAGCTTGTCGCCGGGGCACTCGCTGCGCCCCCGGCTGCCGCGTCTCGGCCCTTGCGCTTGGCGGCACGACGGGACGCCTTCTTGGACATGCCAAGAATCCCGTAGGCGGCGGCCTCCATCAGCTGCTCGGTGGCAATCGCTGACGGGTCGGTGGTCGTATTGGCACGCTCGGGTGCGTAGACCGGCATCAGATCTTCAAGATCACCGACCACGGTGGGGTGGAGGGCGGCGATGTCGTCGATCATCGTGCGGCTGCGTTTGGTCGTCCACTCCTCATACTCAGGTGGGAGCAACAGAGTGGGCTCCTCGGACTTGTGCGAGGCGAGGATGTCCTTGGACACGACCTTCTTGAGGTTGCGCTTGGTGGCATCGGAGATCTTGGCGTCCTCGGCCGCGGCGGACACGTAACGCATCACCTCGGCCGAAGCCGCGCCCAGCGACTCGTTCGCACGGATTGACGAGTCGAACTGCTCAGGCGGAATGCCTACCGACTCGCAGAAGCGTTCCCAGAGCAGACCCTTTGGCGCTCCAGACGGAGGGACGGTGACGACGACGACGTCCTCCGCAGGCAACACCTTGGTCCAGGGTTTGAGAATCGCCGCAAAGTCCTGCTTGCCCCAGAAGTGGCGACCGAAGCGATTGGTCGCCGGAGCCATGGACGTCAACCCGTCGACGTAATCGCGGTACTTCCAGCTGGAGGAGTTCTGCACCGATTCCTGCCACTGAGCGGGTATCTGACGGCCCAGGTCGCGCGCAGTCAGGATCACCTTGATCCGATGCTTGTCGAGTGACTGCACGCAGGCAGCCACCTGGTCGTCGGACAACAACGACAAGAACTCCATCGAGATGATGGCCGAGTCGCCATGCCAACGGTCGATCTCGTTGACCAGGTCGGACCACTTCTCGTACGGAACCTTGCGGTTGTCGCGCAGGCCCTGGACGCCCTGCACGACCGACTGCCAGTCACGCCCGGGCCAGAGAACACCCAGGTCTGCCAGTTCTTCACGCCCATTCATCAAGACTGCCTGGATGAACGAGGTGCCAGTCTTGAAAGCCCCGATGTGCAGGTGGACCGTAGCCACGCGGTGTCCTTCCTCGATCAGTCGGCGTTCGCCCGCATGCGGAACGAGCGATAGCGGTCGAGCGCCTTGCTTCCGAGCTTGGTGCGGTCCGCGAAGCCGGCCAGGCGCGTCCGCGCCCTCACCATCGGTGCAGCCTCGCGCATCTGACGTCTCAACTTTCCTTCCGCCTTACGGCGATCATCGCGCATCCGTCCCATCCGGACGAGCAGAGCGGCGATCGCGTCCACACTCGCGTCGAGAACCTCTCCGTCACTCGGCGTCGTCTCGCCGGATGCGAGGTCCTCGGTGATCTCGATCTCGGCCAGATCTCCGACCAGGTCGACCCCGGATACCCGCACTCCCTCAATCGACTGCTCGGAGCGCTTCAAGACCAACGGGCGAACGGGCGAGGGGAGCTGTGGCTTACCGCCTTTCGACCGTGGGCTGAGGATTCTGGTCGCGAGGACATCACGGCCAAGGAACCGGTGATGCCACACCGGAAAGGTCTCCGGCAGTGCGGCGTTGACTCGGCGGAGCAGTTCGGTCTCGGCGACTCCCAGCGAGTCATTTCCGGCAACCTCGAACTCGGTTGCCGCCTCGGGGTCGACGTCAACAACAGTGCAGAAGCGTCGCCACAGCTCGTTCTTGTCTGCTCCCGGAAGAGGCAGCGTGAGGACGTGGATCCGCTCGACCGGAACGTGGCTCGACCATCGGTCAATCACGTCGACTGGGTCGTGGACACTCCAGAACCACTTTCCGGGACCCTTGCTCCGGCTGTTGAAGATCTTGTGGGTCCATTCGTCGAACGACAGCTTGGATCCGTGTTTGACGTACTCCTGCCACTCCGACGGCAGCAGGCGCGCGAGGTTACGCGTTGCGTAGATGACATGGACCTCTCGGCCACGAAGAGTCTTAACCGCCCGCTCGACCTGTTCAGGAGTCAGAGCTGCCAGGTGCTCGTCAGAGATCACCACGTTCGTGGCGTCACTCTCACTCGCCAACCCGGCCAGGACGTCCCACGCCCCCGTCCAATCTGGGCGAGGATCCTTCGGGTCGTAAGGGACTCCGCGGAGGTCATGTCCTCCTCGGTAGTGGTCACCGCGGCTCGCGCCAACCACGTGCAGCCCAGCATCCTTGAGCGCTGACCGGTTGGACCAGAGCACACCCTGGATGTAGGTGGTCCCAGTCTTCGGTGCTCCGACATGCAGGAAGACCCGCTTGGTCATGTGCTGCGACGCGGGGGACGTGGCCCCCTGAAGGTCAGCTGTCGTCACTGGTCCCCCACGTCTGCTGCCAGGCCTTCGGGTCGGTGAAGTCGGGGGCCTCCTCGCGGTACACCTCGGCCAGCTCTGACCAGCGCTGCGTCAACTGCTCATGGGCGGAGATGCTCCGCCGGATGATGTCGTTGAACCTTCTGCGGTCACGCTTGTACCACGATGCTCCCGACCCGTCGGCAGTGGAGACGATCGCTGAGTCGAACTGGCTCAGCATGCGCCACTTTGCATCCATCGCGGGCACCCGGGCCTCGGGGTGGATGCGGCTGGTGTCGCGCACCGTCCGAACCTGGCGCACCATGCCGGCAAGCGCCCCGGCGTACCGACCGACGATCCCCTTGGGCTCGGTGGGGTCCTGCCCTCGCTTCGGGGGCTTCACCCGCTTGGTGTTCGGGAAGGCCTGCGGATCTTTCTGCACGAGCGCATCATCTTGCGTGGCTCGGTAGGCACGGATCTCAGGCAGCTTTGTCTTGATCGTGCGATGCAGATGGCCAGGGCCTTCCAGGATGTCCTGAAGGGCCCACAGTCGCAGCTCAGCGGCGCTGTACTGCATCGCCAAGGCATGCTTGACCTGGATCTGGAACGACTCCCACACCACCTTTCCACCACGCGGATAGGGCGAGTGCAAGAGAGCGGCGAGGATCCGGTTCCTCGCATGGTGGTAGGCCTGCCAGTCGATCGCATCGTCCTTGTCGGCCCAGTTGACGTGCCACACGGCTGCACCGGGCAGGGACACCGTCGGGTAGCCGTAGTCGCGGGCACGCAACGCGTACTCGGCGTCGTCCCACTTGATAAAGATCGGAAGCGACAACCCGATCTCGCGCACAATGCTGGTGGGGATCAGGCACATCCACCATCCGTTGTAGTCGACGTCGCTTCGGCGGTGCAGCCAGCGTGTCGAGCGCAACGGATACTCGGCAAAGTTGTGCGAGCTGACGGTGTGTGGGTCGGAGCCCCACCAGAAGCGGTACCGGTTCACGCGCTCGCCGAAGGCGTGCAGGGTGGCCTTCATGTGCATGTTGAGCATGTGGCCGCCGACGATTGTGGGCGTTCGCGCCAGATCCGCGAAGGCAACGGCTCGGAGGATTCCTTCGGGCTCGACCAGCGCATCGTCGTCGAGCAGAAGCACGTACTTGCTGCCCACCTCGTAGGCGGTCTCGTACATGGCGCGTGAGAAGCCGCCAGAACCTCCGAGGTTGGGCTGATGAATGACCTCGAGCTTGTTTCCGAGAGCGGCGGACGCGGCCGCGAAGTCGGCGTCATCTTCGACCTTCTGCGTTCCTTGGTCGACGACGAAGACCTTGTCGATGACGTCGAGCACCTCGGTATCCGATGCCAGCGAGCGAAGCAGAAGCACGCAGTCTTCCGGTCGGTTGAAGGTTGTGATGCCGATCGAGATGCGCCCGGGATCAACAATCTCTTGGGCCGTGGACCACTCTGCAGCGTCGACCTCGGCGTCTTCTTGTCCGGCGATGACGTCGAACCAGTACCAGCCACCGTCGCCGAAATTGCTCAGCCCCAGCTCGAACTCAGCGACCCCGTTGGCCACGGTCTCTTTCGCGATTCGGTGCTGGTCACCGCGTGCACTCGAGCGGTAGACGATCACGTCTGCGGTGCCTTTGACGCCAACCCGGAGGGTGACCTTCTCGACAGACGTCCAGCGTCGCCAGTAGCTGGCAGGGAAAGCGTTGAAGTATGTGGCGAAAGAGATCCTGGTACCCGCGGGAACGGTCATGGTGCGTCGACCCAGGATGAGGTCGGGATGCACGACGTTGTCGGACGCCGAGCGCTTGGGACCTTCGTCGACCTGGGTCGTCGCCTTCTCGGGGCCGGGAAGGGCCACCCCAGACTCTGCATAGAGCGGAAGCGTGTCGAAGTCGGCGTCCGCTGGAAGAACCAGACGCTGCAACACGGTACGGGGGGACTGCTTCGTCGACTTGCTCACTCGGAGACTCCTCCGCTGACGAAGGCGGCGCCTTCGGTGAAATGGGGACGCAGGACATTGTCGAAGCGCGAAAGGGCAGACCCGATAGCCATGTGCATGTCGAGGTACTTGTACGTGCCAAGGCGCCCGCCGAAGAGAACGTTCTGCTCGCCAGCGGCTAGGTCGCGGTAGGCCAACAGTCGCTGGCGATCTTCGGCGGTATTGATGGGGTAGTACGGCTCGTCGTCGCGCTCTGCCGAACGCGAGAACTCGCGCATGATGATGGTCTTGTCGGCCGGGTAGTCGCGCTCAGGATGGAAGTGGCGGAACTCGTGGATCCGGGTGAACGGGACGTCCTCGTCGGCATAGTTCATCACCGAGGTGCCCTGGTAGTCGCCCGTCGGAAGAACCTCCTTCTCGAAGTCGAGCGTTCGCCAGCCCAGGTATCCCTCGGAGTAGCCGAAGTAACGGTCGACCGGTCCGGTGTAGACGACCGGAACCTGGCCGACGATGTCGTCTCGGCGGTCGAAGAAGTCGACGTTGAGCTCGACATCGATGTTGGGGTGGTCGGCCATCCGCTCGAGCCACGGCGTGTAGCCGTCGACCGGCAGGCCCTCGTAGGTGTCGTTGAAGTAGCGGTTGTCGAACGTGTAGCGCACTGGCAGCCGAGTGATGATCTCCGGCTGGAGCTCCTTGGGATCGGTCTGCCACTGCTTCAACGTGTATCCGCGGATGAACGCCTCGTAGAGCGGACGCCCGATCAGCGAGATCGCCTTCTCTTCGAGGTTGGACGCGGTGGCCGACTCGAACTCGGTGGCCTGCTCGGACACCAGGGCACGGGCTTCCTCGGGGCTGAACGCTTTGCCGAAGAACGAGCACATCGTGCCGAGGTTGATCGGCATCGAGAAGATCTTGTTCTGGTATTTCGTCCAGACCCGGTGCTGGTAGCCGGTGAAGGCCGTGAACCGGTTGACGTACTGCCACACCCGTTCGTTGGAGGTGTGGAAGAGATGGGCGCCGTACGTGTGGATCTCGATGCCGGTCTCGGGATCGATCTCGCTGTAGGCATTTCCTCCGAGGTGGTGCCGGCGCTCGAGGATCTTGACCTTGAGCCCGAGCTCAGTGGCGGCTTGCTCGGCGATGGTGAGCCCGAAGAACCCCGAGCCGACGACGACCAGGTCTGTCACGAAAACTCCGCATTCGACGCCGAGCGGGTCGAGCAAAGGCTCGACGGTGCCCAGCCGTTGGTAGGGGCAAGCAGATCAGTGGCCGCAACGGCCCTGGCCAGCCTACCGGGGGTCAGTCACCACTGGGGCCCTGCCTGGGTCGTTCACCCGGCTGGCTGACCCCCGTCACGGTGCCCGCGAGGGGCAATCACTCTGCGGTAGGCGAGCCGCCGAAGACCCTCGGGAACCAAGCGGTAGCCACCCCTGACAACCAGATTCCGCAGGTACTGGGGCCGGGTGGTGAAGCCCAGCCCCCTGAAGTGGCGCTGCAGCTGCATCTCGCTGCGGAGCAGCTGCCAGCCGCCGCGGCGTGCGTACGCTCCCGCTCCTACGCGGTACTTAACCAGCGGCTCGGCCACGTTCGCCACTCTGGCACCGGCTTCGATCATTCGGGCGAACAACCAGTAGTCCTCCATCAGGGGCAGATCTTGATAGCCGCCGACTGACTGGACCATCGACCGGCGATAGACCACGGTGGGGTGGTTGAACGGGTCATGGAAACGCGACCAGCTGCGGATCTCCTTCTCTCCGAGGGGTGGAGTACGGCGTCCGACGATGTCGTCCTCGTGCTCGTGAAACTCCAGGAGTGCGCTTCCCACCAGGTCATAGCCTTCGGCGAGCAGCGGAATCTGCACCGCGAAGCGCTCCGGGGTGCTGACGTCGTCCGCGTCCATTCGAGCCACCACCTCGTACTCGCAGGCGGCAAGCCCGGCATCAAGTGCGTGGCCGAGTCCGATGTTCTCCGCCAGAGCCACCACGTTGACAGGGACAACAGAGCTCTTGACCAGCTCGTCGATCACCGACTGCAGCCGCGGTGGGACGACGCCGTCTCTGACCAGGACGACCTCGTGCGGGCGAAGGGTCTGCTCGTCCACAGCACTGGCGAAGGCTCGGCGCAGGTGATCGGGGTCGTCGGCATGGTAGGTGGGTAGCAGCAACGAGAACGGGACGACCTCGGTCATGCCGGGTTCCGCCCGGACCCGCCAACGGCCGGGATCGGCGCCCCCGCGTCGTCCATCACCTGATAGGAGTCCCGTGGCCCCCTTCGTACTCCGTCCAGCATCCCGCGGCGCAGGCCGGACGCCAGGACACTCCGGCGACCGGACGCCGCAAATGTCTTGGCCCAGCGCCTCAGCGTCGACCCGCCGTAAAGGGCCTTCTCGCGGGGAGTGAGCCCGCTGCTGCGGGTGAAGGTCCACACCTTGTTCCGCACCTCGTAGTAGAAGCGCTCGCCAGGATCGGCGTCCGTGGACCCGAAGGTCTTGGTGCGGTGCTCCACGATGCTCGCCGGGCAGTAGAGACCCACGTGATCTCTCAGCAGGCGGGTGCTGAACTCGAAGTCGTCGTTCCAGAGGAAGAAATCGGCTTCAGGCAGCCCGACCTCGCGCACCGAGTCGGCCGAGACCAACAGAGAGACGAACGAGGCTGATCTCACGGGGAAGCAGCCGACGGCAGCCGCTTTGGCGAGGTCAGTCCGTGAGGCTCCCGGTCGGGGTCGCGGCGTGTTCATCGGATGGTCACGCCCATCGGTCCACACCACCTTGCTGGCCAACGCCGCAGGTCGTGGGCCGGCGAACGTCTCGCGGGCCTTGAGCAGCTCTTCCAGCGCCGTCGGGGTCGGCACCGTGTCGTCGTCCATCAGCCAGACGAGGTCGGCCCCGTCCCGGAGGGCGTAGGCGAGACCGGCCGCGAAGCCACCGGCACCACCGGTGTTGATCGGCATGGTGTGCAGAGTCGCGTCCGGAAAGCTCTGCGCGACCATCTCCGACGTCCCATCCGTTGACGCGTTGTCGACCACATGGATCGCCTCAAGCGGGCGGGACTGCAGAGCGATTGCCCCGAGTGACTCGTTGAGGAGCTCTCGGCGGTTGTAGGCCACCACCACCGCCTGGACATTGACCACGCAGCGAGAGTAGTCGACAGGCCAACGACACCTGAGCCGCTTTCGCTACCGTGTCAGCACCTCCCGTGGAGGAGCGCACCCATCAGAACCGCAAGCACCTGCCCTCGAAGGGACACATATGGCCCCGGCCGTCGTCCACCTGCACATCGGTTCACCGAAGACCGGTACGACATACATCCAGAACACTCTGTGGGCGAACCGAGCAACACTCAAGGACGACGGGGTGCTGCTTCCCGGGCAGTCCCGCTTCTCGAGGGTGCAGGCCGCTAGCGACATGATGAAGTGGCACCCCGACGACGGCGATCTCCCGCAGACGTGGCGGCGACTCTCTGGCCAGGTCGCTCGCTGGTCGGGGAGATCGGCGGTGATCTCGCAGGAGTTCCTCTACCGCGCAAGCCCCGAGCAGATTCACGCCATGGTCGACTCGTTGGGCGGGGGCCAGATGAAGGTCGTGTTGACCACGCGGGACGTGGCCCGCCTCGTACCCGCGCAGTGGCAGACGTCGGTCCGACAGCGCTCCACGTGGACCCTCGGTGAGTACGCCGACGCCGTGGCCGGAACCGACGGACATGAGAACGCGGTAGGCGCGGCCAGGCACTTCTGGCGTCGGCAGGACTACGGCGTGATCTTGCGCAGGTTCGTCGACGCCCTCTCCCTCGATCAGGTGCGGGTCGTGACCGTCCCCCCTTCGGGAGGGGACCCCGACGAACTCTGGCGGCGGTTCTGTCGGGCCTGTGACCTCGACCCGGGGAGTACGAAACCGGGGGGCGTCAGCCACGAGTCACTCGGTGCCGAGTCGGCCGAGATCATGAGGCGGGTCAACGGCCGCCCACCCATTGACTCGATGCCCATGCGTACGTACAAGAAGTCAGTAAACGGTGCACTGTCACGCCGATCCCTTGCCCATCGACGCTCACTCGAGACCGGCCTGGTGCTGCCCGAGCGGCACCGAGACTGGGCCGAGAACGAGGCATCACGGGTAATTGCCGACATCGAGGCGGTGGGGGTCGAGGTCATCGGCGACCTCGACGACCTGCGCCCGCGACCCACCTCCAAGTCCTATGTCGATCCCGACCAGATCTCCGATACCGACCTGCTCGAAGCCGCCCTCGACGGGCTGGCCGGCATGGCAGCAGAGCACGCCAAGCTGATGGACAAGCTCAACCAGATGCAGGACGCCGCCCCCGACGCCAGTGGGCAGCAGCCCAGAGACTCGGCGGCTGGCGCGCCCACGTCTGGACTCAGAGGGGTACTGCGTCGCCGGAAGCCCCGCAGCTGAGCTGCCGGTAGCGTGGACCCCATGGCGGCATCTGAGATCGACCCCTACGTCGAGCACTCACTGCGCACGTCGATGTTCTTCCCCGCCACCCGGTTGTTCGTGGCCGGGAATCCCAAGGCGGCCGGCACGACCCTGCGCTGGTGGCTCCTGCAGGCCCATGGGGTCGACCTCGCTGCACGCACGGCGGACTCCTGGTGGGGCGAGTCGGCCCCGTTCCAGACGGTGTGGGACTCACACGTGGACCTCGACTATGCCTGGGGTGATCTGTCAGAGGCCCAGCGGCAGGATGCGCTCTCGTCACCGGACGTGCTCACGGTGCACCCAGTGCGTCACCCCGTGTCACGACTGTTCTCGACGTGGTCGGGCAAGTATCTGACCGGCGAGCCCTACTACGCCGAGCGCCTCCCCTCAGGGTTCCCGGAGGTGCCCGCCAGTGTCGATGACGACAGCCATATCGCCGAGCTCTTCGAGAAGTTCGTCGATGCGCTTGACGCCACCGTCTCCGACCACGACTTTCTCGCCATGGACGTCCATTTCTGGCCACAACACCTGCTGCTTGCCCGTCACCCGGTAGGGGTCGAGCTGGTTCTGCGGCAAGAGTCCATGGGCCAAGGACTGGCCGCGATCGAGAGCCATCTGCGCGCACACGGTCTCGAGGCAGGCACTGCGCCACGCATCAACGAGACGGTGGTTCCCTACCGAGCCGAGCTCGTCAGTGACCGCGCCGCCGATGTCGCGATATCGTTGTACGAGGGCGATTTCGATCGCTGGGAGTATCCGCGTGAGCGTCCCACCAGCAGCTCACGAACGGTGGATGTCGACTGGCTCAACGACGTACGTGGCCGCAACCGTCGCTATGGCGTCATCCACCGCGCACTGGGTGGCTTGCGCGACGAGAATGCGCAGCTGCGCGACGAGCAGAGCCGTCTCACAAGGCGCGAGCAGGAACTGCTCGAGAGCACCTCATGGAAGCTGACCGGCCCGCTGCGCTGGGCAAGCGACAAGTTCACACACTGACGGACAAGAAGGCGCCGAACCCTCCGCAGGGACCGGCGCCTTCCTCTTGGGGTGTCAGTTGGTCAGGGACCGGCGAGGAAGGCCAGGCCGTTCGTCATCGGACGTTCACACGCGCAGACGCTGGTATTGACCCCGTACAGGTCACGGCGCGACCACTTGCCTGCATTGCTGCGGGTGTAGAGGGTGGTCGAGCCCCCACCGTCGAGCTCGTACGCGTTGACCATGCCGAGCTTCTTGGCAATGTTCGCCGCGTTGGCCAGGCCGAAGCCACCCGTGCGAAGGCCGACACCGTCGAAGGTGCTGCCGGGGACGGTGAAGCTGCGCCAGTAGCCCTTGCTGTTCCAGCCGACGAAGGTGCGCGGGCGGGCAGCCTTGGAGTGGTCGTATGCCTTGCAGCCGAGAACCCCTGGCACCCCGCCTTCGACCAGGGGGACTCCACGGCCAACAGCGGTGAAGAGCTTGGCTCCGGTGTTGGTGTTCTGCTTGACGCTCACCTTGATCTTGGTGCCCGTCGGAACCCCCAGCGTGGCGAGTGCTGAGTTGTCCGAGAAGGCCAGCACGCGGGTGCCGGACTTTACCGGGTCGCCCAGCTTCCCCTTGTTCTGCGTGGAGGAACGGATGGACAGCAGCTTGCCTCGCTTGCTGAGCACCCACTCGACGGCGCCGGCCGGACGCGGCACGTACGCCTTTCCGTCCGCCCGCAGGGCGCTGCTCCACGTCGAGGTGTACAGGTTGGCTCCACCACCGACGATGTTGTGCCAGTTCACCCCGACCACCGGAATCGACTGTGCGGTCGCAAGCTGCGGCTGCACCGACCCGCGAACGGCCAACATCCCGCCGAACGGCTGGTGGTTGCTGTCGATCCCGACCACACGCTGTCGCTTGGACGTCCCCCGCAGTACCCGCCCATCGCGCACCATGGGTCCGCGCGCCATCTCGATGCTGGTCGCATAGCGGATGTCGGGAAAGATGAAGAAGTCGCCGTTGATCGCGCCGACAGCCTGCGGCTGCTGACTCTTGACCATGTCTCCGATGACCTGGCGCTCACCGACCTTGTCGTTGATCAGCGAGGGATAGGCACCAGCCGGGTAGGAGGTCATGATGACCTTGCCGCTCTGGTTGTAGCCCCCCTTCGCCTTGCCGTCGGCGGTTGCGGTGTAGCGGCGCAGGATTCCTCCGCTCGCGAAGCGCTGCGCCGAGTCGAGCTTTGTGGTGGTCGACACGCGGCAGGGCCGTGCGGCGTCGGCGATGTCGGCCGGAGCAATGGCTACCACGAGCGTGGCGGTGAGCGCGCTGGCGCCCAATAGCGCCGCTGTACGGACAGCGACAGGTGGTGTCAGATGCATCGTTGTGTCTCCCCAAGATCGATAGCTCGTCCCCTGAGCCAGCCGAGTGACCGTAACCCAGGAGAGCCGCTCGACGTGTCCTCGAGCAGAAAATAGATCCACTGGGTCACCCCCATGCCGCACCATGGTTACGCACCGTTGACACAGCACTACTGACCCTGCATTCAGACGGCACCAAAGGCAGATCGCTGAAGCCTCACGGAGCCTGGTAGAAGGCCAATCCGTTCGCCATCCACCGCTGACAGACGCAGTTGCCGGGGTTGGAGACCTTGTACAGGTCCTTGCGGCTCCACTTGTTCTGCTTCCGGGTGTAGAACGAGACCGAGCCACCACCGTCGAGCTCATAGGCGTACTTCATCCCGAGGTTCTTGGCCACATTCGCCGCGTTCGCCAGGCTGAGCCCGCCAGATCGCGACAGACCGCCGACATCAGTAACTGACGAGCCGGGGACGGTGAACGAGCGCCATCGACCCTTGCCGTCCCACCCCACAAAGGTGCGTGGCCGCGCCGCCCTGGCTCCAGCAGTGTTGGCGTAGGCACGGCAACCCAGTGGTGCGGGCTTGCCGCCCTCGACAACTGGTAGGCCACGGCCGACACCTGTGAGCAGTGTGACTCCTGTGCTGGTCTTCTGTCGGACGCGGAGCTTGATCTTGGTGCCGAGCGGAACTCCCGCGACGCTGGCGACGACATCTGAGGGGAACGCGACAACTCGGGTCCCTTTGTCAACGGGGGCACCCCGAAGAGAAGCGTTGGTGGTGGCGGAGCGGATTGAGGTGATCTTGTTACGACGGCCCAGAACCCACTCGAGCACCCCAGCCGGACGCGGGTAGGTTGCCTGCCCATCTGTGCGCCTTGTGCTGCTCCACGCGTTTGTGTACAGGTTTGCGCCACCACCGAGCAGAGCGTGCCAGTTCACAGAGCGGATCTTCACCTTGGGATTGCCCGTCACCTTGGGAGCCACCGATCCACGCAGACCCAGCTCACCGCCGTAGGGCTGCATCAGCGTGTCGACCCCCACCACGCGCTGCGCCCGGGCAGTACCCCGGATCACGACGCCGTCCTTGACCATCGGGCCCCGGGCCATCTCCATGTGCGTGGCGTAGCGAATATCGGCGAAAGTGAAGAAGTCGGCGTTGATTCCACCGAGCGCCTTGGGAGCCTGACCCTTGACCATTGAGCCGACGGCTTCCAGCTCTCCGATCTTCTTGTTGACCAAAGACGGGTAGGCGCCGAGTGGGTATGTCGTCATGATCACGTTTCCGGCGTGGTCCAACTGGCCGACAGCGGATCCTTTGGCCGTGGCATAGACGTACTTGGCGGCGCTCCTTCCGGCGAACCGTTCTTTCAGGTCGACCCTCGTGGTCACATCGATCCGGCAGGCGCGGGCTGCGTCAGCGTGTTGAGGCAGGGAAGTCAGCAGCGTCGCGGTGACGGCGCCTGCGCCGATGACCGCGAACGCGCGCGTTCGAAGAGTGACTGGCATCTGGAGCTCCCGAGATCTTTCGACCGAACTGTGCTTCGCCCTTCGACGGTAGCCCAGATTGGCGCACATGTGGTCGGGTTACCGATCTGTCACCCGCCTGGCGCTGACGGCCCACCAGCACATATCTGACTCCCTGATCCATAAGGCAGGATTCAGCCATGCCGACCTTCACACCGCGCGACGTCACCGCTGTCACCGGGGCGGTCGACAACCTGTCCGACACCCTCATCGCTCTCTCGCACGCGATCTCGGCCGACCCTGAGCTCTCGTACGACGAGCATCGCGCCGCAGCGCGCTGCGCCGACTTGCTGGAGCGGCAAGGGTTCGCGGTGGAGCGGGCGAGCTACGGACAACCCACCAGCTTCGCCGCCCGAATCGGAACCGGAGACACACACGTCATCCTGTGTGCCGAGTACGACGCGCTTCCGGGTGTCGGGCACGCCTGCGGTCACAACATCATCGCCGCGTCCGCCCTCGGCGCCGGTATCGCCCTGGCTCCGATGGTCGAAGACGCGAACATCCGCCTCACTGTTCTCGGTACACACGCGGAAGAGGTCGGGGGCGGAAAGGTCGACCTGATCAACGCCGGGGCCTTCGACGATGCCGACGCCGCACTGATGATGCACCCGACCCCGTACGACGAGTACGGACCGAAGAGCCTGGCGACCGAGGAGTGGGTGGTCGTGCACACGGGACGGGCGTCACACGCATCGGCGGCACCAGAGCTCGGTCTCAACGCGCTCGACGGCATCATCGCTGGGTACAACAGCATTTCGATGCTGAGACAGTCGTTCCGCAAGTATCAGCAGGTACACGGCGTCGTCGTCGACGGCGGCAAAGCACCTAACGTCATCCCCGAGCGCGCCGAGGCCTCCTACTACCTACGGGCGGTCACCATGGACGATCTCGAGGATCTCCGCACCAGAGTGCGTGCCTGCCTCGAAGGTGCCGCGACCGCGACCGGGACCACTGTTGAGATCACGGTGAATGGTCACGTCTACGAGTCCCTGAAACCACACGCGGCCCTAGTCGACACCTTCACCGAGGCCTGTGACGCCATCGGCCGTGAGTTCCACGCCGACCCGACCGGTGACGAGCTCGGGGGGTCGACCGACTTCGGCAACGTCAGTCAACGCGTTCCTGGTCTGCACGCCGACTTGGCGGTCTACTCCTTTCCCGCAGTGAACCATCAGCACGAGTTCGCGGCCGCCTGTGTCTCACCGGAGGGCGACAAGACCATGCTGGAAGCGGCCAAGGCCCTTGCTCTGACGGCCCTCGCCGTCGGGCGCAACCCCGACATGGTCAAGAGGTAGACACCATGGCCATGGTCGCCCTACCCCCTAGCCATGACGTTCGCACGTCGACCGCGGACGATCCTGTACCTGGGAGGTTCACAATTGTCCTCAGTCGACCCTTGGTCGGGCGGCGCACCACGCCAACAGGTCGTCGGCCGACCATGTGTTGATGACGCGTTCGGCCGTGACTCCGCACTCGGCGGCCCGCGCGCACCCGTACGCCTGCCAGTCGAGCTGTCCGGGGGCGTGCGCGTCGGTGTCGATCGAGAACAGACAGCCTCGCTCGAGCGCCTGGCGGATCAGTCGACGCGGAGGGTCGCGTCGCTCAGGGCGGCAGTTGATCTCGACGGCAACACCGAACCGGCGGCACGCCTCGAAGACGAGATCAGCCTCGAACTCAGACTCGGGTCGCTTGCGGCCGCCGGCCACCAGACGACCGGTGCAGTGGCCAAGCACGTTCATGTGTGGGTTCGCGATCGCGGTGACCATGCGTCGCGTCATCGCCTCACCAGGGGAACGCAGCTTGCTGTGCACGGACGCGACCACGACGTCCAGACGCTCGAGCAGCTCTGGCTCTTGGTCGAGAGTGCCATCTTCGAGGATGTCGACCTCGATGCCGGTGAGCAGCCGGAACGGCGCCAGCTCGGCATTTACCCGGTCGACCTCATCGAGCTGTTTGCGCAGACGACCGGGTGACAGTCCGTTGGCCACCTTCAGGGTCGGCGAGTGATCGGTGAGGACGGCGTACTCGTGGCCAAGCCCTGAGGCGGCGACTGCCATGTCACGGATCGGACTTCCGCCGTCGCTCCAGTCCGAGTGAACGTGCAGGTCGCCGCGCAGCGCGGACTGCAGTTGAACACCCCGGCCCGGGTCGGGCGCTGGCTTCGCCTCCAGCTCTGCCAGGTAGGGAGAGGTACCGCCGCGGGCATACTCGACGAACACAGCCGACGTCTTGGGACCGATCCCGGGCAGATCGGCGAGGGTGCCCCGATCGACGCGGGACATGACGTCTTCAGCCGAGATTGAGAGCACTGTGTTGGCCGCGGTCCGGAACGCCTTCACCCGGTGCGACTCAGCCAGCTCCCGCTCCAGCAGGAACGCAACCCTCCGCAGGGCGGCGACACCGCGTTCGACGTCGGTTGCCCGGCTACTGGTCATCGCACCTTTCTACGCCCACCACCGATCGAGTGGCACAAAACTGGCCACTGGCGGCGGGCCAGGTAACGGGTTTCGTATCACTCGGCCTGGGGAACGGCCGTCAGACGCGTGCTGGCTCCGCCTGACGCTCGTCCGGGTCCTCGATGTCCTCGATCTCGGACGCGCCGGCCTCGATGTCCTCCTCGGACTCGACGGCGAAGTGCGGCAGCACCCGCTCAAGCCACGCCGGTATCCACCAGTTCGCCTTCCCCATGATCGCCATCAGCGACGGAATGAAGACCAGACGCACCACGAACGCGTCCAGCAGCACCGCTGAGGACAGTGCCACCCCGAACAGCTTGATGATCGGGTCATTGCCGAGCACGAACGCACCGAACACGCTGGCCATGATCGCGGCGGCGATCGCGACCACGCGGCCCGACCCGGCCAGTCCGCGACGCACCGCCTTGCGGTTGTCGTGCGTGTGCATCCACTCCTCGTGCATCCGGCTGACCAGGAAGACCTGGTAGTCACAGGACAGGCCGAACAAGATGGCGAACACCATGATGGGCAGGAAGGGGAAGATCGGACCTGTGGCCTGCAGGTTGATCGCATCTCCGAACCAGCCCCACTGGAACACGGCGACGGTGATACCCAGAGCCGCGGCCAGCGACAACAGGCTCGATAGCGCACCGGCGGCAGCCACCACGACCGAGCGGAAGAGCACCACCAGCGCGAGGAAGCCAAGGCCCACCACGATCAGCAGGAACCACGGCAACGCGTCGGTCAAGACCTTGGTGAAGTCGACGGTGACCGCCTGGAAGCCACCGACGTACACCTGGGCGCCGGTGTCGGTCTCCACCGACGGCACGATTTCCTCCCTGATGTGGAACAGCAGTTCTGTCGTGGCCTCGTCCTGGGGCGCCGTCGTCGGATACAGCTGGATAGGCACCACCGTGGAGTCCTCCGCCACCGGTGGGGCAGCGGCCAGAGCCACGCCTGGGTCTGCCATCAGCGCCTCGGTCAGCTGTGTGACGGCCGCCTGGTCGCCGGCCTCCGGCAGCTCCACGGCAATGTAGAACGGCCCGTTCACACCTGGCCCGAAGCCCTTGGCGGTGAGGTCGTACGCGATCCGCGGCGGCGTGCCAGGCGCGGTGCCCCCGTCGTCTGAGAAGCCTTGTCGCAGTGACAGCATCGGCAAGGCGATCACCAGCATCACCACGAGCGAGATGCTGCCGAGCACCCAGGGTCGACCCTGCAGCCAGTTGCCGTACCGCGCGAACGCACTGGGGTGATGCGGCTCCGGGGCCTTCCCGCCACGGACGAACTTCCGATACAGCCAGCCGACGATCGTCACCGGCAGGACGAGCACCCACCCCAGGTATCGGATGATCCGGCCGATGACGTGCGGGACGCCCGAGAGCTTCTGGCGGGCAACTGCCTCGCGATCGCTGATCCAGGCCATGCGCCCGGCGAATGCCCACGTGCCGAGCAGCGACAGGACCGACGGCAGCAGAAGCAGTGCTCCGATCATCACCATGAAGACGGTGAGCGCTGAGGCCACTGCGATGCCGTTGAAGAAGTTGATCCGCATCACGAACAGACCGAGCAGCGCGATGATGACCGTGGCCGCGGCGAACTGCACCGCACGGCCGGAGGTGCGGACCGACTCCAGCGCGGCGGCCCGAGGCTCGCGGCCATGGATGATGGCCTCTCGATATCGGTTGATGACAAACAGCGAGTAGTCGATGCCGACACCCAGGCCGATCATCGAGGCAAGGATCGGGGCGAACAGCGCGACGTCGAGGTTGGCCGCAACCAGCGGCAGGACCGCCCCGGTGCTGACGGCGACCGAGATGGCCGCGGACACGATCGGCAGCAGCGCACCCGCGAGCGCACCGAAGGCGAAGAGCAAGATGACCAACGCGACTGCGATACCGATGCTCTCGGACGACGGTTCCTCACCTGAGACGAAGGAGAACACCCCATTGGCGCCGACCAGCATGCCGTCCTTGCCGTCCTGCGCCTGGATCGGCTCGAGCGCGCTGAGCACGACGTCGCTGTCGAGGTCGTCGAATGTCGCTCCTTCGAACGTCACCGTCGCATAGGCGACGTCGCCATCGGGACTGATGCCCGCCTGACCGAAGTGCGCCAGCGGTCCTTGAGCAGCATCGGGTAGCTCCTCCGCGGGCTGCTGGCCGCCTTGCTGGCCGCCTTGCTCGGCAGCCTGCTCCGGGCAGGCGCTTCCTTCGGGCTCACCGTATGGCGAGAAGACGCAGAGGACGCCTGGCTTCTGGGAGACCTCAGTGAGCACATCTGTCATGGCCTGCTGTGGGCCTGCGTCGGTCACTGTGCCGTTCTCAGGGCTCCAGACCACCTGACCTTCGAGTCCCGCACCCGTACCGGCGGTGCCTGACAGCTCACCCAGCAGGTTCTGCGCCGTGGTGGACTCAGTGTTCGGCAGCTCGAAGTCGTCGTTGTACTCCCCGCCCCAGGCCACGCTGGCGACAACGATGCCAACGACCAGAACGACCCATGACAACAAGCCGTACAACGGATGACGGACAGCCCACTGCGATATCCGGCCCATGGGGGAACCCTCTCAATTCTCGCGGCGAGACTCGCCAGCGAAGGAGCGATTCGACCAGTAGATCAAAGGACCGACACCCGGACAAGGATTGGACGGGCACCGACTCCCATCGAACCGCTTCCTATCGGACCCCCGGCGCTCGGAACTGCACCGAGATACGTGGCCCACAGCCCTTCGCCGTCTTCGGCACCGCGTGTTCCCACTGCCGCTGACAGGCGCCCCCCATCACCAGCAGGTCTCCGTGCCCCACCTTGAACCGTGCCGAGGTGCCACCGCCCCGCGGGCGCAGCAGCAGCGCACGGGGAGCACCGAGCGACAGGATGGCCACCACGGTGTCCTCGGTGCGTCCGCGGCCGATCGTGTCGCCGTGCCACGCGACACTGTCACGCCCATCGCGGTAGAGACACAGACCGGCCGTCGCGAAACCTTCGGGAAGTGAGTCTCGGTAGTACGCCGACAGTCGCAGTCGCGCTGCGCCCAAGACTGGGTGCGGCAACTCAGCTTCCGCCTCGTACCAGCAGACCAGCCGCGGTACGTCAACAACGCGGTCGTACATCTGACGCCGTTCCGCCCGCCAGGGGGTGGAGTGTGACACCTCGTCGAAGACCGCGTCCGATCCGGCGATCCATCCCAGCCGGTGATCCACCCAGCTTCTGGCGTCGAGCCGAGTACGTGTGAGTCCGGCCCCCAATCGCGTGATGGACGGCGTGGCGTCCGAGCCAAGGAGCGAGCTCTGCTGCGCAAGCATGACGCCAGGCTAGCAGGAGTTCGAACACCTGTTCGACAGGTCGGCCTCCCGGCTCGTCGTGTCCCGATTGTCTCCGCCGAGCGGGTGAACCTCCGCCGTCACCGCCAAGAGAGTCGCCACATTCGCCGATGGCTCCACCATGACCCCTCCTACCCGGCGCCAGGTGCTGCAGCTGGTCGGCGCCGCGGGGGCGGCGGGCGGTCTTCCCCTCGCTTCGGGGACGTTGCCCGCCCGGGCGGCCGCATCGTCGAGACCCGGTCGCGACTTCGTACCCCCAAGCCAGCAGCTGCACCTTCTGCGCCGAGCGACATATGGCCCGACGCCCGCATCCCTGGCCGCCATCAAGCGGGAGGGGACTGTCGCCTGGGTGGACCAACAGCTGTCGCCGGGCTCCATGGACGACTCGACCTTCCAGAAGCAGCTACGCGCAAAATTTCCTTGGCTGGCGTGGTCGATCGCCGATGTCATGCGGAAGGTTCCTGAGGGTGGCCGCTGGCCGTTCATGACAGAGCTGTCGATGGCTGCCATCGCAAGAGCGACCTGGAGCGAACGTCAGCTCTATGAAGTCATGTGCGAGTTCTGGTCCAACCACCTGCACATCACCTGCCCCTCCGACAAGGTCTGGTTCGCACGTCACCACTACGACGCGACAGTCATCCGCAAACACGCGCTCGGGCGTTTCGAAGACATGCTCATCGCCAGCGCGAGGCACCCGGCGATGCTCACGTTCTTGAACAACGCGGAGTCGAGCCGGGACAACCCCAACGAGAACTACGGACGAGAGCTCCTGGAACTTCATACCGTCGGAATCGAGGGTGGGTACGACGAGAAGGAGATGTACGACTCTGCCTTGATCCTGACCGGGTTCACGCTGCACCCCGACACACGCCTGTACCGGTACGACTCGTACGCGCACCACACAGGGCCAGTCAAGGTGCTGGGGTTCGAGGATGCCAACCCCACGCAGGGCGGTGGCGAGGACGTCGGGCTCCGCTACCTCAGCTACCTCGCCAACCATCCGAGTACCGCCCGGCATCTGTCGCGCAAGCTGTGGTTGCGCTTCATCTCTGACGAACCCGACGAACCATTTGTCGACGAGCTCGCTCAGGTGTACCTCGACAACGCCACCGCGATCGCACCGGTGCTGCGCCACCTCTTGCTGAGCGACGCGTTCAAAGCCTCCGTCGGCGACAAGTTGCGCCGCCCGTTCGAGGACGTCATCGCCACCCTTCGCCTCCTTGGGTACGAGCAAGAGGGCGGCAGCCGTACCGATGGACTTCGCACGCTGCACTGGATGGTCACTGAGATCGGGCATGCTCCCTTCGCTTGGGGGCTCGTCGACGGTTACCCCGACGACGGCATCTCATGGCTGTCCGCGGGATCCACCCTCAACCGGTGGAACCGTCACCTTGCTCTCGCCGCGCACTGGGGCGCCGATGAGCTGCCCATGCCGTCCTTGCGGTCGCTGCTTCCGAAGCGCCTCCCTCGCACCTACGGATCGATGATCGACGCGCTCTCGAGGCGGCTGGTATTCCGGACAATCGAAAGCCACCACAAGAAGGCGATCCTCACGTTCCTGGGCAGGCGAGCGAGCGACCCGTTCGACCGCGAGGATGCTGCCGCCACCTACCGCATGGCTCCGGCCGTCGCTCTGATCCTCGACTCCCCCTACCACGGGGTCCGGTGACCATGACCGATCATGACGGGGCCCCCTGTGAGTGCGGTCACGACGGAAGTCGGCTGAGTCGGCGCTCCTTCCTCACTGGGGCTGCGGCACTCGGAGCCGGCGCGGCAGTCGCGTCCCAAGGACTGGCAACGAAGTACGCCTTCGCGGCCGACAGCTACAGCGGTGACGTCCTGATCGTCCTCTCGCTCCGCGGAGGCGTCGACGGGCTCAACGCCATCGTGCCGATCGCTGAACCCCGCTACCGCGCCCTGCGCCCGAACGTGGCAATCCCGGAGTCCAGGCTGATCCCACTCGACAGCACCTTCGGGATGCACCCCGCGCTCTCACCTCTGGAGAAGTACTGGAGGAACGGCACCTTCGGTGCCGTTCACGCGGTCGGAATGGCCAGCCCGACCAGGTCGCACTTTGCCGCCATGAGCGAGCTCGAGCGTGCCGCCCCCGGCACCTCACTCCGAACCGGCTGGCTCGACCGTCTGCTCGGGCTGCGCTCTGCCGGGTCCGCCTACCGGGGAGTCCAGGTCGGGGCCAACCGGCCGCCGGTGTCCTTTGGTGGACCAAACACCGAGCTGTCGTTCCTCTCTGTCGACTCATTCACGCTGTCCAAGTCACCAACGGCCGCAGACCGGAATGCCTGGCGTACCGCGTTGATGGGCATGAACAGCGACGCCCCCGCCCTGATGGCTGCCCCTGCCCGCATGGCCACGCGCGCCGTCAACACGGCAGCGAAGCTGCAGCGAGAGGGCTATCGCGCGCGGAGCGGAACCGCCTATCCGAGGACCGAGCTGGGCAATGCGATGAAGGACGTTGCGCACCTGGTGAAGGCCAAGGTCGGGTTGCAGGTCGCGTGCGTCGACTTCGGCGACTGGGACATGCACTCGGGGATGGGCACCGTGGGCAGCGGCTGGCTGCGCAGCCACCTGAGCCAGCTCGCCAAGACATTGGACGCCTTTGCCACCGACCTCGGCCCCGCCATGAACAAGGTCACGATCATCACGTTGTCGGAGTTCGGGCGCCGGGTGAAGGAGAACGGCTCCGGAGGGACCGACCACGGCCACGGCCAGGCGGTCCTGATGCTCGGAGGCGGGGTGAAGGGTGGACGCGTCCACGGGCGCTGGCCGGGGCTGGCTGATGCCGATCTGGTTGACGGGGACCTGGCCGGGACCACGGACTACCGGAATGTGCTGGCCGAGCTCCTTGAGAAGCGCTGCGGAGCCGGATCGCTGGACTCCGTCTTCCCGGGACTGACCCCAGAGCGGATCGGCGCCTTCCGTCTCCGTTCCTGACCCACACCCCGGTTAGGCTCGGGGGATGGCCGAATACCAGATCATGTCCTGGCGCGATATCCCGTCGATGGTCGTGGCGCGCGACGGCGACGACATCGCCAAGATCCAGCTCGCGCCCCGCTTCCAGGAGGCGATCGACGAGGCTGCGATGCGGCTGGGCGAAGTCGGCAGCGATGACTATCTCGCCGGGTGGACGCGGTCGGAGTGGGCAACAGCCGAGGGAGAACCAGCCCACGTCGCTGGCGTGGTGTCTCAGCAGCTGGAGGAAGAGTGGACGGCGTCCAGGATCGCCGACTACCTCAATGGACTCGGCTCGGCCTAGACGGCCGAGCCGTAGGCGCCCAGAACCCGACGCACCGCGGCGCGAAGCACGGCATCGCAACTGAGCCCTCCGGCCCGCGCGGAGCTCGTGGCACTTCCAGGAACCTCGTGCGCCGACAGCCACGGCAGGTACTGGCTTACCAGCTCATCCGGAAGACCAGACCGTCCCAGGTTGGCGTGCATGTCAAGCACGGCCTGTTGAACGGCTGGTACCGGCCAGTAGTAGCGCGAACGGTCACTCCGCGAGTAGCGGCGGGCATACGACGCTCGAGCCGGGTCGTCAGGATAGAAGGGCTGCCAGTAGCCAGGGTCGGCCATCATCGCTTTGTCCAGCACGGATCGGATGCCAGAAGCCCCAGCGGCGAACAACTCATCCTCGATGAACGACAGGCCAAAGACCGCCTCGCGATAGGCGAAGGTCAGGCCGGGGCCAACCTTCAGAATCGCGAAGTGGTCAGCGACCAGATCCCTCAGTGCCTCACCTGACTGGTAGTCGGTGCTGTGCGCCTCGAAGACCAACGGCACATCTCCGGACAGACACGGCGCCAAGTGCGCTGCCTGTCCGGCGTGATAGCCGTACAACTCCTCGTCGCTGAACTCAACGCCGGGCTGCGCCACCACCGCGCGCACGCGATGCCAGGCCGCAGCCACCCCTGCCGATGCGAATGCGAGTTGGGTCACCTCAATGGTCTCGGCGACATCTGCGGCGGCGCTGACATGGATGCCATGCTCCCCCGCCGACTCGCCCCCAGGAACCGGCACTTCGGTACCGATGACGTACCGAAGGGTCTCAACATCGGACGCCACCCGCTCTGCGACCACGGCAAGCTGCGCCGCTCGCTCAGCGACGAGGGACGGCGCGAGCGCCCCCGGCGGGTCGTCGGCGCATCGTATGGACGTGTCGAGGTGCAACTTGGTGTAGCCAGCCCGCACGTAGGAGTCCACCATCTCTTCGGACTTGGCCATGGCCGTCTGCGCTGGCAAGTGCTTCCAGGGGTTCGGCCCCAGGTGGTCACCGCCGAGCACCAGTCGGTCGCTGGGCAGCCCGTACTTGTCTGCCATACCGACCACCTGCCGCCTGAAGTGGGCCGGCTGCATCCCGGTGTAGCCACCCTCCTGGTTCACCTGGTTGCACGTTGCCTCGATCAGCACCGTGCGCCCAGCGTCGACGCCGTGCCGAATGGTCTCGTCCAGAACGAGCGGATGGGCTGAGCAGATTGAAGCGACCCCTGCGTGGCGACCCGTCCGCTGGGCCACGGCGAGTGTGTCGAGCAGCTGTTCAGTCATGCCAGCCCCAGCTCGTCGACAGGTACCGATGAAAGCCACGCATCAACGTCGTCACGAGACGGCTGACCGCCAGTCCCACCAGCAGCCCCCGTCGACAAGGTTCCCGCAATCACGGCCATGGCCAACGACTCTGCTGGGTCGCGACCCAGAAGCCGTCCGGACAGCAGACCCGCATTGAAGGTGTCACCGGCACCAACGGCATCGACAAAGTCAACGGCAGGCGGGCGGGTGACGCGCACGAGCCGGCCGTCGATCAAGGCAACCCCACCAGCACGTCCACGCTTGACCGCGACATCACAGCCGGAGTCAGCCAGAGTCTCCATCGCTCGATCGAGGATCGGCGTACCGGCGATGGCGGTGAGCTCGGCCTCGTTGGGGAGGAAGAGGTCGGTTTCGCCGAGCACCGCCGACAGGTCCCAGCGCTCGTCTGGGTCCCAGTTTGTATCCAGTGACGTCGTGGTTCCAGCCGCTCTCAGCCGACGAAAGGTATCCCGCAGGCCTTCCCGAAACTCCCGCGCCATCAGGTAGAACGAGGCGACGTGCACGTGGCGTGCCGGACGGTCCGACACCCTCTCCAGGTCGGCAGCAGTGAGTGCAGTAATGGCCCCAGTGGAGGTCAGCACGGCACGGTCGTCACCACGATTGAGAATCACCGACATGCCGGTGGGTGTGGAGGAATGGACCCGGACATGCCCGATGTCGACACCCGCCTCAACAACGCGTCCGGTCATCAGCCGCCCGAGATCGTCCGGGCCCACGACGGCGCACAAGCCCACGCGCATACCAAGGCGAGCCGCCCCGATCGCGGTAATGGCGGCGGACCCGCCAACCACCAACGTGGCACTGTCGACCAGCTGCTCGACCTGGCCGAACTCTGGTCGAAGCCCGGGCGCGGCCACGATCACATCGGGGTTGAGGTCGCCGATCACCAACAAGTCCAGATCAGTCACAGGACTCCTTGTCAGTGCAGGTAGCTGGGCAGATACTCACGTTGCGCAGCCACCATCTCATCGAACATCTCCCGAATCTGCGCAAGCTCACAGGCCGCGGAGGTCAGCGGGTCGATCATCAGCGCGTGCACTGCGGCCTCTCGGTTCTGCTCCAGGATCGAGCTGACGGCAAGGTCATTGAACTCTTGGTGGCGGCGGACCCAGGACGCCATGTGTTCCGGCAAGCTGCCGAAGTGTTGGGGATGGATTCCGGTCGAGTCCACCAGAGCCGCCACCTCGACCGCGTTTCCCTGGGCGAGGTTGTCAACCCATCCCGCATTCGGGGTGGTCACATACACCGTCGTGGGAACTCCGGAGGTCATGGCCTCGACTATCTGTGACGGGTACTCACCCCCTCGCTCCATCGGGAAGTCGCGCCCACCGGCGAGCACTTCCTCCAGCATCTGGTCGTTCTCACGACGCCAGGTGGGCCAGTTATGGGCATAGAAACCGGACTCGCCGATGTACTCCTTTCCCTGCCACTGCGACACGAGCTGCGGATGGGTGCGGAAGTACGGGAGGTACTCAGATACATGGCCGCTGCTCTCGGTCGGAAAGGCGCCGAACTGGTACATCAACTCAAATCGGACCGGGTCCTGCTCCAGCACCTCTGGGATCCGGCCACGATCACGGAGCAGCGGATAGAGATCCTCGCCGCCACGTCGAAGTTCTGTCACCCAGGCAAGGTGGTTGACGCCCGCAGCGGCAAACTCGATCTGACTCTTGTCCATCTGTAGGTAGTCGGCGAGGTTCTCGATCGTGTAGTGCACCGAGTGACACATCCCCCAAACCGGTGTGCTGGAAGATCGCGACGCCGCAAGGATCGTCATCGACATCGGATTCGTGTGGTTCAGTACGAGTGCATCCGGGCATAGCCGCTCGACATCGGAAAGGATGTCGAGGAACGTCGGGATGGTGCGAAGCGACTTGAAGAGCCCCCCGGGTCCGATCGTGTCGCCGATGCACTGGTCGACGCCGTACTTCATCGGAATTGCGTAGTCGAAGTCGACCGTCGCGAGCCCGGCCACCTCGATCGTGCTGATGACCACAGTTGACCCGGGCAACAGCTCGGTGCGGTCCATTGACGAACGAACGGTCCACTGGCGGTCGGACTGCTCTACCAGGTACTCGGCAAACCGGTGGGCCAGTGCCAACCGCCCCTCGTCGACGTCGACCAGACGGAACTCACCGGAGTCAAGACCAGGTGTGAGCAGGAAGTCGGTCACGAGCTCAGCAGCAAAGACGGTGCTGCCTGCCCCGATGATGGTGACGACGGTCATATCACTTGCCCCCTGTCAGGGTGAGCCCAGCCACAATCCATCGCTGGGTGAAGAGAAAGAAGATCAGGACGGGCACAACGATCAGCACCGATGCCGCCATCACCAAGTTCAGCTGTGCCGTGTGCTGTGTGGAGTACGCCGTGAGGATGACCGGCAAAGTCCGCTTTTCGGTCTCGGTCAACACGACCAACGGCCACAGATAGGCGTTCCAGTTGAACATGAAGGTCAGCAGACCCAGCGTGGCAAGGGCTGGCTTGACCTGTGGCAGCACAACCGACCGATAGATGCGCCATTCACTGGCACCGTCGATTCGCGCCGACTCAAGCTGTTCGTTCGGCAACGCCACGATGAATTGGCGCATGACGAAGACCGCGAAAGGATCAACGATCACGGTGATGATCAATCCCCACAGATTGTTCAGCAGTCCGAGCTCTTTGAGGATGAGGTAGTTCGGGATCATCAGGACACTGGGTGGCACCATCATCAGGGCCAGCAAGTACCAGAAGAGCGGTTGCCTCCAGCTGAACGTGTACTTGGCGAAGATGAAGCCAAGTAGGGATGCGACGAAGACGCCGATGAGCACGTTCATGATCGCGACGAAGAACGAGTTGCCGTAGAACGTCAGCAGCGGCAGGTCGGGGTCGCCGAGGATCGTGCGGTAGTTGTCGAGGGTCCAGGTCTCCGGCCAGAAGGTTGGCGGAATCGACCGCAGTTCTTGTCCGGTCTTGAACGAGCCGAAGAGCATCCACAGGAACGGGAGTACCGCGATCAGGCCAGCTACCGTCAGCACCAGGTAGAGCGCAAAGCGACCCAGAGGTACCCGCTTGCGTGGAGGCCCGACGACGGTCACACTGCTCGGCGCGGCCTCTGCCATCGATACCGTTGCCATCTCAGTACGTCCACTTCGAGCGGAGCAGGCGCGACTGGGCCAACGTGATGAGCAGCACAATGGCCAACAGCACCAGTGACTCGGCTGCCGCCCAGCCCATCGACTGGAACCTGAACGCGTTTTCGTAGATGTCCAATGAGAGCACGCGCGTCTGGTTGTCGGGGCCCCCCGCGGTCATCACCTGGAACAGGTCGAATGCCTGGAACGACGAGATCATGGTGAGCACCGCCGTGAGCAGGATGGTGGGCTTAAGCAGCGGCAGGGTCACGTAACGGAAGCGCTGCCACGCATTCGCGCCATCGAGGAGAGAGGCCTCGGTGAGCGACTTGGGTAGCCCCTGAAGAGCAGCGATGAAGATCACCAGGTTGTACCCGATGTCCATCCACAGGTACGCCATCGTGACAGCGATCAGTGCAACAGGTACTCCCAGGACCGACATCGAGGAATCGTTGAGCCACGAGATAATCGTCGTCTCACCTGTGAGCTTTCCGATCAACGAGTTCGCCAGCCCGTACTGCGGATGCAGCACGTACTGCCAGATAACCGCCACCGCCACCGCTGACGTCAGCACCGGCATGAAGAAGATGGTGCGCAGGAACGGGCGCAGCCGACGGGCGGCTGCCTCAATCATCACGGCGAGGGGCAGCGTGATCAGAAGGTTCAGTGGCAGCACGATGAATGCAAAGATGAGCGTGACGATGACGGACGTCTGGAACGTCTGGGACAGCTGTGACTGACCCGAGAAGTCGAAGAGCTGCTGGAAGTTCTGCAGCCCCACGAAGGGGTTGTCCCCGCCCAACCCCCCCACCGAAGACCCGTTTCGACGCGGGCTGTAGTTGAAGAGCGAGAGGGCGACGACCCACACCAGGGGTAGCAGCGTGAAGAAGGCGAGGTAGCCGAGCGTCGGTGCCAGCACGATCCAGCGAAAATGACGCTGCGGCGCATCGAGCGACCTCGACGACCGAGCCCGTTTGGGCTCGGCCGTCCGGTCACGTTCCGCAGTCTCGATAGCCATCGCCGACGCCCGCCCTCAGAGCGAGTTGGCCTCCTGTTCGATCGCGGCAAGCGCCTGGTCGACCGTGATGTCGCCATTCAGCGTGTCCAGCACATTGGGCACGATGATCTTGTAGAAGAGGCGGTCGCGGTCGGGCAGGCTTCCCAGGTACTGGGCGTCGCCAAGGATGTTGAGGAACGGCTCGGTGTAACTTGCCTCCGCAAGCAGCTGATCGCGCGCATCTCCCTGCACGTTCTCCTTCAGCGCAGGGAGCGTGCCCGTGCCGAGGTTCCACTGCAGCGCGTTGTCGGCGTTCTGCGTCACGTACGAGATGAAGTCCCAGGCAAGGTCCTGCTCCTGCGAGGCCGACGAGGTCGTCAGTCCCCACCCGGAGTCCGCAGCGAACTCACTGTTCTCCAGCGTGGGAAGTGCCACGTACTCGGTGACTGCGGCCACGTCAGGGAAGTCAACTGCGTACTCAGGCACGACCCAGGGGCCAACCAGGCCCATGGCGCACTGTTCGGTGAAGAAGCAGTCACCGACCCAGTTGCTCACGTCATCGAAGAGGACCGGGTCAACGATGCCCTCGTCGACGAAGCTCTTCATCAGCTCAAGTGATGCCTTTGCCTCCGGTGTCGTGAAGGTGAACGTACCGTCGTCGGCGATGTACGCACCGCCATTCTGCAGAATCAAGGAGAGGAAGGTGTAGGAGATGCCATCGTTGGTGGTGAAGTGGTAGCCGGATCGAGTGATCTTGTCTCCCGAAGTCACTGTCATCGCCTTGGCATCAGCCTTGAACTCGTCGTAGGAGTCCCATCCGTCCAGTGAGACGTTCGCGTCTGCAGCCATCGCGGTGTTGACCAGCGTTGCGCCGTACTCGACGTTCGACTCCTGTGGCAGGCCGTACAGGGCATCGTCACAGACATAGCCTCCGAGTGGACCCTTGAAGAACTCGTCTCTCGCCGAATCCACGGACGCGATGTCTTCGGGCACCGGCGCCAGGTTCGATGAGTAGCTGCATGTCCAGCTGCCGAACATCTGCAGCACATCGGCCTCAGTGCCTGCCGGCAGCGACGTCTGGAGCGTCTGGATGTAGGTGTCGTAGTCGAATGTCGTGAAGTCGATCGAGACGTCGGGGTTCTGCGCCATGTACTCGTCGGCCAGGGCTTTGTACGCCTTGTTGAAGCTCTTGTTCGTGTGAGTCCACACGCGGATGCTTCCACCCACCGCGTCGTCGCCGTCGCCGCCACTGTCTGAAGAGCTGCAGCCAGCAGCCAACAGGGTCAGCGCCACCGCTCCGATGGCAAGAGTCCGTGCGCTTCTCATGGTTTCTCCTCGCTCATGACGCCTCAGCTGAGGCGTCCAGATGAATCACTGCTGTCAGGTGTCGCGGCTGGTCGGGATCGAGGTTCCGGTCGATCGCCCGTTCCAGAGCCAGAAGCTGCAACGGGAGCAGGTACAGGGCGGGTGCGGCCCAACCGGGTATGTCCGGCGGAATCAGGTGTAAACGTTCATGGCCAATGGTGACAATCTGTGACCCGAAGGGTGCGATGTCAGAGAGCACCGCCTCCTCAAGGTCAGCGCGTTCGGGGGACACCAACGCAATGACCGCTGTTGAGTCGTCGCACATCGACATCGGGCCGTGGCGAAACTCCAGCGCGTGGTACGCCTCCGAACCCGTGAGTGACATCTCTTTCAGCTTGAGCATGCCTTCGGCCGCGACCCCGTAGAGGGCACCGGACCCTAGGAAGAAGAAGGTCTCGAGAGCGGTCTCGCCTGCGAGGGCTGCCATCGGCGCCCTCGAGGTGGCGAGGATCTGCTCGGCGGCATCAGGGAGCCGGTGCAGAACAGAGAGGTCGGCACCTCTGAGTGCTCCTGCGACGGCCGACACGATGACGAGCATCGACGAGAACGATCGGGTCTGCGCAACGGACTCTTCGGCAGCCGCCGGTGCGGCCCAGACGACGTCGGCCTCCGCCGCGAGCGGCGTGTCGGGGTAGCACGTGATCAGGGCAACGGTGCGTCCGCCCAGCCGACGGAAGTGTTCGACCGCCATCACCGTCTCGGTGGTGGTCCCCGACCTCGAGATGGCAAGCAGAGTGGTGTGTTCGGGCGACGGAATCGAGGGCGAGGCCTGAGCGATCAGCTCTGACGCGGGCAGAGCCCAGGCACGCACGCCGGCCTCTCGCAGCAGTGCGGCGGCCGACATCGCCAGGTAGTGGGTCGACCCGCACCCGGTGACCAGCACGTCGGTCGACTCGTCACCGAACGGGGCTATGAAGCCCATCGGGTCGAGCGCCTCGATTGTCTGACGCCACACGTCAGGCTGCGACAGGATCTCGGTCTCTGTGTGCGACGTCACGGCGATACCTCCGCGACGAGGAGCCTGGTACCCGCTGCCTGCAGATCCTCGATCACCTCGGTGGGAGCGCCAGTGTCGGTGACAACCATGTCGATAGCGGTCATCGGGACCACATGCGTCGTCGAGACCCGCCCGATCTTGGTGTGGTCCGCGAGGATCACACAGCGCTGGGCGTTGTCGATGAACGCCAGGTCTGTCGCGGCCTCCACGTCACCGTCTGCGGTGAAACCATGATTGCTGTCCAGAGCCGGCGCCCCAAGGAAGGCGATCCCGGCACGGTAGGACCGAATCGCCTCGACAGCTCGTGGGCCGACCATCGACTGCTCTGGCGTTCGAAGTGTTCCGCCGATCACAATGACTTGCCCTCGCCGCCCCCTGGACAGCTCGGTCGCGACCGGCAATGAGTTCGTCACGACGGTCACTTCGGCGTCCACCAGCTGACCGGCCAGGTGGAGCGTGGTCGACCCACCGCCCAGAAAGAGGGTGGCACCCGCTTCGACAAGAGAGGCGGCCGCCCGGGCAATGGCTCGCTTCTCCTGGATGCACTGCGACCCCCGCACCGGGTAGGGCAACTCGTGGAGTGGCGCGGAAATCGCCCCACCATGGGTGCGTGTGATGACACCCGAGCGCTGCAGGGCGTCGAGATCGCGTCGAACCGTTGCCTCACTGACGCCCAGATGATCGACGAGCTGGCCGATCGTGACCACGTCGTCGGTTTCCAGCAGACGCTGGATCTGCGTCAACCTGTTCACGCGGAGCGTGGACCGACTCATGGCGGAGATAGTGCTCGGTTGTGCTTGTTTCTGTCAAGAACCTTCATCAAAGACTGGCCACAGACCACCTGGATGCGCAAGAATCCCGCCCTGAGTGAGCGAAACGCTCATGAACCTGTTTGAGGTGGTCATGGCTCCGATCGTTCTCGAAGACGTCACCAAGGTCTACCCCGACGGCACGACCGCAGTTCGCAACATCGATCTGACGGTCCGTTCCGGTGAGTTCATGGTGCTCGTTGGCCCTTCTGGCTGCGGCAAGTCGACCCTGCTGCGAATGATCGCCGGCCTGGAGGAGACGACCTCGGGCAGCATCGTGATCGGGGATCGCGACGTGACGGCCGCAGCGCCGCGCGACCGTGACGTTGCGATGGTCTTCCAGAACTATGCGCTGTACCCGCACATGTCGGTGCGCGACAACCTCGGATTCTCCCTGAAGGTGAGCCGCACTCCGAAGGCCGAGCTGCGCAAACGTGTAGACGATGTGGCGGCCATGCTCGGTCTCACCGAATACCTCGAACGCAAACCCGGCCAACTGTCCGGTGGCCAGCGCCAACGAGTAGCCATGGGTCGAGCCATCGTGCGGCAACCGACCGTCTATCTGATGGACGAACCTCTCTCCAACCTCGATGCCAAGCTCCGGGTGTCGATGCGGGCCGAGCTCACCAACCTCCACAAGCGGCTGGGTGTCACCACCGTCTATGTCACGCATGACCAGGTCGAGGCGATGACGCTCGGCCAGCGGGTGGCGGTCATCGAGGACGGACGTGTGCAGCAGGTTGCCCACCCACAAGAGCTCTACCGTGCGCCGGCCAACGTCTTTGTCGCCACCTTCATGGGATCGCCATCGATGAACGTGGCACAGGCCACCGTCGCCGATGGTCACCTGACGTTTGGGCAGTTCACCCTGCCGTTGTCCGACGCTCAGCAGTCGGCGATCGCCGGGCGAGGAACCGTAGTCGTCGGACTGCGACCGGAGGCCTTCGGCACCTCTGGCGATGGGCCTACATTCGTGGTTGACGTCGCGGCGGTAGAGAACCTGGGGACTGAGTCACATGCCTTCTTCGGAGTGGACGCGCCCCCGCTTGGCCTGGCGACGCACCGTGTCACCGACGACGCCCCATCTATCGTTGAGCAGGGGTCGGTCTTCGTCGCTCGGCTTCAGGCCGATGACGTCGTGACGTCAGGGCAGCCACTGATCCTGACCGTCGATCCCCAGCGCATGTACCTCTTTGACGCCGACACCGGCATCGCACTGCTGTCGTAGGGGGGCATACCGACGCACCGACCCACACCTGCCATGTGGTCAGGCGAGCAGCTTGGCCTTCTGCGCCTCGAACTCCGCGTCGCTGAGGATTCCCTGCTCCTTCAGCTCGCCGAGCTCCTTGAGCGCCTTGATCTTGTCCTCCATGCCGCCTTCGGCGGGCGGAGGCGGCGGAGCGGCGTACTGCGGCTGAGCCTGCTGCTGCGGCTGCTGTTCTGCCCAGCGGCCGGCCTGACGACGAGACACGTTGTTGGATACGTGGGTGGCTGTTCCGGCCACGACGGCGGTGCGGGCTACCCCGCGGATGAGACCTGGCATTGAGGTGTCCTTTGAGAAGTAGGGGCTATCCGTCGGCTTCGAGGGCTGCGACGAGCGCAGGGATGGGAATGCGGCCGAACGCGACGAGCTGCCCGCCGCCTCGACGGACAGCGGCAGCAAACGGAGCCGCCCACCTGTTCTCGTACACCAGCAGGGCGGCCGAGCTGCCGCCTTCGACTGCGGCAGCTGCTTCGTTGATGTCATCCTCGCCGAGGACACCCGCCGACGCCCCCTCGAAGATCGCGAGATCGAGGCTGCCGTCGCCGTCGAGATCGGCGATTTCGACCATGGCGACCGAACCGTCATCCGCCTTCGTGAAGAACACGAGATCGATCAGCCGAATGATGCCTCGTTCAACGAGGTCGACCAGGATGGGTAGCCCCTCACCGGTCATCTTGTTGCCGGGGAACTCGACGACGATGTAGTCGACCGGCCCCATCTCGTCCAGGGTGATGTCATCCATTGGCTGCTCCCAGTGCACTCGTCGCTGTTCGTTGACCCTAGCGGCTTGAGGCCGTTGGAGGTGCCCAGACTGCCCGGAACGGCACCATACGCCAAGGGTCGAACTCACGTGGCGGAACCGATACCCCCTAGGGTATGCTCCTGCGATACCCCGCACCACCGATGGAGGACTTGATGTGTAGCCCTGCCCGATGCCGCGGATGCGGCAAGGTCACCTGGAGCGGCTGCGGCATGCACGCCGACCAGGTGATGAACTCTGTCGCACCCGCAGACCGCTGCGGCTGCCGCTAGTCCGAGACGGTTGAAGCACCGCCCCAGTCGGGGCGGTGCTTCACGTTGGAGCCGAGGGTGGCTAGGCGAGTGCCTTGGCCTTGATCGAGTCGAACTCTGCCTGCGAGATCGCCCCCGAGTCGAGGAGGTCCTTGGCCTTGTGAATCTGGTCGGCCGGCGTCGTACCTGCGACCTCACGGATGTAGGTGTTCTGGGCATCCTGCATTTCCTCAGCGGCCTTGACGTTCCGCTCGGTCATGCCCTTGCCACGGGCGATCAAGTACACCAGTGCGGTGATCCACGTGAAGAAGATCAGCGCCAGGATCCAGGCAGCCTTCGCCCATCCGCTCAGGCTCTGATCGCGGAAGATGTCCGCGAAGATGTAGAAGAGCACCATCAAAAAGGATACGAAGAAGAAGACGGCGATCGCGTACAGGAGGAACTCTCCGAACGACACTGGGTAACCCCTTTCTAGGCCACCCGGCTGGTGGCTGTCCGTGCCCATGGTGGCACAGGGATCCTGGGCGTGTGCATCCTCCCGTGGGCGCCAACCGACTAGCGAAGGTTCTGCCGGTGACCCAAGGCCTCCAGCCAGCTGACGAACTGGCGGTACACGTTCGGAGCGCCGTAGATCCGGCCGGCCCGGTCGGTAAGCTCCGGGTCGATCAACCAGTCGCTGGGGTGCACGATCATCGGCTGGGTCTGCCACCCGCCCAACCCACCGTGACAGCCGACGAGCTCCTCGAAAGCCGCGACCTCATCTCGGCCCTCGTCGAACAGCGAGTTGAGATAGATGTCGGGGGCGTTGGAGAACTCGGTGATCCGAAGCAGGTCGGCTCGGGCGTGTTCCTCGAAGGCGGCAAGGGGGTCTTCACCGGTGACGACTCCCGTGCGCAGGTCGACTGTTCCTGCCAATCCGACCACCACCGGTCCGGTCTCGGTCATCACGGCGGCGAACGAAATTCCGGGGTGCGCCACCAGGCTGGCCAACAGGCCGGGGTAGACCCCCTCGATCTGTCGGACTGTCTGGCGGCCCTCGAGGCGTGGGAACCAGATGCCGCCCAGGTTGCCCGAGCCGACAACGGCCAACGCCGGCCGCTCATCACCAGCCTCGACCTCAGCCGCCTCCTTGTCGGCGGCCATCGGGCCGAGCGCACTCTGTGAGTTCCGGTTCCGGGTAGCCGCCTGCGCCACCTTTCCCGTGACGGACCCTTGTGCGGACAGCTGTCCGATCAGCACGTTGACCGGGCCCCAGCCCTCGATGTCGGACACGGCCGATGTTGTGTGGGACTCACCCATCAGCTCTTCGACAAACTGCTGCAGGCTCTGTCCGTACCGCTGGAGGAACGTTGCACCCTGGCTCTGTCCGTGGTCAGACACCAGAACGATCTCGTAGGGACGCGGCGTGACACCTGATTTGGCGACCCGTTCCAACGACGCGACCACCCGGTCAAGGCCGAAGAGGGCGTCGGTGGACTCCCGTCGCACGACACCTGCATGGTGTGCAATCTCGTCGTAGTCGACGTAGTCGACGTAGATCGCCTTGGAGCCTCTCATCATCGCCTCGACGACAAGCGCAGTATTGAGATCGCGCAGCAGAACATTGGTGGCGGCTCGAAGCAGGACATAGCTTCCGTGTCGGTCGATTCGCGGCTCGATTCCCCGCTTTCGTTGCTGTCGCGCCTGGTACAGCTCTTTGACCATCTCCGCGATGCTGAGGACGACCGCACGCACAAAGCCAGCTGGATGTGTGAAGAACGCCGCATACGACTTCGAAGGCCCGAGCCCCTCCTTCGGCTGCTTCATCCCACTCATCGTCATCAACGAAATACCGGCGTCACCTGAGAAGAGGTTGCTAATGCTGACGCCGTCATCCGCGAGAAGACCCTTCCCGTTGCTTACCCGGCTCTCGATCAGTGCAGCATCCGGTGGGTGGTTGGCCACCACGAGCTGGCCAGATTCCTTCTCGTACCACCGGAAGGCAGGGATGTCGTCGTTGTTCCCGTGCAGAATCCCCGCTTGGCTCACCGGGGTGGTTGACGGAAGTGCCGCCACCCAGGCGTCCATGCGATGGCTGCCATCTCGAAGCCATCGGCTAATCGTGGGAACGTTCCCGGCCTTCACATGCCACTGCAGAACAGGAGCAGGGACGCCGTCCAGCTGAAGGAAGAGCACGCCAGGCTCATCGAACGTCTCCGCCGGCATCGTGCGCATACTCATCCGAGCGGCATGGACGAGCAGGTAGTCACGAGAGTTCACGGAGAAGAGCCAGGTGGCGATCGACGCGATGAGCGCATAGATCCAGGAGGCGAGAAAGGTCTCCCAGAAGTTGCCAACCACCATCCCTGGAGTGAGCTGAAGGATGATGTCGATCACGATTGCATTGGCGAATATGGCCAGCAGCACCGCGCCGACCCATCCGAAGAGAAGCGCGAAGCGGGCGAGCAACCCTTGCACCAATGGCGCCAGCAGGGAGAAGAGCAGAGCCGCTAGCGGAACGACACCGACGTACTCCGCGTAGATTCCAGGGGTCAGGGCGATCGTGATGGCCAGAACGATCCAGGTGGTTATGTAGTTGAGAACGAGGGCGCGGATGTATCCGCGCCGGTCGTCGGGGGAACGACCGGCGAGTGCTGCGGCGAGCGTGCGCTCACGGCGCCGCCGCTCAGAGAACCCACTCATCGCCACGCTCCTCACCGTCTGGCTTGCCGAACCCACTGGTCCTGAGTCGTCTCATCTGCTGGTCAGCACCCAAGACAGTCAAGAGCGAAGACCTGGACCCCCGCAGCCGTTCCCACAAAATCGCCCTGAACCGAGCTGCCCCCGGGCAAGGACGTCGCAGTGCCACTCACGGTCACCGCCCGCCCATCGAGTGCGGTGCCAGTGCACGAAACGTCGAACTGATCCCCTGTGGGAGTCGTCTGGCACGACAAAGGACCGGAAACCTCTACGCCGACGTTGGCCAGCTCCGCCTGCCCCTGGGTTGACGAGGCCGCGCGCACCAACGTCTCGGTCATCTGCTCCACCTGCTGCTCTCCGCTCGATCCGCAACCACCAAGCACCAAAGCGAGGAAGACACCTACCACCAACGTCAGTCGCTTCATGCGCGGAGTATGGCAGCGATTGCCAGTGCGCACAGGTAGCGAACCCAGCGTTCTCGGGACCTGCAGGCACAGTGTCGGTCCTAGTGGTTGAAGCCGCCAGCCTCCTCCTCGGTCAGCGGCGTCGTTATCGGATGTGCCTCGAAGTGCTTGAGCGCCTCTCGGTAGTCGTCCATCAGGAGCCCAGCGAGGTCTCGGCTGAATCCGTGCCTGACAAGGATGCGCTGCACTGCCATGTCTTCACGATTGGCCGGCATCGTGTAAGCGGGAACAAGCCAGCCCTGGGTGCGCAGCCGATCTGCCAGGTCGAAGAGCGTGAATCCGTGGTCGACGTCTTCCTTCAACTTCCACGAGATAGCCGGAATTCCGGTATGTGGATCACCGTTGCTGAGGATCTCGAAGGGGCCGAGCTTCTCAATCTCTTCGGCCAGGTACATGGCAATGTCGTAGCACCGCTGGTGGATCTTCCGGTAGCCCTCTTGTCCGAGTCGCAAGAAGTTGTAGTACTGGACCGCGATCTGCCCGCCCGGGCGCGAGAAGTTGAGCGCGAACGTCGGCATGTTGCCGCCAAGGTAGTTGACGTTGAAGATCAGTTCTTCCGGAAGATCTTCCTTGCTACGCCACACGATCCACCCGACGCCAAGCGGCGCCAGGCCGAACTTGTGCCCCGAAGCGTTGATCGACTTCACCCGGGGAAGTCGGAAGTCCCAGTTGATGTGCGGCGCGGTGAATGGAGCGAGAAAGGCGCCGCTGGCCCCGTCGACGTGAATGGGGATATCGAGGCCGGTTTCCTTCTGAAGCTTGTCGAGTGCGTGACTGACCTCCTCGACAGGTTCATACCCGCCGGTGAAGGTGACACCGAGCGTGGGAACGACGCCGATGGTGTTCTCATCGACCCGCTCGAGGACCTGTTCGGCCGTCATGATGAGACGGTCACCCTCCATCGGAATCTCGCGATGCTCGACATCCCAGTAGCGCGTGAACTTGTGCCAGCAGATCTGGACAGGGCCGGTGATGATGTTTGGTCGGTCGACGGGCCGACCTGCGGCCTCCTGGCGCGCCCGCCAGTTGCGAAGAAGAGCCATCCCACCCAACATCGCCGCTTCACTCGAGCCGGTCGTAGACGTGCCCATCGAGTTGTCCGTGGCCGGCGAGTTCCAGAGTCCGGCGAGCATATGGACACACCGTTCCTCGAGCTCGGCGGTCTGCGGATACTCGTCCTTGTCGACCATGTTCTTGTCGATCGTCAGATCCATCAACGCGTGGACTTCGGGCTCGAGCCAAGTCTGACAGAAGGTCGCCAGGTTCTGCCGCGAGTTGCCATCGAGCATCAGCTCGTCAACTACCATCTGATAAGCGTGACGCGGATCCTGCTCCTTCTCCGGCATGATGTACTTCGGCAGC
>JAHELE010000063.1 GCA_024644345.1 Actinomycetes bacterium | reverse complement strand
GGCTCGAGGAGATGGCCGGCTACCGGTGATTGACTAACTGATCAGTCAGTCAGTAGCATCGAAAGACTGACCTGGGAGGTTCGAATGGCTCAGCGGTACGACGCCGTGGTCATCGGGGGCGGGCACAACGGCTTGGTCGCGGCGGCCTACTTGGCCAAGTACGGCAAACGCGTCGTCGTTCTCGAGGCACGGCACAAGACCGGTGGCGCGGCCGACACCAGTCAGCCCTGGCCGGACGCTCCTGAGTTCAAGGTGACGACGCTGTCGTACACGATGAGCCTGATGCCGGAGTACATCCTCAACGACCTGCAGCTGGCGAAGTACGGCTACAAGATCAACCCGCTCGGCCTCGGCTACCTGCCGACACCGGATGGGCGTTCACTGATCAGTGACGGACCTCGCGTCTACGACTCGTTCGCGCAGTTCTCCAAGAAGGACGCGGACGCCTACGGCCCGTACTTCGAGTGGATCGGTCGCATCGCCGGCATCCTGCACCCGATGCTCGACCGGACACCCCCACACGTCGGCTCCAAGAAGATCAGCGACATCAAAGACCTGGGACAGCTGGCCTGGACGCTCCGCAAGGAGATCGACGAGCGCACCGTGGCCGACATCACCAGGCTCTTCACCATGAGCGCGGCCGACCTGCTCGACCGCTGGTTCGAGAACCCCGTCGTGCTCGGTTCGCTGGCGGTCAACGGGATCATCGGCACCTGGGCAGGTCCGATGAGCCCTGGCACCGCTTACGTCCTCATGCACCACTCCGTCGGCGAGGAAGCCGAGGGCAAGGTGTCGTCGTGGGGAATGCCCGAGGGTGGCATGGGTGCGGTATCGGACGCCTGTCGCATGGCAGCGGAGTCGTTCGGTGCCGAGATCCGGGTGAACTCCCCGGTGACCCAGGTGACAGTCAAGGACGGGCGAGCCACCGGGGTTGTCCTGGCCGACGGCGAGGAGATCACCGCCGACCTGGTCGTCACCACGTGTCACCCGCAGATCACCTTCCTCGACCAGATCGAGCGGCACCACCTGCCCGATGACTTCGTCCACGACATCGAGAACTGGCGCTCGAGGTCTGGCACGGTGAAGATCAATCTCGCACTCGACCGACTCCCCGAGTTCAGCGCCGACCCCGGTTTCGACAAGGACATTCATGGTGGCGCCATCTTCATGATGGACGACCTGGAGTACCTCGAGACGGCGTTCCAGGAGGCCAGGGCAGGTAAGCCCGCCACCTTGCCCTTCTCTGACACCGAGATCCCCACCGTGTTCGACCGCACCCTGGCCCCAGAGGGCAAACACATCATGTCGATGTTCACCCAGTGGGTTCCCGAGTCATGGAGCAAAGAGCCGCACGACGCCGAGCTCAAGGCGTATGCGAACCGTCTCTACGACCGATTCGACGTGGTCGCGCCCGGCTTCAAGGACTCGATCCTGCACGAGCAGATCATCGGACCGCACGAGATGGAACGAGACTTCGGACTGATCGGCGGCAACATCTTCCACGGCGAGCTCACCGTTGACCAGCTCTTCCACATGCGTCCGGCCGTGGGCTACGCCGACTACCGAACGCCTATCCGGGGGCTCTACCAGGGTTCCAGCGCCACCCACGCCGGCGGCGGAGTCACTGGAATGCCTGGCCACCATGTGGTTCGAGAGATCAGGCGCGACAAGGCCTGACGGGCCCTCGGACCCTGGTGAGCCGTGCCTGGCGCCGCCAGACTGACAGCGTCACCGATGGGAACATGCGGCGTGAGGCGGCGGCCGATGGTCAAGAGCTTGCTCGTAACGTCTCTGTTGGTTGCCGCAGTGGTTGGATCCGCAGGAGCGCCACCTGTGGTGGCGCATGTCGCGTCACGCGGAACCTGGGTCGACGTGGGACCGATGCCGAATCGGAGAGCCAACGCCGTCGTCGTGCGGCTGCATGACGGCCGGGTTCTGGTGGCGGGCGGTGAGACCTCAACCGATGGCCGCTGCAAGAGCAATGCGGACATCTTCGACCCCGCGATGAACCACTGGGTTCACGTCAGAGGCATGCACCGTGATCGCTGTGCGGCCTCAGGAGCTGTGCTTCCCAACGGTCGGGTGCTGGTCGTCGGCGGCGAAGGGCTCCTCGACAACGGACTGACGCACTGGTGGAGGTCCGCTGAGCTCTACCTGCCGCGGCAAGACCGCTGGATTCGCACTGCTCCCCTCCCCGAACCACGGGGGAGCCCCATCGTTGAAGTCATCGGGGCGCATCGGGTCCTCGTCACCGGTGGAGAAACCTTCGGTGATCGGCTGACGAGTTCGTACGTCTATCAGATACACCGGGATCGCTGGCGGAAGACCGAGAAGATGAAGGTGTCGCGCTTGGCCGGCTCGTCGGTTCGGCTACGCGGTGGGAACGTCCTGGTAGCGGGAGGTCCGAAGAACAAGGACGGCCTGCGGACAGCGCAGCGCTACGTTGTCGACCGCCGAACCTGGCGACCTGCAGGGCACTTCGCGGGCACGTCCCATCCCCTTCTCTTCAGAACGCGAAGTGGCGACGTCCAGGCGATACCCAACTCACGGCGCTGGAACCAGCGTGAGGTGCACCGGTTCGACCCGGCGGCCAACAGCTGGAGTCGCGGATCGGTCCTGCCGGTCCCCAGGGCCGACCCTCAGGTGGTCGCCCTCCGCGGCAATGCCTTTGTCCTGGGTGGATGGGGGCCGGGAACGAGCTACACAACGAAGAGCGCATTGCTTTGGCGACCTGCACTCGCGGAGTGGTCGCGCTGGACGCATATCCCCAGGCCTGTTACCGGCCACTCGGCGGTGCGGCTGCACGACGGGTCCGTTCTGGTGCTGGGCGGCCAGACAGTGATTACTGAGGGCACGCACGTTCCGAGGAAGCTCGCGTACCGCTACTACCCGTCGGGCTTCGTCAGCGGTAGTTGACGTACTGCAGGGCTACATCGAGGTCTTTGCCGTCGAGTAGGCGTTGAACGTACTGGAGGTCGTCGCGGCTCTTGCTGGTGACGCGCAGCTCGTCCCCCTGGATCTGGGCTTTGATCCCCTTGGGCCCCTCGTCACGGATGATCTTGCCGATCCTCTTGGCGTTCTCCTGGGTGATGCCCTGTGACAGCGTGCCGGTGATCTTGTACTCCTTGCCGGAGGCAGCTGGCTCGCCGGTTTCGAGGTGCTTCAGTGACACCTTGCGCTTGACCAGCTTGTCCTTGAAGACATCGAGCGCGGCCTTGGCCCGCTCCTCGGAGTTCGCGCGCACTTCGATGCCCATCTCGCCCTGCCATTCGATCGAGGCGCCGGTCCCCTTGAAGTCGTAGCGTTGGCTGAGTTCTTTGGCTGCCTGGTTCAAGGCGTTGTCGATCTCCTGGCGGTCGACCTTGCTGACGATGTCGAACGAGGATTCCGAGGCCATGAGGCTTCCTTTCGCGCGGGTCAGGTGAAGAGAACGGTCACCGTAGGGGGTGGGGCCCCCTGCGGTATTGTGGTCGCTCGCCGCCTCGAGCGGCACCCCAGGCAGGTTGCCCGAGTGGCCAAAGGGAGCGGACTGTAAATCCGCCGGCTCAGCCTACGTTGGTTCGAACCCAACACCTGCCACGCTGCGAGGGCCCCCGACCACGGTCGGGGGCCCTCGCAGTCCCACACCATGGGGGGAACTCCCGGGCGGTTATAGGCGCACGGAACTTCCGGGAGGTGTGAGGTGGGGTGAGGCCGATTTCTCGGTGCCACCGCGCCCCGTGTAGCCTGACTCCGCTCGGGAAGCCGAGCATGCCCCAATAGCTCAGTCGGTAGAGCGTCTCCATGGTAAGGAGAAGGTCTACGGTTCGATTCCGTATTGGGGCTCGGGGCCTGGCCACCGGTCATCACCGGCAGGTGGTGTCAGGTTCGGTCGGCGGAGTAGCTCAGGTTGGCAGAGCAAGCGGCTCATAATCGCTGTGTCGCCGGTTCAAATCCGGCCTCCGCTACTCAGCAGTTAGGCATTCCAGCATCACCCGAAAGCAACCCAAGGAGTCCCGGTGGCCAAGAGCGACGTTCGGCCGAAGATCACGATGGCCTGCGCGGACTGCAAGAACCGCAACTACATCACCAAGAAGAACCGGCGTAACGACCCTGACCGGATCTCGCTGCAGAAGTTCTGCCCGAACTGCGGCAAGCACACCGAGCACCGCGAGACCCGCTAGCTGCGCGTGGCGGTCAACGTTGAGCTTGTCGGCAAGCAGTATCCGCCCCAGACGTACGAGGTGGGGCGTGAGAAGGTCCGCGAGTTCGCCGCCGCCGTCGGAGACGACAATCCTGCCTACCTCGATGTGGCAGCCGCTCGAGCGCTGGGTCATCCCGATCTGGTGGCGCCGCCCACTTTTTCGGTCGTGGTGACCCGCGGGCCGCAGATCAGCGTCATCGACGACCCCGAGCTCGGCCTCGACTTCTCGCGCGTGGTGCACGGCGACCAGAAGTTCCACTTCACCCGTCCGATCGTTGCCGGTGACGTCTTGACCACGGTGTCCTCGGTCAGTTCGGCTCGCTCGGTGGCCGGCAACGACATCGTGACGATTCGGAGTGACGTGGCGGACGCGCAGGGTTCTCCCGTCGTGTCGGTCTTCGCCACACTCGTCGCCAGAGCCGTGGAGGGCTGACCCGTGCCAGCGTCTGTGAAGGCGACGGAAGTCGAGGTGGGCACCGAGCTTCCTGGGCAGACCTTCGAGCTTCGCCGGGTAGATCTGGTCAAGTACGCGGGAGCGTCGGGCGACTTCAACATCATCCACTGGAATGAACGTGTGGCGACCGACGTCGGGCTGCCCAATGTGATTGCGCACGGCATGCTCACCATGGCTGAGGCAATTCGCGTGGTCACCGACTGGTGCGGCGACCCAGGGGCCATCGTTGAGTACGCCACCAAGTTCACCAAGCCGGTGCCGGTGCCGGACGACGACGCGGGTGCCTCGGTCGAGGTGTCAGGCAAGGTGATCGAGGTTCTTGACGGGGCACGCGTCAAGGTCGAGCTCACGACCACGTGCGACGGCGTCAAAGTGCTCGGCATGTGTCGCGCCGTCGTCCAGCTGGCCTGATGCTGGAGCGCCACGGCGTGCCCTTCGCGGCGTTGACCACCCTTCGGGTGGGCGGCGAGGCAGACCGATTGATCGAAGTACCCACTCGCGATGAGCTGGTCGAGCTGGTCCGTGAGCTGGACCGCGAGCCGTACGTCCTGCTCGGTGGCGGGTCGAACCTGGTGGTTTCCGACGGGGGAGTCTCCGCACCAGTGATTGCGGTGCGGACGGCCGGAGTCACGGTGAGTCGAGACGCCGACGAAGTGCTCCTTGACGTCGCGGCCGGAGAGCCGTGGGACGCGCTGGTCGAGCGTTGCGTCGACGAAGGATGGGCCGGGGTGGAGGCACTCTCCGGCATCCCCGGGTCAGTGGGCGCCACACCTATCCAGAACGTGGGTGCCTACGGTCAGGACGTGGGGGCCGTCGTCTCAGGTGTCGAAGTGTTCGACCGCGCCGCAGCCTCGGTCCGAACCCTGTCGCCAGCAGGATGCGACTTCGGTTACCGCACCAGCATCTTCAAGGCAGAGCCGGGCAGGTTCGTGGTGCTGTCGGTTCAGTTCCGACTGGCAGTCACGGACGAGGGAGCCGGCGTCCGGTACGACGAGCTGGCCCGGCGGCTCGAAGTCGCGATCGGTGATGCCGCTCCGCTGGCTGACGTGCGAGGAGCCGTGCTCGACCTGCGCAGGGCCAAGGGGATGGTGCTCGCCGACCAGGATCACGACACCTGGTCGGCAGGATCGTTCTTCATGAACCCATTGCTCGCAGCAGGGGAGGTGCCCTCAGGGGCGCCGCGATGGCCCCAGCCGGACGGGCGCGTCAAGACGTCGGCGGCTTGGCTCATCGAGCAGGCGGGGTTCCACAAGGGATTCGGGGCCGACCTCGGTACTGGACGAGCCACGTTGTCGACCAAGCACGCTTTGGCCATCACGAACCGGGGCGGGGCGACGACCGACGACATCGTGCTCCTGGCCCGCACGGTGCGTGCCGGGGTGCTGGACCAATTCGGCGTGACGCTGGACGCCGAGCCGACACTGGTCGGCGTCCACCTCTGACCTCAGCCTGAGAGCCAGGTTTCGATGGCTCCGAGCATGCGCTGGCGGTGCTCTACCGGCGCGAAGGAGGACCGCACCGACGATCGGGCCAGCTCGGCGAGACCCTCGTCATCGAAGCCGTGCACATGTCGGGCGATCTCGTACTGGTCGGAGAGCCTGGATCCGAAGAGCAGGGGGTCGTCCGCAGCCAGGGCGACCTGTACGCCCGCCTCTACCAAGGTACGCAGGGGGACGTCGGCAGCGGTGTCGTAGACGCCGAGTGCGACGTTGGAGGCCGGGCACACCTCAAGAGCGACGTCCTCGTCGACGATGCGCTTGACCAGGTCGGGATCTTCGACGCTACGGACACCGTGTCCGATTCGACTTGCCACCAGTGCGTCCAGGCAGCGACGCACGCTGTCGGCGCCCAGCAGCTCACCACCATGCGGCACGCCGCTGAGCCCAGCTTCGCGTGTGATGCGAAAGGCGTCGGCGAAGTCGTCTGCCCGGCCCCTGCGTTCGTCGTTGGCCAGACCGAAGCCGAGCACACCATCTGCGCTGTGACGCACCGCGAGCCGCGCGAGCGTCCTCGCGTCGAGGGGATGGCGAGTGCGGTTCGCCCCGACGATCACGCCCATCTGCAGGCCGGTGGCGGCCGACGCGGCACGTACGGCGTCGAGCATCAGCTCGAAGGTGGCAGTGAGCCCGTCGAAGCGAGCGGCGTACCCGGACGGGTCCACCTGGATCTCCAGCCAGTGCGAGCCGTCGGCAACCTCGTCCTCGGCGACCTCGCGGACCAGCCGGAAGATGTCGTCCGGGTCGCGGAGCACCGACCGGGCGGTGTCGTAGAGCCGCTGGAACCGGAACCATCCCCGCTCGTCGGTGGCCCGAAGCTCGGGAGGATCGTCCGACATCAGGGCCTCTGGCAGATGGACATGGTGACGCTCCGCGAGCTCGAGCAGCGTGGCGTGACGCATGGCTCCGGTGAAGTGCAGGTGCAGGTGGGCCTTCGGCAGCAGTCGGACATCTCGGACGGAGGTTTCGCCCGCTTTCGCTCCTGCCACATGGCCAGGGTAGGCACCTCGGCCACCAGTAGTGACTTTGGTCCCGTGCCGCCCAGGACTATATACCCTGGGGGGTATACAAAGGGACCCGTATGGTGGGTCCCGGAAGTCCCCCACGGATTCCGGTCCTGGTGGAAGAACCGCAAAGACCCGGGAGGGCACGATGAAGCGCCTGCTCGTCCTCGGCGGTGGCACCGCCGGCACCATGGTTGTCAACAAACTCCGCCCCCGCCTATCGCGCGATGAGTGGCAGATCACTGTTGTCGACCAACGAGATGTTCACTACTACCAGCCGGGATACCTCTTCATCCCGTTCGGTGCCTACACGCCCGACGAGGTCGTCAAACCCACCCAGCGATTCATCCCTGAGGGTGTCGATCTTGTGCACGGCGAGATCGACCGGGTGGACGCCGAGTCCAACCAGGTGCTTCTCGCTGACGGCACGACGCTCGACTACGACCAGCTCGTGATCGCCACAGGTACGACGCCACGTCCTGCCGAGACTCCGGGGATGGACGAGGGCGAGTGGCGCAAGAGCATCCACGAGTTCTACACGCACGAAGGTGCCACGGCGCTCGGCGAGAAGCTGAAGACCTGGGAAGGCGGACGACTCGCGGTTCACATCGTCGACATGCCCATCAAGTGCCCGGTTGCTCCGCTCGAGTTCACCTTCCTGGCTGACTCGTTCTTCCGCGAGAACGGCATCCGCGACCAGGTCGAGATCGTCTACGTGACACCGCTCCCCGGCGCGTTCACCAAGCCGATCGCGTCACAGCACCTCGGTGGGATGCTGGATGAGCGCAAGGTCGCACTGGAAGCCGACTTCATGGTTGAGCGCATCGACCCCGAGGCGAAGACGCTGATCTCCTATGACGAGCGCGAGGTTCCCTTCGATCTGTTGGTGACGATCCCGCTCAACATGGGAGCCGACTTCGTGGCCCGGTCAGGGTTCGGCGACGACCTCAACTACGTCAAGGTCGACAAGCACACCTTCCTGTCGACGCAGCACGACAACATCTTCGCCATCGGCGATGCCTCCAACATCCCCGCCTCCAAGGCGGGCTCGGTGGCCCACTTCGCCGTGGACATCTTCACGCACAACTTCCTGCGTCACGTCGACGGACTGCCGATGGACGAGAAGTTCGATGGCCACGCCAACTGCTTCATCGAGTCTGGTGACGGAAAGGGGATGCTGATCGACTTCAACTACGACACCGAGCCAATGACCGGCAAGTACCCGCTGCCGGGAATCGGACCGTTCAGTCTGTTGAAAGAGACCGAGCTCAACCACTGGGGAAAGCTGATGTTCCGCTGGATCTACTGGAACGTTCTGCTCCCGGGCCGAGACCTTCCGCTGCCCGCCTTGATGTCGATGGCCGGCAAGGATGTGCCGGACGAGGACGCGTCATGACCGCCGTTGCCACCGAGCGCACGATCGACGAGCGCCTCGACCTGCTCACCGAGCAGGTCGGCGCCATCGCCGACGAGATGCGGCGCCAGCGGGCCCAGCGCGAACAGTGGGCCGAGCTGGTGTCCGACTCGGCGCCGGTCGTCAGTGGGGCCTTCGACATGGTCAGCCGCGAGCTCGAGACGCTCAGCGACGACGTTTCAGTTGAGGATGCCGCCCGCCTGGCCCGCACGTTCGCGAGGGCTATTCCGACGATGGAGGCGCTGCTCGCCCAGCTGGAGTCGTTGAGCGCCCTGGCCGATGACGTCGTGCCACTGGCCTCGCCGGCCATGGCCACCCTGACAACCACGCTGCAAGACCTCGACGACAAGGGTTACTTCGCCTTCGCCAAGGGCGGAGCCGGGATCGTCGACAAGGTCGTCACGTCCTTCACCGAGGACGATGTCGAGGCTCTGGGCGACAACGTCGTGCTGATTCTCAACACCGTCAAGGAGATGACGCAGCCCGAGGTCATGACGCTGCTCCAGCGGACAGCGCTCACTGCCCAGGACGTCGACGACGAGTTCGCCGAGGCGCCCTCCACGTTCGCGCTGCTCAAGCAGATGCGAGACCCGCAGACCCGCAGGGGGCTTGGCCGCGTGATGACCATGCTCCGCACCATAGGAGCCGATCAGTCGGCGTCCGACAACAACCACAAGGAGAGGTAAGACCATGCCAGTCACCACGATCAACGGCCGTGAGATCCACGTCGACGACGAGGGGTTCCTCACCGAGTACGACGAGTGGGACGAAGACCTTGCGAAGGTCCTCGCCGCGAACATCAGCGTCGACCTCACTGACGACCACTGGGCTGCCATCAAGTTCGTCCGCGAGGACTACAAGGCGCAGGGCGAGACGCCCACCATCCGCCGGGTATCGACAGCGGGTGGGATCGACACCAAGAAGCTGTTCCAGCTCTTCCCGAAGAAGCCAGCCAAGAAGATGTCCTACATCGCTGGTGTTCCCAAGCCACACGGTTGCGTGTGAGCACCACGACCAGCGAAGGAGCATCTGACATGACAACAACCGAAACCACACTCGTTCCGAACTTCGACGACGACGAGACCGACCGCAAGATTGCCTTCATCTGCAGCAAGGGCAACCTCGACATGGCCTACCCGGCGCTGGTGCTCGCCAACGCAGCCTTGGGTGAAGGCATCGAGACACACCTGTTCTTCACCTTCTGGGGCTTCGACATGATCACGAAGTCACGGATGCACGACCTGAAGTTCAGCCCGGTCGGCAACACTGCCATGCACATGCCAGTCGGCGATGTCAGGATTCCACAGGCGCTTGCTCCGCTACCGGGCATGCAGCCGATGGCCACGAAGATGATCAAGGACCAGATCGCGGCCCTCGGCGTTCCTGAGGTGCCCGAGTTCTTGGACCAGATCGTCGCCTCCGGCGGAAAGCTCTGGGCCTGCCGCATGTCGGCGGACATGAACAAGCTGACCGAGTCCGACCTGTACGACGGGGTCGAGGCGATCATCAACGCCTCCGACTTCATCGAGATGACAGACGGCGCACAGCTGCTCTTCATCTAACCCAGCCGCCTGCAGCGTCCGGACCCAGATTCGGGCGCTGCGGGCCCAGGGACGCCGTTGTGGGGGCTTTGACTGGCACCCCGGGCAACGTGCGGCGGCCCCGGCCGGCTCCGTGGGGGAGCCCTCCGGCCGGGGCCGCATCCTGCTGTGCCCAGCCGGCGCGGAGTACTAGTTGGCGTCAGCCAGGAGTTTGCCGAAGCGGGTGACGCCCTCCACGATGTCGTCGTCGCCCAGGGCGTACGACATCCGCAGGTATCCGGGCGTCCCGAACGCTTCGCCTGGCACAACTGCCACCTCGGCCACGTCAAGCGCGACATCGGCCAGCGTGAGTGACGAGTCGATCAGCGTGCCGTTGATGCTCTTGCCCAGAACACCTTTCACGGAGGGATACGCGTAGAAGGCCCCTTCTGGCTCTGGGCAGGTGACTCCAGGGATCTCGTTGAGCATCGAGACGATCGTCCGCCGGCGCCGGTCGAAGGCCACCCGCATCTCGGCCACCGCGTCCAGCGGTCCGGATACCGCGACGAGCGCGGCGACCTGTGCGACGTTGCTGACGTTGGATGTGGCATGGGACTGCAGGTTGGTCGCGCCCTTGACGATGTCCTTCGGACCGATCATCCACCCGACCCGCCACCCCGTCATCGCGAAGGTCTTGGCCACCCCGTTCACCACGACGCAGCGGTCGGCGATCTCGGGAACGAGGGTGGGAAGCGAGGCAAATGTCGCGTCGCCATAGACCAGGTGCTCGTAGATCTCGTCGGTCAGCACCCAGATGCCGTGCTCGGCCGCCCACTGTCCGATCGCCCTGATCTGATCCGCCGGGTAGACCGCACCGGTCGGGTTCGACGGTGACACGAAGATCAACATCTTGGTACGCGGAGTGCGAGCCGCCTCCAGCTGGTCGACCGTGGCGCGATACCCCGTGCTCTCGTCGGTGACGACCGGAACAGGGACGCCACCGAAGATCGAGACCACCTCGGGGTAGGTCACCCAGTAGGGCGCCTGGATGATCACCTCGTCGCCATCGTCGACCAGCGCCGCGACCGCATTGAAGATCGCGTGCTTGCCTCCGTTGGTCACCAGCACCTGGGACGGTTCGACGGCGAGGCCCGAGTCGCGCATCGTCTTGGCCGCGATCGCCTCGCGCAGGGCCGGCAGACCAGCAGCGGGCGTGTACCGGTGCCACTTCGACTCGTGCGTCGCCTGCGCAGCGGCTTCGACGATGTACTCGGGCGTAGGAAAGTCGGGCTCTCCCGCCCCGAAGCCGATGACGGGACGTCCGGCGGCCTTGAGGGCCTTGGCCTTGGCATCGACCGCGAGGGTGGCCGACTCGGCGATACCGGCAACCCGCCTCGACAAGCGGGCTGAGTCGTGATCAGTTGGCTCTGGCGTGGAGGTCGCAGTCATGACGCCCATCCTCCCACCGGCGGTGCGGACCGAAAGCGGGTGTTCCACGTGGGCTTGGCCCTCGCTGCTGAGGGGTGGCCGCCGGCCGCGGTTCGACGCCGTACGCATCGACCCCGTACACTCACCGCCGGTGGCATTTGCCATGGTCTTGCCATGCCCTGACGTCTGTGATCTGCCTCACAGGACGGGTTGACTGGACCGGACGCCGGCGCCATCCGGAGGGCAGTAGCTCAATTGGCAGAGTCCCGGTCTCCAAAACCGGTGGTTGGGGGTTCGAGTCCCTCCTGCCCTGCACGTGGCGGCACCCGCCGTCAGGTCAACGCAAGCCCACATGCCGTGGGCGTGATCGAGGTCAGGTGAGGTTGTTGGCGGAGTCACGTGGTTCGACCGCCACGCCCGAGCATGGCCAGTCGCCCCAGAAGAAGGGCTTCATCGCCCGGATCCTGCTCTTCTACCGCCAGGTCGTCGCGGAGATGCGCAAGGTCGTCTGGCCGACGCGTAACGAGCTGATCACCTACACGATCGTGGTGTTGGTGTTCGTGGTCTCGTTCGCTGGTCTCGTCCTGGTGTTCGACATCGGCGTGTCCAAGGTCGTCAAAGCCGTCTTCGGCTGACCACATCATCTGATCGTCAGGAGTTCCGTACCGTGTCCGAGCTGGAAACCGGCGCAGCCGTCGACGTCACCGACGACGCTGCTGTCGAGGTGACCTCAGAAGCTGTCGAGACGCCAGACGCCGCTAGTGGGTCCGACGCCACCGAACAGCCCGATCAGGGTGAACCGACCGAGCCGACCGAGCCGACCGAGCCGACCGAGCCCGAGGTCGACCCGCGAGACGAGTTCCGTGACCACTTGCTCAGCCTTCCGGGCGACTGGTACGTCGTGCACTCGTACGCCGGCTACGAGAACCGCGTCAAGCACAACCTCGAGAACCGACGGACCTCCCTGTCGATGGAAGAGTTCATCCACGACGTCCAGGTTCCGCAGGAAGAGGTCATCGAGATCAAGCAGGGGCAGCGCAAGCAGGTCAAGCGCAACAAGTTCCCCGGCTACGTGCTGGTGCGGATGGACCTCACCGACGAGTCATGGTCAACGGTGCGCCACACGCCAGGGGTCACCGGCTTCGTCGGACACGCACACCAGCCGACGCCCCTTACGGCCGACGAGGTCATCTCGATCCTCTACGTCGAGCCGGAAGCGGCTCCCGGTCAGCCGTCGTCCGGTGGCGGTGCGGCCAAGGTCGAAGCCACACTGGTCGACTTCGAGGTGGGCGAGTCGGTCACCGTCATTGACGGTGCCTTCGCCACTCTCCCCGCATCCATCAACGAGATCAACGCCGATGCGCAGAAGCTCAAGGTGCTGGTCTCGATCTTCGGACGTGAGACGCCTGTCGAGCTCTCGTTCGACCAGGTTCAGAAGCTCTAACCCCCCCAAACTGTCCACAGCGCAGCTACCGAAGAGAAGGACCCACGCAATGCCCCCCAAGAAGAAGGTCTCAGGTCTGATCAAGCTTCAGATCGAGGCTGGCCAGGCCAATCCCGCGCCGCCCGTTGGCCCCGCCCTCGGTCAGCACGGCGTCAACATCATGGAGTTCTGCAAGGCGTACAACGCCGCGACCGAGTCGCAGCGTGGCAACGTGATTCCGGTCGAGATCACGGTCTACGAAGACCGTTCCTTCACCTTCATCACCAAGACGCCGCCGGCGGCCAGACTCATTCTCAAGGCAGCCGGTATCGACAAGGGATCGGGCGTTCCGCACAAGGAGAAGGTCGGATCGCTCACCCGCGAGCAGGTTCGCACCATCGCCGAGCAGAAGATGGCCGATCTGAACGCCAACGACCTCGATGCCGCCGAGAAGATCATCGCCGGTACCGCCCGTTCGATGGGCGTTACCGTCACCGAGTAGTGCGTACAACAGTTCCACCCGCACCACCGCACACCAGAACTGTGGGAGGGCCGAGCACCGGCCCAGGCACCACACCTGACGCAGCCACCCACGGGGCGCTGCAGATTGGAGTCAGCACGATGAAGCGCAGCAAGGGTTACGAGGCGTCGGCAGCCAAGATTGATGCCGACAAGCTGTACTCGCCCGTCGAGGCCGTCCGGTTGGCCAAGGACACCTCCACGATGAAGAACCCGGCCACCGTCGAGGTCGCCATGCGGCTGGGCGTCGATCCGCGCAAGGCCGACCAGATGATCCGGGGAACGGTCAACCTTCCGCACGGCACCGGCAAGACCGCTCGCGTGATTGTCTTCGCGGCCGGCGAGAAGGCCGAGCAGGCCAAAGCAGCAGGGGCCGACGAGGTGGGGTCAGACGACTTGGTCGAGAAGGTCTCCGGAGGGTGGACCGACTTCGACGCCGCCGTCGCCACCCCCGACCTGATGGGCAAGGTGGGACGCCTCGGCAAGGTCCTCGGCCCGCGTGGGCTGATGCCCAACCCCAAGACGGGGACGGTCACCATGGACGTCGCCAAGGCGGTCGAGGACATCAAGGGCGGCAAGATCGAGTTCCGGGTCGACCGCCACTCCAACCTGCACCTGATCATCGGCAAGACCTCGTTCAGCGAGTCTGACCTGGTCGAGAACTACGCTGCCGCGTTGGACGAGATCCTGCGTCTGAAGCCATCGAGCGCCAAGGGCCGCTACATCCGCAAGATCGTGATCTCAACCACGATGGGCCCCGGCATCCACATCGACTCGAACCGGACGCGCAACGTCACGGCCGACGACAACGCCTGACCGACAACGCCTGACCGACAACGCCTGACCGACAAGGTCAAGGGGCGCCGCCCCCGTTCGCCCCGTTTTGACCCGGCGGCGGTCAGCCCCGTACGCTGCCCACAGCCAAAGACCGCTGGTTATCTCCGGGCTCGTCCCGGAGGTCGAAGGCCCGCAGCAGCGGGCGGCCCGCCCAGGTGAACGAGAGTCCTGCCCAGACGCCACATGCGTCCGGTCACGCCCCGTGCGCCTGCGCCGGGGCGTTCGTCGTACCGGGGCCCGGAGCCGGCGATCCGACCACGTAAGGAGACCCATGGCGCGGGCTGACAAAGCAGCTGCCGTCGCAGAGATCGCGGACCAATTCCGTGACTCCGCCGGCGCCGTGCTCACCGAGTACCGCGGTTTGTCCGTCAAGCAGCTCAAAGAGCTGCGGACGGCACTCGGTGGGAACGCCACGTACGCCGTGGTGAAGAACACGCTGACCAAGATTGCGGCCAAGGACGCCGGGGTAGACGGGTTGAGCGACATGCTCGTCGGTCCCTCCGCCATCGCCTTCATCACCGGTGACCCGGTGGAGACGGCCAAGGGTCTGCGTGACTTTGCCAAGGCCAACCCCCAATTGCTGATCAAGGGCGGGGTGCTCGACGGCAAGTCGTTGTCCCCGGCCGAGATCGACACGTTGGCATCGCTGGAGTCGCGCGAGGTCCTCCTCGCCAAGCTCGCCGGTGCCATGA
>JAHELE010000062.1 GCA_024644345.1 Actinomycetes bacterium | reverse complement strand
CGCACGAGCGACGGATGCTCGAGGCAATCCGGGCCGACGACATCCCGGCATACCAGGTGGCTGACTACGACTTTCTGGCGCGCCTCGAACGCCACTACCTGCACACAGGAACCGCGGGGATGCCGGGTCACCCCTTTCCGGAGCCGAGCCTGATCCTGACTGGACGCCAGGATGCAACGGTGGGCTACCGATCGGCTTTCGGATTGCTCGACGAGCTGCCACGGGCAACGTACGCCGTGGTCGACCTGGCGGGCCATCATCTCGGTCGGGTCGAACGGCCGAACGTCTTCGGCCCGCTCTTCGACGACTGGCTCGACCGCATGGAGCGTGCGTCTCAGCCGCCGACCGGACCCGCCTGAATCTCTTCGCCCAACGAGGTCGTGACCACCACTTCGAGACCGTTGGGCACCTTGCCGTCCAGGTCATCGATCAGGCCGGAAACCGGTGGCACGGTGCCAGGGGTCTGGATGTCCACGTAGAAGGCGTTGGATGTGAACGTGACATCTTGGACCGAGGCTCCCGGAACGTCGGACACCCATGCATCCGCTGCCGTGTGAATCCGGTTGGTCCACACATTGACGAAGTACGTGAGCGCGGTGTTCGACAGCAGCGGGACGATCACGACCAGCATGAGCACCGAGATCGTGAGGTAGGCCCGGCGCCGCGACCCTTCCTTCAGGGTCTCGTTGCGTCCGGTGTAGCCGAGCGTCGTGAAGATCAGCGAACCGGCGAGCACCAGCGCCAGCAGGTTGGAGAGAAAGAGCGTGAAGGCACCCATCGACAGTCCGATCGCCCCGTGCCCGAGGCAGATGCCAACGACCGCCAGCGGCGGAACAAGGGAGATGGCGATCGCCACACCCGGCAGGACCGCTGCCACATCGCGCCTCGCCAGAGCGACCGCCCCCGCGAAACCTGTTGCCACCGCCGCCACGAGATCGACCAGGCCCGGTGACGTCCGCCCCGAAATCTGACTGTTCCCCAGGAGGTCGTATGACTCAGGAAGCGCCAGCGAGAACATCACCCCCACCGCGATAACCACGATGCCGCCCAGCGAGGCGAACTTCAGGGCATGTCGCGAGGTGTGCCCGTCAAGCTTGGCGATCCCGAGAGCTATCCCCATGATCGGCGTCGCAAGGGGGGCGATGATCATGGCGCCGATCACGGTCGCGGTGGAGTCCGACATCACTCCGGCAGCCGCAATGACCGCCGACAGTGACAGCATCGTCCAGAAAGCCGAGCGCTTGGAACCGGTGTCCCCCACGGTCAGATCGAGGTCGTCCGACAACTCGCTGAGAGTTCGCCTTTGCTGCGTGGGCAAAAGTGCTTTGGTCAGTGTTCCGTTCATAACCAGAGCATGACGGAAGGGTCGTCTCCCCTGGGTGCACCGGTCGTGCGTGTCGCGCGATTCGCCTAGCGAATCGCTGCTTCAACATGCGTTGTCGCTGCGCGGGCCGAAGCTCGCGTGGCGTCGACCAGTGCATCCACCTCAATGGTGAGCGCCTCGCCGGCCGCCCGGTCAGACATCGAGGCCACGTTGATCCAGACGTTGTAGGCAGCACCCCTACAAGCCGCCTCAGCCAGCAGGGCCGCGACCCCCGAGTCACTGAGGGTGTTCACGTTTCCCTTGGACGCGCAGGTCGCCGCCAGCTTGGCGACGTCGCTGCACGCCCGCGCGGTCTCGAGGGGAACCTCAGCGGCCTTGCGCAACGCCTCTTGGATGGCGACCTCGCGCTCGTCGGCGTGCTCGCCGTCCTTTGGCAGCTTGTAAGCGGCGCTGACCAACCCATATGCGTCGGCGTCTTCCTGAACCAGAGCGCTCAGACGGTCCGCCAGCGCTTTCGCCACATGGGCGATCTCCTGCATCTCGCCCTCCGCATCTGCGTACTTCTTGCGGCCAACGGTCAGACCGGCGACCATCTGGGCCAAGGCGGCTCCTAGCTGTCCGGCCAGCGCTGCCACGCTGCCACCACCAGGGACCGGCGAGCTGCCGGCAACACTGGCCACGAAGTCGGCGAGCGACTCGTCAGGCGCGGCCGCCTCTCGAACCTTGTTCTCCAGCACCATGTCGGCAGAGAAATCAGGAAGCCGGATGTGGCGAGCGGCTGTCTCGAACAGCACCTTCTCGGGCACAAGCCCGACCAGCTCGCTCCGGGTCGGTGAGACGCCACGCGCCTCCGCTTCCATCTGCACCATGTCGTACGCCCGATGCAGCGGTGTCTGGTCGGTGTCGACCAGGTTCATCGACACCTGCGCCTGACCATCTACCTCCAGACCCAGGCCCTTGACATGGCGAAGTCCTCCGCTGGAACCGCGAACCGCCTTCGCGACCTCTTTGGCGACCTGGATGTTCTCCGCACCGCCGAGGTAGACGTTGTAGGCGACGAGGAACGGTCTGGCGCCGACGATCGTGGCTCCGGCGGTCGGATGGATCGCGTTCGGCCCGTAGTCGGGCACTCGCTCGGGGTTGGTGCCAAGCTCGGTGCCGGCCAGCTCGAAGCCGCCCCTCCGGACATCCACCAGGTTGGTCCGCTCCGGGCGCGACGCTGCGCGCTCATAGAGAAAGACGGGGATGCCGAGCTCGTCACCGATGCGTCGACCCAGCTGCTGAGCCAGGTGGACGCAGTCGTCCATCGTCGACCCGTGCAGGGGGATGAACGGTACGACGTCCGTCGCCCCGATCCGAGGGTGCTCGCCCTCGTGCGTCGTCAGGTCGATGAGCTCACTGGCCTTCGCAATGCCGCCGAACGCTGCCGCCACAGCCGCCTCTCTCGGCGCCACAAAGGTAACGACCGTGCGGTTGTGGCTGGAGTCGGACGACACGTCAAGAACCGTGACGCCCGCGACGGCGGCGATGGCGTCCCGGATCGCGGCGATGACCTCTGGCCGACGCCCCTCCGAGAAGTTGGGCACACACTCAACGAGTTTCATGCGCTGGACACTACATCGGTGCGGGCGACCCGATCACGGCCCAGAACCAGCCCTTCTTTCCCGCAGGTGACCACCTGCGCAATGCCTCGTGCCCATACCGAGACCTTCCGTCGTCAAACCGTGATGCTGGACGTCTCGATTCAGCATCACCACTCGTCGAAGTCGGTGCATGCGCCATGTCGTCGTGGACAGTGCCATCACGATCCGCGGGACGTCACAGCAGAGGGGGACGCAGGTGTCGGAGCCGAACCCCTCAGTCCCCACACGGGTGCGCAGTCTGGACGGCCTGCGGGGCCTGGCAGCCGTCAGCGTGGTCATCGGGCACCTCGCGCTGCTCCTCGACGGCAGCCGGTCCCCCGCCGCCATCCATACCGCGCAGAACCTGATGTCGACAGAGGGCACCCTGCTGTACCTGGCATGGAACGGGCGAGGGGCCGTTCTTCTGTTCTTTGCCTTGTCCGGCTTCGTTCTCACTCTTCCGTTTGCCTCACCTGTGAAGTCGTTCCGGTGGAGCTTCTTCGCCAAGAGGTGGGCCCGGATCGGGGTTCCGTTCTGGGTGATGACAGTGGTCGCCATGACTGCCTCGATCGGGCTCAGTCGCTTGCCGTCGCAATCGACCTGGCCGGCCATCATGTTCGACCGTCCTCCGTCGATCGGCGATGTCATCGAGTGGGGCACGCTGATCGGACTGCCCAACGTCGCCGCCTTCAACTCCGTGGTGTGGACGCTGGTGGTCGAGATCCGGCTCTCGATGCTGCTTCCCCTTGTCGTACTGGCCTATCGACGGTGGGGTGTGCCGCCGGTCTTACTCACCACCCTGGCGCTAGCCGTGGCAGCTGATCTGTACGCGACGTCGCAGCCCTACCAGGGATCGATGGCGGCCTCCATCTCGATTGCCGGCACTCTTCACTTCCTCCCGCTGTTTGCCGCCGGCTCTGCGCTGGCGCTCAGACGTGATGTGGTGACCCGGCAGCCCTGGTTCACCCATGTCGGGTCACGCCTGAGCCTCGTCGTCCTTGCGGTGACTTTCTATGTGCGGGGTCATGAGTGGGCGGTTGCCGCAGTTGGCCCGACGCCGGTGCCGTCGGCCTCCCCCATGCTCACCGAGGACTACATCGTCGGCCTGAGTGCGGTGCTGCTCGTTGCGCTCGTTGCCTCGGGTTGGGGTGTCTCGCTTCTCAGCAGCCGTGCCGTACTCATGCTGGGGCAGGTGTCGTACTCGCTCTACCTCTGGCACCTTCCGGTACTGGTTGGCGCCACTCTTGTCCTGGCGCCGCACGTGGGATTTGTGGCGGCCTGTGGAGTTGGCGTGGTCATCACCGCACTGGTCACGTGGATGTCGTACGTAGCGATCGAAGCGCCGATCCAGCGACTCGTGCGCGGCACACGCGATCAATCGCCTCAGACCCCAGGGCTCGACACACTGACAGGTGACAGTCAAGCCCCTTCAAGGGTCTGATCTTTGCTCCGCCAGTCTCATACAGCTCCCGCACCGGCATCGAGTGGATGCGCCGCGTCGTCGGGTCGGGGCGGCACGTGTGGCAAGTTGCGTGTGAAAGGAAGGCTGAGGAAGGCCAGCAGCGCAGCGACGAGCATCCCCGTCTTGAGTGCCTGGATCTGCGCCTGCGCGTAGTCATCGACGATGGCTTCGGTCGTCGCCGGGTCCGCACCGGCCGACTCCACGGCCACCCGCACGTCATCAACCGGGACGAAATCGATGCCGGTTCCGGCGGCAACACCGACCTGGGTGGAGACCTCTGCGCTGACCCGCTCATCAGCGGAGACGTTGTCAACGAAGGCGCTCGTCAACCCGGTGAGGACGATCGCTCCGATAAGGGCTACGCCGAGGGACGAGCCCAGCTGTTGACCCGTGTACTGGAGACCCCCTGCCTCCGCACGCCCGGACGCGTCAACTGACGACTGCACGACGTTCCCGAGCTGCGATGCAAGCAGCCCCATCCCGACCCCGAGCAGGCTCATCGCCCAAGCGAATGACGACTCGTTGAGACGGTAGTTGACGGTGCTCATCAACAAGAGCGCCGCTCCGCCGGCCAACAGCAGCCCGGTGCGAACGATGCCTCGTACGGTGAAGCGCGTCGAGAGCCGCGAGCCCACGATCGACGCGATGAACATCGCCACCGACACCGGAAGCATCTTGACGCCCGTATCCAGCGCGTTCAGTCCCAGGACGACCTGTAGGTAGAGCGGGACGACGAAGAACACGCCCATCAAGATGAGGTTCTGCGACAGGAGCCCCGCCAAGCCCGACCGCAGAGGCAGAATCGTGAGCAGGTCGAGGTGAACCAGCGGATCGGCTCCCACCGCCTCGCGGTGCCGCTGCCAGACAGCGAACGCCCAGCCCAGTAGTCCGCCGGCTGCTATCACGAAGAGCGTGGGAGAGAACCCGAACACCTCGACAGGCGCATCTTGCGGCTTGATCCACCCCCAGGTGCTCGACTGCAGCGTGCCCAGGACGATCAGGCCAAGAGCGGAGGCGGACAGCACGGTTCCTACGAAGTCGAGTCTCAGCTTCGGCCCCTCACGCAAGGCGTCGCCGACCTTGTAGGTCATTGCCAGGATGAACAGCACGAGCACGACCTCGCCGGCGAACACCACGCGCCAGCTCAGCTCGGTGGTGGCCCACCCACCGAGGATCGGTCCGATCGCGATACCGGCACCCGCGACGCCGCCGATCACGGCGTACGCCGCCTTGCGGTCCTTGCCTTCGAAGTTGCCGGCGATCAGCGCCGCCATGGCCGGCAGCACCATCGCGGCGCCTAACCCCTCCAGCACAGACCAACCCAGCGTCAGGATGGCCACGGATGGGGCAACGGCCGTCAGTGCCGAACCGCACCCGTAGATCACCAGACCGATGACGAAGGCGCGCCGCCGACCGACGATGTCGCCGAGCTTGGCGCCGGTCAACATGAACATGGCCATGATCAGGCAATAGAAGGTGATCACGGCCTGGATCACCGTCACCGTCGTGTCGAAGTCGTCGACCAGCGTGCTGATCGAGACGTTCATCACCGACTGGTCGAGCACCATCACGAATTGCGCGGTTGCCAAAGCCACGAGCGCGGACCACCTCACGGTGCATCCCTCCTGGTTGCGCGTGGGCTCCGGCGGCCGACGACGAACCGCAATCTAGTGCTGGCCCCTGCGTGCTCTCAACTACTCCCGCGCATTGACCGACCACTCACCGTGACCACACCTCCGTGTGGGGTCCGCCATATTGACTATGTCGCGGTATCCATCGGGACTGACACACGAAGAACCCCTGCACAACTACCCCATCCGGGTGAAGGTGAGCCCAGCGAGGGAAAGGTGAATGGGGGGCTTATGCCACGGATTCTGGTGATCGATGACGAACCCGGCATCGTCCGGTTCGTCACGCGCGCGCTGGAGAACGATGGCCACAGTGTCGTCACCGCCACCTCCGGCCTCGATGGACTGGGGCTTGCCGTCGCCGATCCGCCAGATCTGGTGATCCTCGATCTCGCGATGCCGGGCGTCGAAGGCGAAGCAGTCCTCAACGGCCTGATGGCTCATGACCACGACCAACGGGTGTTGATCCTGTCGGCCATGGCCGACGTCGAGACGCGCGTACGGTGTCTTGAACATGGCGCGGTCGACTTCCTCGCCAAGCCTTTCGCTCTCCGTGAGCTCCTCGCTCGGGTGCACTGCCGGCTCAACACTCCAGCTACTCCCTTGCAGGCCACCCTCACCAGCGGTGATCTCAACCTTGATCTCCGTCGCCGCGAACTCCACATGGGTGACCACGTGAGCTCTCTGTCGAGTCGTGAGTTCCTCTTGCTTTCCCACCTGATGCGTCACAGTGGACGCGTCTGCACCCGCGAGGACATCCTCGCCTCGGTCTGGGGCTACAGCTTCGACCCCGGCACCAACGTGGTGGACGTCTATGTTCGCCGACTCCGCATGAAAATCCCGGGCGATGTCATCAAGACGGTGCGCAATGTCGGATACCAGCTCCAGAGCGCCTAGACAACAGGTCGTTGTCGACCTGGTCTTCGGCGGCTTCTGCGCCCTGATGCTGGTGCTGATGTTTGCCGAGCCCGGACAGGAAACCATCCCCTATCACCTTCTCTTTTTCGCACTGGCCGTCGTCTACGGCTTTCGGGTATGGGGGCCGGACAAGACGATCTGGCTGATCGTCGTCATCAGTGCGGTGTCTGGCGTTGTCATGGTCCTGCACTGGCGCCAGGACAGTATCGAGGCGGCTGAGCTCATCGAGATTCTGCTCATGCCGGCCATCGTCGGTGCCATGGTCTTCCACGCTCATCGCCATGCCGTGGCCAGTCGCCGGATGCATGACCAAGCGCGGGAGCGAACCGAAGCCCTCGTCCGTCAACGCGAGCTGCTGCGGGATGCATGCCACGCCATGCGAACGCCAGTCACCATCGCGCGCGGGCACATTGAGCTGCTCCAGCTCGAGCTCCCACAGGAGAAGTCGAACAAGGACCTGCAGGTGGTACGCAGCCAGATCGACCGCATGGCGCGCATGATGTCGCGGCTCATCGCCTTGACCGAGCTCGACCGGGGCGATGCCTTGCTGCGCCAGCCGACTGACGTGGCGGGCTTCGTTGCCGAGATCGGTCTGAACTGGACTCCGGCGGCGTCCCGCCGGTGGCAGGTCATCGCCCCGCATCCCATCGCCGCGCTGATCGATCGAGAGTACTTCGAGATCGTCGTGGACAGCTTGATCGAGAACGCACTCAACTACACGACACCAGACGACGCGATCCGCATCGAGTGCGATCAGCAAGGTACTGAGTGCGTCATCGAGGTCGCCGATTCGGGCCCCGGCATCCCGGTCGAGGTCCGAGACCAGGTCTTTGAACGCTACTGGCACAACGAGGCACCGAACGGATCGTCCGGGAGCGGTCTCGGTCTCGCCGTGGTGCGCAGTATCGTGCTCGCCCACGGCGGGGCCGTTGAGGCTACGGCCTCCCCCGAAGGTGGGGCGCTCATTCGGCTGAGGATCCCGGTGACCGCCCTTGACCCCATGGACGATGTCACGATCGACGTACGCAGTGGCGCATCGCCTCCGATGGATACCGGAACCGACGCCTGGTCGTCGGTGCGACACCTCCAGCAGTAGTCGAAGTCCACCCCGAGAGGGGAGGACTACGTCACGATGAGGGTGACGGCTGTTCGATGCCGGACCGAGCCACTACGGCCCCGGATCACCAAACGGTAGGTACCTGGCGGAGTGGTGACCGACGTCGCGACCGTCAGCCGGGAGTGCCGCGTTCCGCTCAACCGTTTGCGGCTCCAGGTAGCGGTCGCATCCGGTGGCACACCCGAGCCTCTCAGTCGCACGACGCCGGTGAAGCCCCCCAACGGATCGAACCCGATCCTGAACCAGGTCGCGGCTCCTGCAGAAACCGTGCGAGTCGACGGGGATGCGGTCAGGGCGAAGTCCCGTGGCGGAATCCTCACCTCAAGAAGCGTTCGATAGACGGACGTTCCACTGACCCCGGAGACGACAACGGGGTAGGTGCCGCTGGGGGCATCAGCAGCGACGTCGATGTGCAGGTTCGCGATGTCGCCGTCCAGCATCGTCGTCGCGTCAAGGACAGCGGTGCCCACGCTGGACGGAAGAGCTGACGCGGTCACGTCCACCGAGCCGGAGAATCCGTTCACCTCAGCCAACGAGGCCGCGACATCTGCCGCGCCGCCCGACTGCACCACCACGTCCGCCTGCGAGAGGAACAAGCGGAATCCGGGCATCGCATCGAGCACGGCGAACCCGGCCAGAACATCCAGCCGACCAGCCCCGAAGGTGTCGTCAGGTCCGGCAACTCCGAGGTCGACAACGCTGCTCGTCATCGCGCTCTCGGGTGAACCTGGCGGCAGCCCCGGACTGGCACCGAGCAGCAGCGCCAAGGCTCCCGCGACGTGCGGAGCGGCCACAGACGTGCCCGACGCCGACTGGTACTGGCCGTAGCGATCAGTGGTCTTGATGCCCACACCTGGCGCCACCAGGTCGGGGAAGACGCGCGTCCGTCCTCCGCAGGTGGACGGCCCGCGGCTGCTCCCCGAGTAGATGGCGTCGTTGTTCGTCACGGCGCCCACCGACAGGGACTCGGGGTAGTTCGCCGGGCTCACGCTGGTGCTGGCGCCCGGGCCGTAGTTGCCAGCAGCAAAGACCGGCACGATGCCCGCCGCGCGAAGCGCCTGAACATCCGGCTGGAACGACAGGTCACAACCGGGCCCGGTACCAATCGACCAGGAGCCGTTCACCACCTGCGGTGCGTCGTCGGTCGTGGGATCCTGGTCCGGGTCGAGAACCCACTGGAACGCCTGGTGCAGCGCGGTGAGCGTGGCACTCCCCTGGTCGTTGAAGATCTTGGCCGCGATCCACTTCGCGCCTGGAGCAACCCCGATGGCGGTACCACCGGCGCTGCCGCCCACCATCACGCCCATCGTGGCCGTTCCATGCCCCGTCAGGTCGGTGGGCGTCGTCGGGTGCTGGTTGTAAGGGTCGAACCAGCTGTTGACGCCGCCCCGCCACTGCCCGGCGAGGTCGGGATGGGACACGTCGACGCCCGAGTCGAGGCTGGCCACCACCACTCCCTTGCCGCGGTAGCCCTGGTTCCACACGCCCGGGGCCTTGACGACGCCGATGTTCGGTTCCACCCCCGTCGCCGGGGTCAGGGTGATCCGGTCGGAGGTGACGCTTGCGACGTCCGCCCGGGTGGCCAGCTGTGCGATCACGGCGTCGGTTGCCGTCACCGACAAGGCATTGGTGATCCACAGCGGGGTCACGCGGGTCACCAACCCCTGCTCAGACCAGGAGTCCAACCGTCGTCGAATCTGCGTCTGCGACGTTCGTGCGATCGACTTCAGCGTCCGGATCGTCTTCGTGACGGCCTCGGCCCTGCCCGCCCCGCGGGGCGATGACACGACTGCCTGCTCGCGCATCGTCACCAGCACAGTCGAGGTGCCGCTCGGACCCGCCGCCGACCCGGCCGATGCCTCGACGGCGACCGGCCCGAGGGCCAGCACGAGCCCCAGGACAAACGCCAGTGGGCGTCGTCTCATCGCCGCTGAGCCGGTTCGGCCACCGCTGTCGTGGACTCGGTACCCGTCTCGCGACGGCGTCGACGAATGTCGCCCAGGACGCCGCCCAACCCCAACAGGAGCACGGCGGCTGCGACCGTCGACACCAGCTCCAGCTTGCTGAGGTGTGCGTCGTTGGGTTCGGCGACAGTCACCACCATCGGAACAGTGGTAAGTGGAAGGTTCACTCTCGTGATGGTGATGGTGGCGAGCCAGTCCCCTTGGCCCAGCTGAGCGGTCTGCGCCTCGAACCGACCCGGCTCGGTCTCGGTCAGCGTCTCGCTGCTACCTCCTCCAGTCGGACCGGCCAGGGCGACACCGACGTCGGTGATGGGCTGTTCGTCGATCTTGTCGGTGGAGCTTGCCCGCACGATGAGGCGGGTCTGGTCCTCGCCAGCCGTGACCGTCTCGAACGTGACGAAGAGCCCATCGGCCGAGGTGGTCTGGGGAGCCGCGACCTGCTGTGCCTCGGCTATCTCACGCGCGGTGGGCACGGACGCGAGCCAGGCGGCCGCTCCGACAGCCATGACAAGCACAACGGCCTCGACTGTCACTACGGTCGTAAACCGGCGAAGCGATACCGGTGCCCACCCGGCGGGCATTCCCATCGCGCGCTGGACGGGCACGGCGAACCGCGGGTTGACCAGCATGGTGTTGAGACCGGCGAGCAGCAGAGCCCCGACGAGCAGCAGAACCTTCGCGCTGACGGCCGTCCCGTACGACGTCCCTGTCACGTCGCTCAGCCCCGGCAGGTTGCGTCCGGCCAGATAGAGACCAGAGGCAAGCACCAGGACGGTCGCGACAGCGGCCATCGGTGAGAACCGCCGCCAGACCGTCGACAGCAGGGGGCCGCGAAGATCGGCGTTCCGGCGCATCAGTGGGACGACACAGATCACCAGGATCACCAGGCCCCCGGCCCAGATGCCGGCGCCCACCAGGTGGGTGGCCGACGCGGCGGCTGCGAAGAGCGAGCGGCTCGGCAGGGTCGACGCGTGACCGGTGAACGAGTCGAGCAGGACGGCCACCGACAGGGCCGCGATCGCGCCGCGCGCATACAGTGCCCGCCGCTCCACTGGCCGCGCCCAGAGAACCAGGAACGCTGCCATCACCAGCAGTGCGAGCTCGCGTCCGGTCCAGACCAAGCCCCAGGACGTCCCCGACAGCGTTCCCCAGGTTGAGCCGACCCAGTCGGTCAGCGAACCGTCACCGCGGGGCGTCCGTTCGAGCGCGATCACACCGCCCATGACGACGGCAATCACACCCGCGCCAGCAGCGACGCGTCGCGCGCGGCGCTCTGGTGCCCGGCCCACGTGGGCGACGTCGCCTGCGTGCGTGAGGACTCGGCCCGATACGGCGAGCGCACCGATGACCAGCATCAGCGCCGAGAGGTTGATCCAGTCCAGAGCGAGATCGGTCAGGGCCGGGCCGTCATCAGCCGACCCCGCGGTAACCGGGGGTCGAACGCCCACGCCAAAGGTGACGGCGCCGTTCGAGGGGTGGCCATCCAGTGCGACGACCCGCCAGCCCAAGACGTACACGCTCTCGTCGAGCGCCTCCGTCTGCAGCTCGACGAACTCACCGTCGGTGTCCGACACGATGACGTCGACGACATTGCCCTCGTCGTCGCGGAGGTCGAAGCCACTGGTCTCAGGATTCACCGACTCGGTGAACCACAGGCTGAAGGTCGACCGCCCGACAGCGACTGTTCCGCCATCGGATGGGTCTGACCTCACCAGCTCGCTGTGCGCGAACGCCGCAGGTACCGCCAGCAGGACGATCGGGACGATCAAAGCGCTGATCGTCGCCCAGCGTCTGCTTCGGGCGCTCATCCCTGCACGATCACATGCTCTAGCCGCACATCTCCGATCACCAAGGTCACCGCTGCACCGGCGTGGATCGCGTTCTCAGCGTTGGGCATCAAGAAGAAGTAGTTGCCGCCCAGGTCGAGCTGCTGGGTGTGGCTGTGCGGCAACGACCGAAGGATGAGTGTGGCGCCGGTGTCCTCGACAATCAGCTTGGGAAACAGGTTGATGTCGTGGACGACCGCGTCGGCCTTGTCGGGGTCGACCACCTGGTATCGGAAGTCGACCATTCCCCCGGCCGCCGTGACCCCAATCAGGGTGACGTCGATGCCGTAGCGAGCAGCAAGCCCCTCAGCAGTCACTACCTCGGTGCCCGAGCGAATGTCGGCCGCCCTGCCGGGCCGAAGGAACCACAGACCGACGAGGCCTACCACCAGCACGATGACAAGCCCCACAGCCGCCCAGCGCCTTGCCGAAGGGCGCGCTTGGCTCCCCCCAGACACCTCCGGTGTCTCGGCCCCTTCGATCGGCTCGACCGTGACGCTCATCAGTTCACCTCGAGAAGGACGTAGCCCCTACGTCCCCAGTTGCCGAGCGAATCCTGGGCACGGACCTTGATGCGGTACGTACCTGGGGACCAACCGTTTGGCACGTCCACGCTTCCCGTCAGGGTCCAGACTCCGGGACCGGGGCCAGCCGACACCGTCATGACGTTCCCGTTGCCGGTACCCGGGTTGACCCCGCGCCACCACTCGCCCGCGATGACGTCGTGGTCGTCAGTCGCCTCCGCCGTGAGGTCCACCGTGTTGGGTGCGTTGGTCGGGTTCGGGGTAGCGGTCACCGAGTTGATGACCGGGCCCCTCTTGTCGACCACCAATGTCCCCGTCGATGTCGGGCCCCAGTTCTTCGACCGGTCCTTGGCCCGGACGTAGAGGGTGTGCTCGCCGTTGCTCAGCTGCCGGATCGTGGTCAGAGGCACGTCGAGGTAGGCGGCTTCGGTCGGAGAATCAAAGTTCCCGTCCACCGGAGTCATCCGGAAACCAGTACCGGGTGTCCCAACAGTGTCGATGAAACCTTCAACGACTCGCACATCGCTCTGCACACCCGCCGCCAAGGGATCGCTGACATCGGCAGTCAGCCGCGCTGAGTCCAGCGACGCCGGCTCGAACGGCAACTTGCCGTTGTTTGGGTTGGGCGCGATCAGCACGTTGCTGACGTTCGGGCCAGTCTGGTCGATCAGTAGGTCGATTTGGACTGGTCCGCCCCAGTTGTCCGCAGAATCCTGGCTGCGAATGTAGACCGTGTGAACACCCTCACTCAGCAACGCCACTTCTGACTGCGAGATGGTCGCGTCGATGCTTGCGATGACCGCGTTCTTGTTGACGGTCATGTTCGGAACCGGATCCACTGGCGGGACTGCATCGATGGTGTACTCGGCTGCCTGAATCGTGGATCCACCGGTGTCCGTGTCGTCAGCCGTGGCACTCACCTTTACGGCTGCCGACCCGTTGGACGGGTTGGGGCGCAGCTTCGCCGCACTGGTCGCCGGTCCCGTGGCGTCACCACCATCGACCAGCACCGAACTGAGCTGTCCCCAGTTGCCAGCCTCGTCTTGGCCTCGCACGTAGAGGATGTGCTTGCCGGTCGGGGTTGACGTTGGCACAGTGACAACGTCACTGGGTGCAGGGCCGAAGCCGCCATCTTGGGCATCCATGGGAATGGGGGTACCGGTGGAGGATGGGTCGTCCAGGTAGGCCTCAGCCGCTTGGATTGCGCCGTTCCCAGTGGTGGAGTCGTCGATCGTCGCCGTCAGTACGCCGTTTGTGTACGCGACATCGCTGGTCGCTGGCCCCGTGACATCGCCTCCACCGACAGTTCCGGCCACCTTCAAGAAGGTCAGCATCCCTCCGGAGCCCGCCGCCCTGCTGTTGTGCAGTAGAAGGCTGCCGTCGTAGACCGCAATTCGCTGGTCGTTTCGACCCGCATCGGGCGTAGTGATGAGGGCGTCCGCAGTTTGGCCCGGGCCGAACGTCTCTGCCACATAGCGCCGAGCAAAGTTCAACGGATGACCATCGAGAGCGATGACGCCTTGGCCGGCCCCCAGGGCCGCCATCGATCGGTACTGGGTACCTGCGTTGACATAGCGCAGGAGAACCTTCTTGGAGGTCGTATTGTCCGTCACGTCGTCGGCGGTATAGGGAACATTGATATCGGCAATGTCTGGATGGGCCTGTCCGTTGATCAACGAGTACCGCGGCTTGAAGTTGCGCATGTCGAAGGATGACGGATCCGCAAGAGCGTTCAGAGCCGGATCGATCTCGCTCAGCACCAGAACTTCATCTTGGTTGTAGGCCGTCTCAGCGGCGGCATATGCCTGTCCGGGAGTACCCGACGGGTTGACGACCAGCGCCCCATAAAGACCCATTGACGACTGGTACTCCGCGCCAGGCAGCAAGCCGGCCTCGTAGAGGTACGTGCCCGGGTCGGCTGCGGTGAAGGTGTAGTTGGCCGTGCTTACTGTCGCTCCGTCGTATGCAGGCACACCGGCAAGATCTGGGGCCAGCTGCTGACCGCGGAAGAGGAGTGCCGTCTTCACATCAAGAGTGTTGTGGAGGGTAATGCTGACGGTGTCCCCTTCGGTGACCTCGAGGGTCGGACCGCCTGGCCGTGACACAGCCGTGTTCGTGGTGTTGTATCCCCACACGTTGACAACGACGTCGGGGTCCGTGCCATTGGGCAACGACGTTGTGCCGGCGACCGCGTAGAGGTCGATCTCGACATGGCCAGGTTCGTGGTTGGCAAGCGCCGTACCCGCTGGCACCAACAAGGCCAATCCCAAACTCGCTGTCGCCGTGGCCAACACCGATGCGGCTAACGTCTTCATGGTTCGCCTTTGCGTCATCATCGTCACCACCCCCTACTGCCGGCAGCCGGCGTTGTTGGGCGGTTCGATCTTCATATACGTGATCGGTCCGGTCATGTTGGCACCCCAGGAGGTGATCTGATGAAGCGCGTGGTTGTGCGAGATGATGTAGTACTCCCCACACTGGTTCAGGGTCTGCACGCCAGGTGGAAGGTCCTCACTCGTGCCCAGGTACGGGCTGCCGCTGTAGAACATCCCAATCTCTTCGTTCGCCAGGTTCGGCACCGTGACATTGACCGGATTCGCGGTGCTGTAGGCCTCGGCGTCGTACCACTTGAAGATCACGTCCCACGTCTGGCTAGGTCCGATGTTGATCGCGAACTTCTCGAACGACAGGTCCTGATGGTCAGGGCCCTCAAGCGGCTGGCCGTCGCGACCC
>JAHELE010000170.1 GCA_024644345.1 Actinomycetes bacterium | reverse complement strand
CTCGACCCGGATCTCTCGGTGACGGGGGAGATCAAGGGCTCAGTGGTGGCCATCAAGACCTACACCCCACCCATCGGCGGCTCGTACAACTTCTGGGGTGGCAACACCGGAACCAAGGTGGGCGGCCCGATCCGTCGTCCGTGGATCTCGTTGCAAGACCTGCAGGCCGGAGACGCGGCGGTCTGGGTCGGTCGCGGAAAGCCGAACGGGTCCTTCGACATCCCCGGCGTGCCGGACGGCAACTACAACCTGACCTGGTGGGACCAGCCCCAGGACTACAACGTCAACTTCATCAACGTCACCGTGAGCAACGGCGAGATCGTCAAGATGGGCCAGCTGCCGCTCAATGGCTGGTGGACCGAGTACAGCGGCTATGTCTTCGACGACGCCAACCGCAATGGCGTCAAGGATCCAGGGGAAGGTGGCATCCCGAACTTCACCCTCACGATCCGGCACCGCGAGAACAACCTCTATGACCGGGGCCAGAACACCGCAACCACCGACAAGAACGGGTACTACTACTTCGAGAGCGGCTACCCCATCGGTGAGTGGACCATCATGGAGGCGTATAGCGACAGCTACTACACCACCGGTATCACGTACCAGGCTGACAATCAGGAGGACCCGACGACGGTGCTCGGTGCGGGTGTCGACGTCAGCACGCTGCCGATCATCGGTCTCAGCGGCACTATGGACTGGGGCGTGCATTCCTACGATCCCACCGGCACCAACGGGGTTGACCCGCGTAACGGTGGCATCGTCGGCACGGTCAGCTACGACGTCACCCGCAACGAGCTGGACCCGCGGTTTGCAGCCACGGAGGACTGGCAGACGGGCATCTCGGGTGTGCCTGTCGAGCTGTATGCACCTGTTGACTGCGGAACGAACCCAGGTACTGCCTGCGACGCCGACGAGCGCTATGAGCTGGCCAGCGACGGGTCGTACGCCCAAGGAGCATTGCTGAACACATCCCTCACCGAGTCGTGGCAGCGGCCCGAGGGATGTATCGCACGCGACTGGGAGGGCACGCCTCTCAAGCACGGGGTGGACGAGAATGTCCTCAACGTGATCAACAGCACCACGGGAGAGCAGGGAACCTGCATCTCGAGCTTCATGCAGGAGATCCAGTTCGCCCCATACGCGACCGACGTGGGCACTCCTGACGAGAACTTCGGTGCTGCTGTGAACGGCAACTACGGCTTCGGTGACGGCTGCTTGGATGGAACGCTTGACGCCACCGACCCGGAGAACCCGGTCTGCACCGGCGGCGGCGGTTTCAAGCCGCTGCCGTCCGGCGACTACCTCGTCCATGTGGCCAGCCCCAACGATGAGTTAGGCCACCCGCTCTACAAGGCCACGGGCGAGGAAGACATCAACATCGGAAACGGCAACCAGGTCATTCCGCAGGTTCCTGCCCCTGCGTGTGCCGGTCCGCTGCACACGGTGGACCTGGCTGGAGATGGCACGGATGGCTATGGCCCGGTTGACCTCGGGAACGGCGTCGTGGTTGAAGCGTCGACGCCGGTCGAGAACGCAACCTTCCTCGAGATCGGTGGATCGCCCTATGAGGGCACCGCGAAGCCGACCTGTGACACGAAGCTGGTCGAACTGAACAACGGTAAGTCTGTTGCGCCGATCTTCAACTTCTTCACCGACGTTCCAGTTCCGGCGCGAATGCGGACGGTCATCATCGATGACATCAACTTCTCAAGCGATCCTCGTTCGATCATGTACGGCGAGAAGGCCGGCCTGGCCTTCGCCCCCGTCGGAATCTACGACTTCGCCAACAAGCTGCAGTACACGACCGAGACGGACTTCAACGGCATCTACGACGTGCTGATGCCGTCGACGAACTGGATCAGCTGCCCGACCCCTTCGGGTGTTTGCGCGAACATGTATCGCTTCGTGGCAAACGACCCCGGTATCCCCGGGGCGCTGAACCCGAACTACAACCCGCGCTTCGCCACCCATGCGGCCGGAGCTGAGGGACTTGTTGGCGGCAGCACCTTCGCCGACCTCGCGCCGACCCAGGTCGGTCTGAACATTGAGACGCCGGGGACCGGTGTCTCACAAGCGGTGACCTGCCCGGTTGATGCGGCTACACCTCAGCTGCTCACGGTGTCTCAGCCCTATGTCGACGGATCGGGTTCATTCACGATCAACGGTCAGGGCTTCGGGGCGGCCGGTGAGGTGACGCTCGACGGGACAGCTCTGCCCACATCCGGCTGGAGTGACACGCAGATCACTGTGGACGTCCCGGCGGACACCCCGGTCGGGCCACAGCAGCTGCTGGTCACTCGCACCGACGGTACCGAGCCGGCAACGGGCACGAACGGCTTGACCTTCCACGTGCTGGGCGCGGGCTACAACCCGAACCTGTACGAGGTAGGGCCCGGACGAACGTACGCCACGATCCAGGATGCCCTCGACGCGGCCCGAGTCAGTAGCGGAGACGATTTGGTTGTCGTCTATCCCGGTGAGGCGACGCCCGACAATCCGCGACTCAACCCGCGCGGCGCCTACTACGAGAACCTGATCATGGCGTCTGCTGTGAAGTTGCAGGGCGTCGGCCCGGGTGGGTTCCAGGGCAGCACGTATGTGCCTGGTTCGATCATCGATGCCAGTGCCTACAGCAGCGACAATGGTGTCGCCGCCGACTGGCTGAACAAGGTCGCCGCTCTGTCGTGGGACGGGAACCAGACCGTCAACGATGGTGAGGGCATCTACGTGCTCGCGTCAGCCAGTGGCAACAGCTCGGCCACGAGGGCCGGCTCCTTCACCGCTGACTACAAGGCCAGCATCGACGGCTTCGACATCCGCGGTGGCAACCAGAACGGGTTCCCGGGCAACATCAACGACCTGACCGGGGGAAACACCGGCCTGCCGCCAAACATCACCACGCAAGGCGGCGCGATCTTCGCCAACTCCTACGCCCAGCACCTACAGATCACCAACAACGTGGTGCAGAACAACGGCAGTGGGTACGGAACGATCCGGATCGGCACGCCAGACATTGCGGCCCCGAACACGAGTGGGCACAACGACAACGTCCGGATTGCGAACAACCGGGTGATCGCCAACGCGGGCACCAACTTGGCTGGTGGCATTGGGATCTTCGCTGGCGCGGACAACTACCAGGTGGCCAACAACGACATCTGTGGCAACTTCTCGCTCGAGTACGGCGGCGGGATGACGGTCTACGGCAAGAGCCCGAACGGCACGATCCACCACAACCGCATCACCCTCAACGGCTCCAACGACGAGGGCGGCGGCATCATGATTGCGGGCGAGCTGCCGGCAGTGGCTGGCGACCTGTCACCAGGCTCCGGCCCGGTAGACATCTATGCCAACCAGATCCAGGCAAACCTGGCCAACGATGACGGTGGCGGCATCCGGTTCCTGATGGCCGGGGACTACCCGATGAACATCTACAACAACGAGATCGTCAACAACATCTCGACGCACGAGGGCGGCGGCATCGGCATCAACGATGCACCCGACGTCCGCGTCTACAACAACACGATCATGAAGAACATGACGACAGCCACGGCGCTGACCAGCAACGGGACGCCAGCTCCAGCTGGCCTGTCGACCTCGGCGAACAGTGACCAGCTGCAGGAGACGCTGGCCGGCACCGCCCCGACCTTCAGCGATCCGGTTCTGTTTAACAACGTCTTCTGGGACAACCGCTCGGGTACGCGCGCGGGGACGAGTGTCACTGGACTTGGTCTGCCTGGGGATTTGAGTCCGATCAACCACTGGGACCTGGGCGTTGCCGACGGCACCGGTGAGCTCTCACCGACGACCTCAACCCTTCAAGGGAACAATGGCGGGCACCCCTACGTGAACAGCCCGACGAACAGTGGTGCGAACCCCGACATTGTCGACGACTCGTTCTACGTGTCGGTGGCCTTCGCCACCTGGCGGCAGAACCCCGCCTTTGTGGACGCCACTCTGGTCACGCTGGATGCACCAGCAACCCAGATGGGGAACTACCACCTCACCAACG
>JAHELE010000169.1 GCA_024644345.1 Actinomycetes bacterium | reverse complement strand
GACGAGTCACTCCCGGACCCGACAACCAACGCTACGACCCCCAGCCCGATCAGGCAAGAGGGTCACCTTCGACGCGCTCACACCGACCCAGAAACCCTCCCCTTGACACAAAGAGGCTTCGGTCAGTGTCACCCCTACCCGGCGATAGGTGACAGTGTGGTGATCAGGCGAGATCACCACAGCGCTGGGTCACGCTCCAGAGCCTTGGACAAACCGATCGAGTTCAGCGGCCGCCACTGCGTCGTCCTTGGGCACAGAGTACCCAAGCTCCGCAACGCTGCCGTGTCGGTAGCCCGAGCAGTTATCCAGCCGGGCGGTTCACTTCGCAGTCAGGAGATGGTGGCGATCGACCGGCACTCTGCATCCACTCCACCCGCCTGGATCGGTCCGTCGTCAACCGATGCCTCCCAGGCGATCGTCTGGCCCGGAGCGACCCGGTCGGGAAAAGTGAACGCACCGCCTACCACGGTGCCATCGGCAGTGACGATCAAGCAGGTCAACTGATAGAAGTCGAAGGATTCATCGGCCGGGTTCGTGACTGTCCCTGACACGGTCGTGAAGTACTCGTCTGGATTGACTGTTGTGGGGCTCAACTCCAACTCGACCCAATCAGTCTCGAAGAACGAGTCCGGCTCCGCATAGGCGTTGATCTCCACGGTGATCGGCAGCGCGCTGGTCAGATCCGTGTACGTCCCGGTCTGGACCGGGAACGAGTCTCCGGCTGGGACCACATCGATATACGTCGACTCTGTTGCGACGGGAATGCCGTCAGCACCAATGAAATTGAACGTGACCTCGGTGCCAAACAAGTCCTGGTCGCTGTTGTTGTTGACGAGAGCGGCCGCGGACGCCCACGTCTCGCCGCTGCCGTTGGTCCACGTCGAGAATCCAGACTTGCCAATCGAAGCGAGATCGGCAGCCGATGCACCGTCGGAGTCATCGGTCGGTTCGGTTGCCTCCGTCTCGTCAGCAAGTGTCGGTTCGGTTGCCTCCGTCTCGTCAGGTGCCTCGGTCACCGAGTCGTCAAGACACTCAAAGAGACTGTCGACCCAGGACTGCAACTCCGAGCTGAAGCCTTCCGTGTCCGTGGCGTCGATGTTGTCAATCAAGAACTGTGCGTCGTCCTCTGACAGATCCGCAGTCTTGTCCCGAACACACTGCTCGTCGAATGTCACCCCTTCAGTCTCGGCAACAAGCAGATCAGCCAGCTCGGATTGCTTTGCGCCGGCGTCACCGTCATCCCCGCTGCCACAACCCCAAAGGGTCAATGACGCGGCAAGTACAACCGCTAGTGCCCTCTTCATCTCTGCCTCGCCTCAGTTCAGTTGTGATGATTACAGGGTTATCGTTCCATCAACGGCGGGCTAGAGACCTTGGTCATCAGATCGCGCAACGAATCCCTGGAACTGTGTCCCCGAGGTGGCCGATCAGGGACGGTTCGTAACCGTCCTCTACCCGGCGTTAGGGGACACCCCCGACTCTCGGCCGGCTGGACATCGTGGGTCGGTCGTCGGCTCGCATACAGTGCCGTTCTCTGACGGGTCGCTCCACGTAGTTGCACGCTCGGCAACGCACCCTGGAGAGCAGGTTCTGGAGTCGTGTTAGTGTCGGGGCATCCGATTCGACCTTGGGGGGCGATGAGATGGGCTGGTCAGTTCAAGGCACCTTTGTTGAGACGTGTAGCTGCAACATGATGTGTCCATGTTGGTTCGCCGTGCCGGACTTGATGGAGATGGATCAGGGCTGGTGCGGCACCACGATCCTGGTCCGAATCGAGTCGGGCGAGTGCGATGGGGTCGACCTCAGTGGCACGGATGTGGCCCTGGTCGCCCACTTCCCTGGTCCGACACTGTTCGACGCAGATGCGACCGCCCGCGTCTACCTCAGCCCAACGACATCGAGCGAGCAGCGTCAACATCTCGAAGCCATCTTCCAAGGTTCGCGTGGTGGCCCGATGGCCGTGCTCGGCGGGCTGGTTTCGAACTGGCTGAGTACCGAGGTCGTGGCGATGGACGTGACTGAGGACGACGATCTGGTCACAGCATCAGTCGGCTCGGTGGGCACCATCAGGTCCGAGCGTCTGCGCAATGAGGCGGGCGGCCTGATGACCATGCAGAACGTCGGCTTCGCACTGGCGTTCGAGTTCCCGGATGCCACGGCTCAGCTCGCCCCGAGTGCTGGCACCGAATGGTCGGACCCCGACCTTCCCGGGGTCTTCACGAGTAAGTCGGGCGCCAGGAACAACGTCAACTGGCAGGGCGACTGATGAACAGCGTGGTCGCCCACGGGCGACCACGAGAACCGGGCGCAACTCAGTATCGGGGCACCCTGCACACGCGTGCGATGGCCGTACTGTCAGCCATTGCGCTGGTGGCGTGGGTGATCACGGTCATCTGGGCCAACGACATGGGCAACATGCCCGGCACGATGGGCATGGGTGTCGGCGAGTTCGTCGCGATGTGGACGCTGATGATGTCGGCGATGATGCTCCCATCGGTCGCACCGATGGGCTTCCTCTATTCGAGGACGATCACCGCGAAGCGGACCCGCCGGCTCGCCGAGTTCGTGTTGGGTTACGTGGCTGCGTGGGCGGCGACTGGGCTGGTCGCATTCTGTCTCGCATGGATCGCGGGGCGGCTTGCTGCCGATGCGCCGACGGCGGCACACGTCACCGCAGTCGCCGTCTTCGCCGGCGTGGGGATCTACCAGTTGACACCGCTCAAGGCTCGGTGCCTGAACCACTGCCGGAGCCCACTCGGGCACATGATGCACTACGCGTCGTTCCAGGGTCCGCTCCGGCACTTCAACGCCGGCGCCCACCACGGCATCTTCTGTCTCGGGTGCTGCTGGGCGTTGATGGTGCTCATGGTGGCTTTCGGCGTCATGAACCTCTGGGCGATGATCGGGCTGGCGGTCGTGATTGCACTCGAGAAACTGTGGCGACACGGAGAACTGCTCTCCAAAGTGGTTGGCGTCGCGAGTCTGGTCCTTGCCGTCGCGGTGATCTTCCGACCCGAGATAGCGCCCGGGCTCAACCTCGACGGCATGATGGACATGGGCTCCACCGGCATGAACTAGAAGCTGACTTGCCGACCCCCCGAAATCTGGGCTCGGGCACGATCATCACGCGGCACCCAGCCGGACCCGCAACATTGGCGAACAAGGCAGAGCCGGCGCACTGGTCGCCGCCGAGCGCGCGGAATCACTCATCGACGCAGTCTCGTCATCGAGTCGATTCAGGTCACTTCATGTCGCGCCTCATACCCGGCGATATGGGCGCTCGATAGGCGTTGCCGGGCGCTCGGTATGGGCTTCGGTGTGCAGCGGGTGCTGTGCTTCGAGTTACGTCGGGTTGCGTCCATCACTACGGTGGTGTCTTGCTTTCGAATCGCTTCGTGCACTCGTGCGCTCAGTCGCCAACGGCCGCAAATGTTTCCATGACGTCAGCGAAGATCTCCTGATCGGCGGCTGGATTGGCCGAGGTGAAGGTGATGGACAGGGCCACGTCGTCGGTCACCATCATGTACACATGTTGTTCGGCGAGTCCCCATGGCTGGGGAACCTCGGACACCATGTGCAAGCCGTCAGCCCCACCACGACTCACGCGATCGGCCGAGACCACCGTTCCCCCGAGTACGTCTGTTATGAACGTTCTCTGTGTCGCCTCGAGTTCCCCCCAGGGAACTGGACCCGACGGCCTGGAGAGGGTTCGCACGCTGAGATTGGGGAATCCACTGGCGTCGCGTGCAAAGAGGGCAAGATCCGTCACATCGTCCTGCAAAAGCTCTGCGACTTCGGGCCTGGCATCAGCGGCCAGAGTCTTCATGTCGTCGTCCGCATCTCCGAGACCTGACGACTCCCAGGTTCCCCAAGTGGAAGGCAAGGCAATCAGGAATCCGTGCTCGGAGCCGTCGTAGAGTTCATAGCGCTCCGGGATTTCGACAGATGTCGCAGGCCCTGCTCCCGCAGGCTCGCGGTCGCCTCCACATGAGACAGGCACGAACAACGCCACAAGGCCGA
>JAHELE010000168.1 GCA_024644345.1 Actinomycetes bacterium | reverse complement strand
CGCCTAGCGTGCTCTCGACACCACGGTAACTCCAGGCGTGTAACTCCCCGAGCCACCGGCTCGACGCGACTGACAGCAGCCGGGGCAGACGGAGGTCGTAGTGACTGGTGGCGGACCCCGAACCGGCGACGACAGCACCGAGACAGCGAAGGCGCGCGTCGACCACCAGGCGGCTCGGCTGAGTGCCGGTCAACAAGGGTTGCTGTTCACCGATGAGGTTCGAGCCCTGCCCGAAGACATCGGCTACCGCGGCCCCACCGTCTGCGCAGCGGCCGGCATCACCTATCGCCAGCTCGACTACTGGGCGCGAACCGGATTGGTGGAACCGAGCATCCGGGGAGCCAGCGGGTCAGGCACCCAGCGGCTCTACGGCTTTCGTGACGTACTGGTGTTGAAGATCGTCAAGAGACTGCTCGACACCGGTGTCTCGCTGCAGCAGATCCGCACAGCGGTGCAGCACCTTCGCGACCGGGGCACGGACGACCTGGCCACCATCACCTTGATGAGTGACGGGGCGTCGGTCTACGAGTGCACCAGCGCCGACGAGGTGATCGATCTCGTCCAAGGGGGGCAAGGCGTCTTCGGTATTGCCGTTGGCCGCGTGTGGCGTGAGGTCGAGGGCAGCCTCGCCGAGCTGCCGTGGGAGCGTCCGGAGGTGGCCGACGAGACAGGTGGTGTCGAGGGGCATCCCTCTGACGAGCTCGCGGCCCGTCGTCGCGCCCGTACCGTGAGCTGACGATAGACTCAGCAACGCCGATAACCCCGGCGGAAGAGTCCCTCGTCGCCAGCGAGGGCGCCGAAGGAGCAATTCTCCCCAGAAACTCTCAGGCCCCCGGACCGCTTGGGTAGGCACCTCTGGAAAGCGGGTCTCGACCCCACCGACGGTGCAAGCACAACGGCTGCCCGACCGGGCCGCGGTGCGAACCTCTCAGGTGCAGATGACAGAGGGGGAGCCCAGTCCACCCTTTCTGGAGGCGCTCCCGTGACCGACACCATCGCCGACGCTGACTTGTTGACCCGTCAGGATCCGGCAACGGCACCCCTGACCGACCTCGAGACGCACATGCCGTTCGTCCGACGACACGTCGGGCCGGGTGAGGCGCAGACCGACCACATGGTGTCGACGCTCGGTCGGACCAGCCTTGACGCAGTGATCGACGAGGCCGTCCCCGCCGTGATCAGGATGGGTGAGCGGCTCTCGCTTCCCCCCGCGCTCTCCGAGGTAGAGGTCGTCGACGAGCTGCGTGAGATCGCAGCCAAGAACCGTCCTATGGTGCAGATGATCGGCCTCGGCTACTACGACACCTTCACGCCGGCGGTGATTCAGCGCCGGATCCTGGAGAACCCGGGCTGGTACACCGCCTACACCCCGTACCAGCCAGAGATCAGCCAAGGGCGTCTTGAAGCTCTGCTCAACTTCCAGACGATGATTGAAGACCTAACCGCTCTCCCGACGGCCAACGCCTCGCTGCTGGACGAGGCAACGGCGGTGGCAGAGGCGATGACCATCGCGGTCCGGGCCACGCGCTCATCCCAGCGGCTCGTGGTCGACTCCGACATCTTCCCGCAGACGCTTGCGGTCCTGCAGACGCGCGCGCGCCCGCTCGGGATCGAGATCCAGGTGCGCGACCTCCGTACCGAGGGGCTACCTGCCGGCGACCTCGCCGGGGTCATCGTGCAGTACCCCGCTGGTAGTGGCGCGGTACGTGATCCGCAGCCACTCGTGGAGGCGGCGCACGCCCGCGGGGCACAGGCGATTGTGATTGCAGACCTGCTTGCCCTGACCATCCTGAAGCCACCAGGCGAGATGGGAGCGGACATCGTCGTCGGCACCTCTCAGCGCTTCGGGGTTCAACTCGGGTTCGGCGGGCCGCATGCCGGCTACATGGCGGTGCGCGCCGGGCTCGAGCGTCAGTTGCCCGGTCGACTCGTTGGCGTCTCGATCGATGCCGACGGTGCTCCCGCCTACCGACTGGCCCTGCAGACTCGCGAGCAGCACATCCGCCGGGAGAAGGCGACCAGCAATATCTGCACTGCCCAGGTTCTGCTGGCGGTCATGGCGAGCATGTACGCGGTCTACCACGGCCCGGACGGGTTGCGAGGGATCGCCCACCGCACCCACCGGTTCGCCCGGCTGGTCGCTGCTGGACTCGAGCAGGCCGGCCACCATGTCGTGCACGAGCACTTCTTCGACACGGTTCTGGTCCGCGTCCCTGGGCGCGCCGAGAAGGTGCTGCGTGCGGCCAGGGGGCGCGGTGTCAACCTGCGGCACGTCGACAGCGACACCATCGGGATCAGCACCGACGAAGTCACGTTGCGCTCCAACGTCGAAGACGTCTGGGCCTCCTTCGGAGTCGAGGGTCTCGACATCGACGCCCTGGACGCGCGGATCCTGTCCGAAGGTGACATCGGTGTGGTGCCCGAGCTGATGCGGACGTCCGAGTACCTCACCCACCCGGTCTTCACGACCTACCGCAGCGAGACCGAGATGCTCCGCTATCTGCGACGTCTGCAAGACAAAGACGTCGCACTGGACCGCTCGATGATCCCGCTGGGGTCGTGCACCATGAAGCTCAACGCCACCACCGAGATGGAGGCGGTCAGCTGGCCGGAGTTCGCCAACATCCACCCGTTCGCTCCTCTCGAGCAGGCCCAGGGCTACCTCGAGATGATCGACCAGCTGGAGGAGTGGCTGATCGAGATCACCGGCTATGACGCCGTCTCGCTGCAGCCGAACGCTGGGAGCCAAGGAGAGTTCGCCGGGCTGTTGGCGATCAGGGCCTATCACGACGCACGTGGCGACAACGAGCGGACCGTCTGCCTCGTTCCAGCGTCGGCCCACGGCACCAACGCGGCGAGTGCTGTCATGGCAGGCATGAAGGTCGTTGTCGTCAAGACCGGCGAGGACGGCAGCCTGGACATGGGCGACCTCACGGACAAGATCGCAGAGCACCGAGACCGTCTTGCTGCTTTGATGATCACGTACCCGTCGACACATGGCGTCTTCGAATCCGAAGTACGGGATGTCTGCGGAATGATCCATGACGCCGGCGGTCAGGTGTACGTCGACGGGGCGAACCTCAATGCGCTCGTGGGTCTCGCACAGCCGGGAAAGTTCGGGGCTGACGTGTCGCACCTCAATCTGCACAAGACATTCTGCATCCCGCACGGTGGCGGGGGACCAGGAGTGGGTCCGGTCGGTGTGCGCTCTCACCTGGCACCGTTCCTTCCCAACCATCCCATGGTCGAAGAGGCTGGTCCTGTCAGCGGAGTCGGTCCGGTGTCGGCGGCCCCCTGGGGGTCGGCCGGGGTCCTGCCGATCTCATGGGCCTACGTCCGGCTCATGGGACCGGAGGGTCTCACGCAGGCAACGAAGTCTGCGGTCCTGTCCGCGAACTACATCGCGCACCGGCTGAACCCCTACTTCCCGGTGCTGTACACCGGCGACACCGGGTTGGTGGCGCACGAGTGCATCCTCGACCTGCGCGAGATCACCAAGCAGAGCGGAGTCACGGTCGACGACGTCGCCAAACGACTGATCGACTACGGCTTCCACGCGCCCACGATGTCGTTCCCGGTCGCCGGAACCTTGATGGTCGAACCCACCGAGAGCGAGGGCCTGGGCGAGATCGACCGGTTCATCGATGCGATGATCTCGATTCGATCAGAGATCGACCGCGTAATGGCGGGGGAGTGGACCGTCGAGGACAGTCCACTGCGCGGCGCACCTCATACGGCGACTGCGCTGGCGGGCGAGTGGGCGGCGTCCTACCCCCGCGAGCTTGCGGTCTTCCCTGCGCAGTCGGTGTTGCGTGACAAGTACTGGCCGCCGGTACGGCGGATCGACGGCGCGTACGGCGACCGGAATTTGATCTGTTCTTGTCCGCCCCTTCAGGTGTAGCCGAGAGCGCCCCGAACGGCACTTCGTAGACGCCTCTCGGGGCCGCAGCCTCACATGGGGCGGGTGGCACGCCACACTGCGGCGATAACGAGGCACTGAACGGCAACGCGTACTGGGGTCAGTTGGGGAGGCAC
>JAHELE010000167.1 GCA_024644345.1 Actinomycetes bacterium | reverse complement strand
GCAGTCAGCGCCGGGCGGCGCGTCACCCGGGTCACCGTGCGTCGCCAGAAGGGGCTCTCGCCGCCGTGTTGCCGCGGCAGCAGCGGGATGCGCAGTCGCTCGATCCGGTCGCCCAGCAACGCCAGCGTGGCCGGCAGAAGGGTGAGCGCGGCGCTGACCGCGACCACGCCGACGAGCACCGCGCCGAACGCGAGGCTGCGCAGCACCTTGTCGGGCACCAGCAACATGCCGAGCAGCGCCACCACGAACGCCGACCCGGAGAACAGGACGGCGTTGCTGGCCGTCGCCCCCGAGACCGCAATGGCGTCCAGCTTCGGCAGCCCGGCGTGCCGCTCCTCGCGGTAGCGTGAGATCACAAAGAGGCTGTAGTCGATCCCAAGGGCAAGCCCCATGGCCACCGTCATGTTGATGATGAAGAAGGAGAACTCGAAGAACTGCCCGACCACCCCGGCAATGCCCAGCGCCACGATGATCGAGACCAGCGCCACAACGATGGGCACCGACGCCGCCACCACCGTGCCGAACACCAGCAGCAGCACGATCAGCGCTGCGGGCAGGCCGAACTGCATCTCACCCTTCTCCAGGTCGTGCTGAGAAAGCATGGTGAAGTCGTAGCCCACCGTCCACGCGCCGGTGATCGTTGCGTCGACGTCGTCACCGGCGTCGGCCGCCTCCACCGCGTCAATGATGTCGGTGATGCCAGCCAGCGGGTCGACGCCCTTCTCGTTGGCGGCGTCCGGATCCTCGAGCGCCACGGTGACCAGGACGGCGCTGCCGTCGGCGGACACCATTCCCTCCGACTGCGGCGCGTAGGGGTCTCCGACAGAGCGGACGCCCTCAGCCGCGGCGATATCGTTACGCAGGTCGGCCACGGTCTGCCGCACGCCATCATCTGTTACGTCACCGCTCACGGCGGTGACCACGACCAAGTCGCTCACCGCGTCACGGGCACCGAACTGCTCTTTGAGCAGATTCTCGCCCTGGATGGACTCCGGCTCGGTGGTGATGCCACCCATCGGGGTGAGCGCGGACCCCAGCAGCAGCCCGTTGGATGCGATCGCCAGCAGCAGGACGACACCCCACAGGGAGAGGGCGCGCCAGGGATGTGCGGCGCACGCCATCGCGAGCCGCTGTGTCGCCGACCGCTTCACCACGCTGCCCCCGGATCTCGGCCGATGAGCGCCGGGTGGATCGAGGCGAAGAAACTGTGTCGGCAAGGCGCAGGCATCAGTACCTCCGGATCGATGACCGGTTAGGCGGTGGGGCCACGTGCGATCTCCGGGACGCCGCGAACTGTAGGTCCATGCGTCGGTGGCCGTCAGGGGCTTTGGTCCTGGAGAAAGGATCAACTCTCCTTCCGCCTCACGTTCCCGCGTCAACCATCACAACTGGTCGAGCGACGGTCACATGAGGCCGGATGCCTGCCGATAGTCGCCTCAACCGTTGGCTACTGCCAGGTAGTCCCCGACGAATGCTCGTAGGTCGTTCTCGTTGTCTCCGAAGGCCATGCTCACTGTTCCGTCGTGGTACCAGGCAAATGCGGAGAGGTCGCCCTCAGCCACGGCGACGGTCTCGCCCTCGATGGTCTCGGTGCTCACGGTTGCTCCCTCTGAAGCCATGCCTCCCGCGACTCCGGACACGATCATATCTTCGCTGACACCGGGTTGCCCGCTCACGAACTGTTGATCTATCGCCATCAGCGACAAACCGGCAACGCGCTTTTCGGCCCCGCTCATCACGTTGTGTATCGACCAACTGGTGTAGATATCGGTCGTTGCGCTCGGGTACATAGAGGCAAGCTGGTCGTTGGTCTGCGTCATCATGCTGTCGAGATCCATGGCGATGTCCGCCGGAGCGTTCTCGTACGTGTAGCCCGGAACCGAAATCAGTGCCGGCTCACCGACCTGCGCTGTGTGGTCGTTGACTACGGCCGGGTTGCCGTCGCTGCTTCCGGTGGCGATGAATACGGCCGTCCCGACCGCGACCAGCAGTGCAAGGCCGCCGAGAATCAGCCACAGTGCTCGGAAGCCATTTTTCGCGGGTGGCTCGACCGGCTCAACGGGCAGCGATCCGTCGTCAAAGGTGGGTGGGGGAATTGGCGTTGCGGTGGTCATCATGGACCCCCATTCGCTCGTTGGGGGCAGTTGCCCTCAACCTGAAGTGTCGTGCCGGCTTTCTGCCTCCACTAGAGGCCAACGCCCCATCAGGGCAGGTGGCGAGAACGCCTTCCTAACTACTGACATTTTTCGGGTCAAAGGCCCCTGGCGGGCCTGTGTCATCGGGGGAGACTTACTGGAGGAGGTGAGAACTATGTCAACTTCCGAGTTCCAGTCTCCCGTTCCTGATCAAAGAGCGGTTCCCTCTCGACCATCGAGGCAGGAGTCCCCGGAGGTGCTCTTGCCCGAACGGTCGATGCATGTTCAGCGTGCGGTCTTTCTGTTTGTCTTCTCCATGATCCTGGTGCTCATCCCCGACGGTTTCACCAGAGCCGTGGCGATCGTTGGTTTCGGGTATTCGCTGTTCTACCTCGTGCTCTTCCTTCGAGCGCAGGTGGTTCTCAGCAGCAGCGGGTTGACCTACCGCGGCGCCGGTATCGAGAAGACCCTTCCGTGGGACCAGCTGAGAGCGGCTCGGACCACAGGAGCGGTTCACCAAGGGGGCATGCCCCTCATCGGAAGGTTCGGAGTGACCGTTGAGCGCATCGACAGCCGAAACATCCTGCTGCCGGGGTTCGACAGCAAGCAGTCCGAGGCCATGGAGGAAGTGGTTCGTCGCATCGAGCACTGGCGTGCCAGTGGGGCCGGATCGCTCTAGGTCGCGACCGTCTCGGCGTCGACCACAGATCGGAAGGTGCATGATGACTGTCCTTCGCGCCTTGAACCACAGGTCCAACGGTAGTGAAACGGTGGAGGAAACCCTCGCTCGACTGAGGTCTGGCAGCTCGGCCTTGAACGATGAAGAGCTACTCCCGCCGCCACGTACGGTTCGCTTCGGCCGTCTGGCGTTTGCCACGTTCTTGATCGTCGTAGGGGTGGGTCAGCTGCTGGGATACCTGGAGGCTGATGATGAAATCGTGTCGTGGCAGGGGCAGGTGACCGGCGTCCTCTGTATTGCTTTTGGGGTAGTGCTGCTTGCCAGCGGAATCAGGAATCGGATCCTGTTGTCCTGCAAAGGGGTGAAGGTTCGGCGCATCATCCGCGAGCGAACCGTCCCGTGGACCGAGATCCGCAAGATCGACCTGCACTTTCATGACGGTAAGTGGGAGGACAGCCCCTCCCACTCTCTGGGGTTGACCACTTCCGGCGGCGAGAAGATTCGACTGCCCGGGTTCGAGGCGGTGGCAGGTTTCATGAGCGGTAAGCGACCCCCAGCGTCCATTGTGGCGGCTGCGGAACGACTCGAGGTCTGGCGACGCCGCTACGATCCGTCCGCTCCGAGCGAGGAACACGCACCAGCTGGGTGGTATCCAGACATCACCAACGACGGGCGCTTACGTTACTGGGACGGCGCGCTCTGGAGCGACCACTTCGCGAACGAAGACACAGAGCCAAGGCTCAACTCTGAGAATCACACTCAGCCCGGCGTTGATGCGTAGCCGGATCGAGCGGTTGCCAGCACCCTCGACGGCTATCGCGGGCCGAGCCCGTCCGCGCTAGCCGAACCAGCGGTGGATTCGCTCGTCGGTGTAGTCAGTGCGCGTCGCCAACAGCTCGGGTGACGGGCCGTTGAGACGTCCCACAGTTCCCTCCGATGTCACGGTGACGTGCACCTCGGCCAGCCCGAGGTCTCCGAAGCGCAGGTAGCAGAACCCGGTGCCCTCATAGTCATCGTGCTCGGCGTTGCCGCGGTGTCGCGCAATGATCGCGTCGGCGACCGAGGCTCCTTGACCCTCAGCGAACGCGCCGGCTTTCGGCGTCCCGACGCTCGTCACGTCGCCGATCGCGTAGACGCCGGGGAAGCGCGTCTCAAGGGTTTGCCGGTCGACGGGAATCCAGCCGCTCTCGGTCAGCCCTGCTTCGACCACCACGGGAGGCGCACAGTGCTTGGGCACACCGAGGTAGAGGTCGAACG
>JAHELE010000166.1 GCA_024644345.1 Actinomycetes bacterium | reverse complement strand
TCCCCGGTGATGGACCCACGCAGTGGCGCACCGTCCCCGGAGTGGACGTAGCCCATCTGACGATCCAACTACCGCCCGGGGTGTTGCGCAATGGCCACCCAGGACCATCGGCGGGCGACTCCGCCCCCCACGATGTCGGCGATTGCCGTCCGGAGCGCGGCGCGGGCACGGGCGACATCGGCGTGCCTCGTCCGCACCTCGACGACTCGGGCGCCTCCACCTCGGGGATCGAGGACGGCGTCGATTGCCGCCCCGACGGAATCGGCGGGAGTGTGAGGGGTTGTGTCGCGCCACCAGGGACAGCTACGTGAAGGTCGCCACGGATGCTCGTCCGCCGCGGGTTTGAATATGCAGGACGCAGTCAAAGATCGTGGACCGTACAGCGCTCGTGACCTGGACGCTGGTCCCGTCTTGGCGCACAGCGCATAGCCGTTCCTAGTGCGCGATTATCTGGACTAATCATTGCCTCGGCAGGCGGGTGTGTCGTTGGCACAGAGGTCGTTTCGGAGTTTTGACATTTCAAACCCACGTATCGGACGCCAGCCGACTGCTAATCTGCGGGCGTTTGCTCACCGAGGGGGAGTCTGCGTGTTCAAGCCTGCAGTAGTTTCGGTGGGGGTCGCTGCAGCGGCCTTCGTGGGTTGCTTGGCCGGTGTCTCGTCGGCGGCGGCCGTCTCTGTTCAGCAGCCGGGTACGGCGTCGGTGATCGTGGGGCTGACTAGCCCCATCGCTGTGGCCGAGTCCGCAAGCGGTGATCTCTATGTGGCTGGTGTGAGTTCCGCTCGAGTACTCATCTGGGAACGACCGGCAGGAGAAGCCAACTTCGTCGTGGTAGCAGGATCCACCGACCCGGCCGTAACGAACACGGGCAACGGCCCGGCCACCGACGTTCGCTTCCAATCAGTCGCTCAGATGGCCATGGCGTCCGATGGTTCACTCTTGATCGCTGACCCCGAGGCTGGTCGCCTTCGTCGGCTGGCGGATGGTGTGCTCACGACGGTTGCTGGTAACGGATCCCAAGACGTGTACGGCGGGGACCACGCCCCCGTCGTGTCAACGGGGATCCAACCGACGGGGGTTGCCGTCGCACCCGATGGACATGTCTACCTGACAACCCGCGCATTGACCGCGGACTCGGGAGGCTTGATTGGGCTCGACGCCAACGGCACGGCCACCACGCTTGCTGGTGGCGGTTCCACAGTGCCCGATGCGAACGTGCCTGCGCTGGACGCCTGGCTGGAGATGACAGGTGCTGTGGCGACCTCGACTGATGGCGCTGTCTACTTCATCCAACGCACAGGTTCCACCGGTGCTGGTTGGGTCGAAAGACTCAGCGGTGACACTCTCGAAGGTGTTCGCTCCCTTGGTGGGTTCGACAACTCCAGTATCGCTTCTGACGGACTGGCATTCGACAGTGATGGCGTCCTCTGGGTCCTGACTGGAAACGTTTTGTACGGGGTGACGGACGCAGAGATGTTTTCGGTCAGTCCGTACGCCCCATCGACGACGGATCCGGCCAGTCCGTCGATCGTGCCCCTGATGCAGCTGAGGGTCTCAGGCCAGGCACTAGGATCCGGAAGCGATGGAAGTGTGCTGCTGGCCAACACCTTCTACGACGAGGTGCGTCGCATGGCCGGAGCCGGGATTTGGCCGAATGGATGGGCACCCGCAAAGCTCGATCCTGTTGACAAGTTTCCGGGCGGCCACGTGAGTGTGTACGTCCGTCAAGCGGGTGCCGACCCCTCGTACTTGATGTCGGGTGGCTATGCACCGAACAAGGTGGCTTCGGCCCCGTTGACGAAGGGACCGACCTACTCACCGTCATTGCAGGAGCGCTTCGGTTGGGGCGGCGTCACGCCAGGTCCGGGGACTGTGACAGTGCGCGTCGACGGGGCTGAGCGGTATCCCGGCGGCGGAACGGTCTGGACCGGAGATCCGATCACCAGGCACTTTCGATACCCCACTCGGTTCCCCGCGCAACCACAATCACTGACTGCGAAGCAGTTCTTGCCAGGGTGCGCCGAGCTCAGGTGGGACCCGGTGGCGTCAGCGGATCACTACGTCGTCCAAGGTGATGAAGGCACGACCCATCCCGTTCGCCCCTTCGTCAGCGACGACGGTTCCTTGACGTCACAGGTCACCACTGCTTGTCCCGCCCCGGATCAGCCGACGATCTACACCTACACAGTGTGGGCGGTAACGGACCGACACGTCTGGTCACGTCCAGCCCACGTCCGGATCAAGCTGCAACCACTGGGCTGAGGTGCAGGTAGTCGACCTCGGCGACCCGATCAACCAGGCGTGGCGACAACTTGCTATTGAATGCCTCGAGGTGAGGACCACACACCGCGACTCCGGGCCGAATCTCCATGGCAATCCGCGTCCAGCGGCAATTACCCGCTCAGGCGTGCGCCCATTCGACCTGGAGCCGGCTGAGGTCGGCCCGCGGTCGCGTATGTGAACCGTGCTTGATGCTTAGCTCGTCGAAGAGAAGCCGGATAACCTCTCGGCGCTGAACTGTCGTCCAGTTCTCCCACGCTCGCTGTGTGTCGATGAGGTCGCTTGACCTGAAGGGCCCGTGGCTGGCCGGTTGGTCAAGCTTGTCGAGCTGACTCTTTAACTGCTCGAGGCGTGGCGTCCGAACGAGGTAGGAGCCTGCGGCCGCCCGTGGTGCGATGTCGGTCGTGGTCGACGACCTCATAGGCGCGGTCAGCGGCTCACTGTGCCGTGAACCGACTTGAAGATCTGATAGCAGATGCACTGCGGAACACGTTCCGATCGATCAACTTCCGTGGCGAGCTAGGTTGTTGGGGGTCAACCGAAAGCCAAATCTCAATCCAACATAGTGCACTGCACAGCGCTCCTGGCCTGCACGTTTGCTGAGCACAACCGCACAGCGCTCAAGCGTTCAGAGTGCGCGACTACGTTGATTGAGTTCCCCTCACTATGAGTTGCACCGATCGCGATCATCTCGCCGAGTTGGATTCGGAGTGATGGTGGATGAGCTGATTCTTGCGAAACAGCGGCGAGCCACTTTCGGCCGCCGCACAGGGCCGGCACTAGGCTGCAGTGGTACGAACTCGCCGAGTGAAGGTCTTCCCCGGATCTGACGCCCCCTGCTCAAGTGAGAGTCGTGTCCTGTCGACATCCGAAGAGTCTGACTTCTGCGTACCTGGAGGAACCACCTCGATGAAGTACCTCCGACCCCTGTCCTTGGCGGTCGCGGGGTCGATCGTCGCCTCGATCGTGGTCAGTCTCGCTCCGGCAGGCCTGGCGACGCCGACAGTCAGTGGCCGGCTAGACGTATCGCCGAGGCTGTATGTCGGTGGTCAGGCCGTCACATTCCAGGGCAACCTGGGGGTTAGTGGCGCGCGGAAGATCTGGTTGCAGTCCCACATGGGCCGCGCAGGCGACGACTGGCGCCGGGTTAGCGGATTCCACAGCAGGACTGCGCGAAATGGAAGTTTCAAGTTCAAGTACCCCGCGCCTTCCATGTTCGGCATCAAGTACCGAGTCGCCTCACGCGGCCGTGTCACTCCCGCGTATACGTTCAACGCCCGCTCGCAGGATCTCGTTCTCAGCGCGGTCCCCAACTCCTCGCGCCTCGACCCCGGACAAGAGCTGGCGGGCAGCGCTTTCACCATCAAGGTAGACACCACGCCAGTGTTGTCACACCGACCCGACCTGCCGTCGCCGGTGTTCAAAGGGCGCGGCCTGACGCTGGAGCAACGTGGCGCCCAGGGCGTGTGGCAGGCACTGGCCACGACGACGACCAACGACAAGGGCAACGGTTCGTTCCGAATCCCCCCTTCCGACCCGGGTTGTCCGGTGTACCGGGTTCGCTTGCACGCATGGACGAAAGGCGGCAGCAAGATTGGGTGGTTTCCGTCGTTTCCGACTCCGGTCGAGGTGGTAGCCGGACCTAGCTCGTCCGGCTCCTGCGTGAGACCAGCGCCTGCGCGAAGTGACACGACCTTCTCAACGAAGGCCGGTCAGAAATCCGCGGTGGCTGCGACGGCCGCAGGTACCTACAAGTGGGGCCAGCCGCTGTGGGACTTTGCCTGGGAGGAGGGTCAGCCGTTAACCAGCCGGCCCAGCCGCG
>JAHELE010000165.1 GCA_024644345.1 Actinomycetes bacterium | reverse complement strand
CGCGGCTGGGCCGGCTGGTTAACGGCTGACCCTCCTCCCAGGCAAAGTCCCACAGCGGCTGGCCCCACTTGTAGGTACCTGCGGCCGTCGCAGCCACCGCGGATTTCTGACCGGCCTTCGTCGAGAAGGTCGTGTCACTTCGCGCAGGCGCTGGTCTCACGCAGGAGCCGGACGAGCTGGGTCCGGCTACCACCTCGACCGGAGTCGGAAACGACGGAAACCACCCAATCTTGCTGCCGCCTTTCGTCCATGCGTGCAAGCGAACCCGGTACACCGGACAGCCCGGGTCGGAAGGGGGGATTCGGAACGAACCGTTGCCCTTGTCGTTGGTCGTCGTCGTGGCCAGTGCCTGCCACACGCCCTGGGCGCCCCGTTGCTCCAGCGTCAGGCCGCGCCCTTTGAACACCGGCGACGGCAGGTCGGGTCGGTGTGACAACACTGGCGTGGTGTCCACCTTGATGGTGAACGCGCTTCCCGCCAGCTCTTGTCCGGGGTCGAGGCGCGAGGAGTTGGGGACCGCTCTGAGAACGAGATCCTGCGAGCGGGCGTTGAAGGTATGAGCGGGTGTGACACGGCCGCGCGAGGCGACTCGGTACTTGATGCCGAACATGGAGGGCGCGGGGTACTTGAACTTGAAGCTTCCATTTCGCGCAGTCCTGCTGTGGAATCCTTTGACCCGGCGCCAGTCGTCGCCACTGCGGCCCATGTGGGACTGCAACCAGATCTTCCGCACGCCACTAACTCCCAGGTTGCCCTGGAATGTGACGGCCTGACCACCGACATACAGCCGCGGCGATACGTCTAGCCTGCCACTGACTGTGGGCGTCGCCAGGCCTGCCGGAGCGAGACTGACCAGGATCGAGGCGACGATCGACCCCGCGACCGCCAAGGACAGGGGTCGGAGGTACTTCATCGGGGTGGTTCCTCCAGGTACGCAGAAGTCAGACTCTTCGGACGTCGACAGGACACGGCTCTCACTTGAGCAGGGGGCGTCAGATCCGGGGAAGACCTTCACTCAGCGATTCGTATCCCTGCAGCCTAGTACCGGCCCTGCGCTGCGGCCGAACGTGGCTCGCCGCTGTTTCACAAGAATCAACTCATCCACCATCACTCCGAATCCAACTCGGTGGGATGGTCGGGGTCGGTGCAGCTCATGGTGAGGAAAACTCAATCAACGTAGTCGCGCACTAGGAACGGGTATGCGCTGTGCGTCCGGGCGTGCCAAGCGCGTACGCAATGAGCGCTTTGCGGTGCAATATCCTGAACTGAGAGTTCCCCTTGTTAGCCCAGCGGTGGCCGACCATCCGTGGGTACCTTCACGTAACCGTCACCCTTGTCGTAGTAGACAGTCCTATCTCCCAGCGGTTCTCAAACTGGAGGTGGCCACCGCTTCGTAACGAATCAAAGTGCAGCTACCGAGCGGCAGCCCAGGCATATACGTGGCTGCGGCCACCACGCGATCATCGGTCTCCCGGACCAGCACAGCCTCGCGGAACATGTCGCAGTCGCCGTAGGTGTAACCACAGGTGAGCCGTCCGCTATCTGACGATCGGGAGCCGCCGATGTCGTAATGATGCGTCCCAATCGAATGAACGAACACCTCAGGCGCGACCGCGGCTGCGGACTCGCCGACCACGACGATCCACGGCCGCCGTCGGCGGTGTGATTTCCCTTTGACAGTCTCCACCTGGCCGTCGCTGCGGTCGGTCGGCCGGCCGAGAGCGCCCAGCTGCGCCTTCATGGCCCATGTTGTCCCAGTAAAGGGTGAGATACGCAGCGGTCATCGCGCACTTGGAAGCAGCCAACGAACGGAAACAAGGCTGCGTCTCCTGTTGGCGCTACCTCACCATTCGCAGTCAGCATCGGCCCGGTATGGCGGCCCGTCGACATGGCCTCACCCACCACAGTGTCGCCATCGGTGAAGGAGCGGAGAATCTCCACGTGCATCTCTCAGATCGCGGCCCTCATCCCTTCGTTCATAGCCCGGAACGAGTCCCAGCCATTGACGGCTAGCTCCAACACCAACGAGAGCGTCGACGGTCGCCCACGGTGCCCGAGAGGACTGGAGCGAACACGCGCCTGGTTGGCAGGACCTCGACATCGGTCGAGCGGGTCGCCTCATCGACGGCGACGTGGACGGCCTCGAACCCAGCGGGGCGGCGGCAATACCGGGTTCGCGGGCTTGGGCGGCTCGAGGCGTGAGAGCGGGTGAGCCCGACCCGGACCATCACGGCACAGACCGTCCAGACGGCCATGCCCGTTCAGCGGTGAGCAGTGACCGCCTTGCAGCGCGACCAACGGCCCTGACTTCGAGCTGGCCGGCGTTGGAAGCTACTCGCTCGTGGAGGGTCCGGAGGGATCGTCCAGATGGCCGGCCCCGCCGTCCGACCCAAGCAGTGCGGCCACGTGAGGGTTGTGAGTCTCAGCAGCGGTACGTGCGGACCTCGTGAGGACTTTGACTGCGGTGCCGATCAAGAACAACCCGATGAGCATCTGCAAGGTGACCACGATCTGGGCTGTCTCGGTGGCGGCGGTGATGTCGCCGAATCCGACTGTTGTCAGGATCGTGACGGTGAAGTAGATCCCGGCGACCTTGGTGATGTCTTTGCTGAAGGAGGTGGGATCGACTTCGCACAGCGCCACGTAGGCCAGTGCGAACAGGCACACGAAGAGCCCAAACACCAGGACGAGTGCCTCCACCGCTGCGCGCACTGGGTGGTCGGAGTTGGCTACCCGAGACACCTGCCGGGCGAACACAGCCAGGATGACGAGGACGCCGATCCCTACCCCGACGAGGGCCAGTCCAGCTACCTGCGGCCCCTCGATGGGGACAAGCGAGTAGATGATGAGTGTGAGGGTGAGAATGCCCAAGGGGCGCAGCAGGCTCCCCAGCAGCGAACCCCGACTGACCCGATCAGCACCCGTGGAGCCCTCAGCACCGTTAGCCATGTCCAGTAACCTCCCCTAGGTACGACCGGCCGGGCGCAGCACGGTTTAGTACCACGTGCCGGTCGAGTAGTACAGGTGCCCGCCGTGCCCGGGGATCCTCCGTGAGTAGGTGGAGAGCGGCTCAAGGAAGTCCGACCCGGCGAGATCCCGGCCCGTGGCGGCGTCGTGCCAGACGATCTGCTCCTCGTAGCTGCCGAACACCAGCGTGAGCGACGTGTTCACTCCGGGGAGTTTGCCCTTCATGTTGCTCATGATCAACACGCTTGGCCTTCGGCCCAATCAAGGGCTGGAGGGTCAGCGTCGCGCTGTCGACAATGAACTAGGTCGTCATCTTCCCGTCGCTTCGTCGAACTTGATCCCGACACCTTGCCTCCCGCTGCATCGGCCGAGAAGAGCACACCGTTCTCACTGTCGAGCTATGTCTTCGGCGGCGCGAGACTCACCTGACCTTGCCCAGCGGATCGAAGGGTCCCGCAAGCCGGACTACCAGGCGGGTTGCCAGCGATTTCTCTAGGAGACCTCAGCGGTTCGCCTGTCGTCCGCTAGATACGCGAAAAGGAGCGACAGTGGAAAGAACACGAGACTGAAGATGAAGTAGCCGAGGAAACTATGCCCTTTCCGGCCCGCAACACGTGCCGGCCAAAATGCAAGCGCCACCCAGACGATGATGAAGATCGCCCAAGCCAGAAGATTCATGATGCCGCCCTCCGCAGACTCGCTCTATCCGAGAGGAACCCAAGGACGCTTCAGGTCTTTCCTGAACTCGGTTCCACCGCCAACACCTTCACGGTAGGTCGATCGCGCCGGTCGGGCATCGCCCAGAAAAGGCTATGTGTGGTGCGCGCTGCACGGCAGAGTTGCCCCGCGGCATCGCTTGAACTCAACTCTCCCTGGCCCATGCGGGTTGATCACGGCCCATGAGTCAATAACCCCAGAAGGACCGGCAACCCCCAGCCGGCGCCCACCAAGCGACTCCCCCTCCGAGCGTCCCTTACGTGCGAGCCACGCAGCTGCATGGGACGAAAGCATCCCTGCGCATCTCGGACACCCCACCGTGCAACAAACGAAGCCGAGAAATGGACGACAAACATGGCGCTGGCCGGCGAGATGCGACCGAAAGCCGGAATGCCTAGCCCAGGTAGTCGCGCACTAGGAAC
>JAHELE010000164.1 GCA_024644345.1 Actinomycetes bacterium | reverse complement strand
GCGTCTGCTTGTACATCGTGTCGAGGATCTCGTACGCGGTGTCGAGACCGATCAGGTCGAGCAGCGCGAGCGGCCCCATGGGCAGACCGCAGCCGAGCTTCATGGCGGCATCGATATCTTCTCGCGAGGCGTACCGCTGCTCGTACATCGACACTGCATGGTTCAGGTAGCCGAAGAGCAGAGCATTCGCGATGAAGCCGGCCTTGTCACCGACCACGACGGGGACCTTGCCGAGGCGTTCGCTCAGCGCCTTGACGTCGTCGATCACCTCGACATCGGTGACCACCGTGCGAATGACCTCGACCAGCTTCAGCACCGGTGCCGGATTGAAGAAGTGCATGCCGATCACCTGGGCCGGCCGGTGGGTTGCCACCGAGATCTCCGTTACCGACAACGAGGAGGTGTTGGTGGCCAGAATCGCGTCTGGAGCAGTGATGCGGTCGAGCTCGGCGAAGATCTGCTGCTTGAGCTCGAGCTTTTCGGGGACAGCCTCGATCACCAGGTGGCAGTCGGCGAGGTCCTCCAGCTGCGAGGTGAAGGTGATCCGATCGAAGATCGCCTGCTTGTCTTCCTCGCTGAGCTTGCCGCGCTTCACCGCCCGCGAGGTCGACGTCTCGACATGCTCGATACCGCTCGGCAGCACCGCTTCATCTCGCTCGACGGCCACCACCTCGAGGCCGTTGCGCGCAAAGACCTCGCAGATCCCGGCCCCCATCGTGCCGAGACCGACGACTCCGACCCGTGTGAACTCTCGTGCCATGCCCGCTCCAAAACGTTCGAGGCGCCAACGAATTCGAATCCTCCCACCGCAGGCCCGCCTTCGAGACACTGCCCCGGCGATGGCAGGGCGCTGAGCGGACCCAGCAGCGTGGAGCTCAACCGTCGCAACGGGAAGTCGTCGAACGCGGACTAGCGGTGTGTGACGACTACTAGACGACCAGTCACGAGCCGACTTCCTGCAGTTGCCCCCGCGGGAGAGCGCGACGGGCCACGACGACGAGGGCCACGAGGCCGACAACCATCGTGATCACATACACCACCGCGGCGTGCGCGTCCGCCGCCCAGTTCGACCAGGAATGGAGCCCCACCATCAGAACGAAAGCACTGGCCAGAGTCGCCAGCCGTCGGGCCCGGTGCTCTGGCCCACCGATGATGAGCCATCCCACGGCCGCCCCGATGAGGCCGGAGTAGACGATATGGCTGAAGACACCTACCAGCCCGCGCACGAACGCCATGCTCAGCAGCACCTGGCCGGGCTGGTCGGGGGCATCGGCCATTCCTTGAAGCGTGAAGACGAAGTTCTCTACGACCTGGAAGCTGACGCCGACTAGGGCACCGATGGCGAGCCCCGCGCCGGCGCCGAACCGTCGTGCGGCTGGGAGCAGGGCAAGCATGACGATGCCGAGAGTCTTCACCGTCTCTTCGATCACTGGTGAGGCCACCCACGTTGTCCAGGATCCGTCTCCCACGTCGGACGCGTTGATCGCCATCGTCTGGACGGCAGTGTTCGCGCGTCCCGCGATGTCAATCGCCGCCAACCCACCCCAGGCCAAGGCGAGTGTGGCCCCGATAGTCAGGACATGGGCCCGCCGAGCTGGCCGACGGACGAGCAACAAGAGCAGTGTGCCGTACACCGCCCACATCCCTGCGGCGATCGCCATCCAACCGGTGCTCACGATGGCACGAGGTAGGCCTGTTGCCGACCACAGACCAACAGCTCCCCAGATGCTGCACACCACGATCGTGACGACGATCCCCATAGCGCCGGCCCCACGTACCTTCCAGGAGTCGATTGTCACGGGGCCGCTCATGACGTCTTCCCCTCACCGAACTCGACGGTGGCGAGCATCGCGATGATTTCTTCCTGTTGCTTGGCGTAGGTCTCTGGGGACGACGAGAGATTGGCCGAGATCAGCTTGGTCCCATCACTGAAGGCGTAGAGCCCCGTCAGGCCGTCCTGTTCGGCGATGGTCACATAGGCCGCGTCGAGCCCGGCGTCGTTGCTCAGCTCGGTGACGTCCCCGAGAGTGGCGTGCAAGGACTTGTCATCGGTGAAGAGCTTCTCGGCTTCGACTACCGAGTCCTTGGCCGTCGTCTTGTCGCGAGTCGGAGGGAAGAAGACGATCTTGGAGTCCTGCTTTGTGATCACCAGCAGATCTGTACCCCCGGTCAGCGCCCACCCATCGGGAGGCTCGATCGAGACGCCGCCCGCCTCGACCCGTTCACCGGCCGCGAGCTTGGTGTCTTGGGGCGCCGTGGCATCGGCTGCGCGAGGCAGGAAGTACGCCAGCCCCACCGACACAGCCACGGTGACCACAATGGCTATCCACTGGGCCACCTGGGTTGGGCGGGTCTCGGGGTCCGTGGGCGCCACCTTATGACTTGTCCGATTCAGCCCCGTCGTTGGCCGACGTCTCGCGTCTCTGACTCACTGCTGCACGGCCCGCGAAGGGACCACGGCAACGACAATGAGTCCGATCAAGGGCACCAGGAACCCGAGGACCGCGTACCCGACGGGCCCTCGTCCCTTGCCTGCGGCAACGCGCGCACAGATGGTTGCGCAGATCAGACCAACCGCCAGCCACACGATCCACAGCCACGCGTTCATTCAATCCTCCGCCTCATCAGTGGTGGCAAACAGTAACAGTTCCGTCATTCTCTGCGACGTTAATCAACTCGACGCGCCCAGCAGGACCGCCGCAGCGGATCCATGCCCTCGTCAGGCAGCTCCCGTCGCCCGGCAGAGGTGTACGTTCCCGGCGAGAGACCGTCCCAATGCCATCGCATGTCGGTCGACCATCCGCACCATCTCAATCGCCTCACTGGCGCCGTTGGGGGTGACGGTCACGATGACCGACCAACGGTCGGGACCGTGGTCGTCACGTTGGCGGTCGATGGCACCGGCGGCCCAGAGCCGGTCGAGCACCTCGGTCATGGCAGCGCTGCTGCGGCGCACCAACTGCCGGAGTTCGGAAGGACGCACAGGACCACGCTGATGAATGACGCTCAGAGCCACCCACCCGTCGAATCGCCGATCCCGAAGGCACTGAGCTCGGCGTCAGTTTCATTGCCAACGTCAACGCCGACCACGGCGAGTTGGGCAAGCGCGACCAGAGGGGCGCAGAGGGCACGTCCGCCTCGACCGAAGGGTCTGCTTCCAGGAGTTCGATGATCTCGCGAGCCGCTGGCGCATGCACCAGGAAGAACTCAACGAGACGCGATTCGAAGAACCGGATCCGGCTCCAACGCTTCGGCGTCAACGAGGCCCGTCTCGAACGTCGGTCGTCAGGACCGCATGCGCTCCTGACCAAGCCCTCGTGCTGGATCACGCCCAGCGACCGGGAGACGGCACTACGCTGAATGCCCAACTGGTCCGCCGGGCCGCTGGGGGTGGTCGAGTCTCTCGAGTCGTGCACTGCCGGGAGTAGCTGCAGATCCCGATTGGCCACGCTCCCCTGGCCCAGCTCATCCCCTGACGACGTGGGTGAGGTCCAGCGAGTAGATGTTTGCCCGGACCTTGGCCCATGCCAGTGCCGAAATTCGTCGACCTCCAAGCACTCCAGCCATCGGGACAACCCTAGCCGGCAGGTGGCCACACCAGCCGAGATTGACGTCGACGGTTCAACGTCGCCAAAGCCCGCCGCCGGTTGACTGCCCGAGGATGGCAACTTGGGGCCACCTTGCCGCATCCCTAGGCTGATGATCATGCGCCTCGTCATCGCCCGCTGTTCGGTGGACTACTCCGGCCGATTGTCGGCCCACCTGCCGATGTCCACCCGACTCATCCTCGTGAAGGCCGACGGGTCGGTGTCCATCCATGCCGACGACCGTGCCTACAAGCCCTTGAACTGGATGAGCCCGCCCTGCCGTACGACTGTGGATGTGGACGACGCCGGCGTCGGGACGTGGACGGTGAGCCACACCAAGACGGGCGACAAGCTCACCATCACGGTTGACGAGGTGCTGCATGACACCGACCACGATCTCGGCGTTGACCCAGGCCTGCAAAAGGACGGCGTCGAGGCACACCTGCAGAAGCTGCTGGCCGAGCACATCGAGTCGCTCGGCGAGGGTTGGTCACTCGTGCGTCGCGAGTACGCGACGGCGATTGGCCCGGTCG
>JAHELE010000005.1 GCA_024644345.1 Actinomycetes bacterium | reverse complement strand
GGACAAGCTCAATGCCCGTGATCGCGTCCAGCTGGTGGTGATGGTGCACCGTTTCGCACTCAGTCGCCCGTAGTTAGTGGCAAGTGGTGAGAATGCAGGTTGGCTGCTCGCTGTGCCGAAAACGATCCGTGGTGGCAAGGGCGACGGCGGTGCCGTCACCGTGTCGATCGAGGTGGACGACTCCCGTCTCTAGTATCTGCGCGCAGCGCGGCGGCCCATGCCGCACTCCACCGCCGAACTCGGCGGCTGGTCTACTAGGTACATGACCGCATGCTGTGATCCGGCTGAGTACGACGACGTCTTTACGTCCAAGTACGCCCGACGCACGGCGAAGTCGTTCCGTGCGTCGGGGCTCGATGACACTGCGGCAAAGATGGCAGATTTTGCTGCAGACCAGGGCCCGGACGGCGCCACGGTGCTGGAGATCGGCGGCGGCGTCGGCGGACTGCACCTGGAGCTGCTCCGGCGCGGAGCGTCCCAGGCGACCAATATCGAGCTGTCGACGGCGTACGAGGGCGAAGCCGCCAGGCTCCTGGCCGAGTCAGGCTTGGCCGATCGGGTGACCCGTCGGAATGCGGACGTGGTGGCCGATCCCTCGGCGGCACCAGAGGCAGACGTCGTGGTGCTGCACCGGGTGGTCTGCTGCTATCCCGACTTCGCGGCGCTGCTGGGCGTGGCGGCCGACCGTGCCCGACGCGTGCTCGTGTTCAGCTACCCGAGACCTCGCCTTCTCACGCGCACCGAGACGGTGATGGAGAACCTGGGGTACGCCATCCGGGGTCGAACGTTCCGCACCTTTGTCCACTCACCCGAGGCCATGCTGGCAGTCGTGGCGGAGCACGGGCATACGCCGGCGATCGGAGGTCAGAACGTCCGCTGGCAGTACACGGGAACCGTAAGAGAAGGCCCTGAACGCCCCTAGCGGCGTCCGACGTGTCACCGGGATGGGCTAACTTGGCCCGGTCGAGCCGTAGCCCCCCGAGATACCGATGGAGTGCTCGTGTCGTTGTCGACCACCTGGACCCGCCCTGCTGTGCTCCTGGCAGCCACGGCGTTGGCGTGCGCCTTGCTGACCGCCGTCCCACATGAGGCGGAGGCCGCTCGACCCTGCAAGATCGACGTCACGACGCGGCTCGACAAGACTGCGACGTTCGCCGGGGGCGGCGTGTCGAAGTACTACTGGGCGACGGCCAAGGGATCTGCCGTCGGACAGTACGACCACAAGGCGAACGTCATCATGACGACCTTTCCGGTCGGCGCGTATCCGGCGCTCATCAACACCCCGGTCGGTGAACGCGAAGCCGTTGGGCAGATGACCAAGGCGCAGGCGTCGAAGTCGCTGGGCAGCATCAACGGTGATTTCTTCATCGCGCCCGACATCCGGTACGAGAAGAGCATTGAGATGGCTCGCGGCCCGATGGTGAGGGACGGCAAGGTGATCCGCGGGATCTACAAGCGGATGCGTACCGTCGGGGTCGACACCAAGGGTCAACCGTTCGGCGACTTCTTCGGAGTTCGTGGCCAGGTCAGGGCCAAGCTCACTGGCGCCACCGGCTTCAAGCTTCGCGGCATGAACTGGCACCGGGTGATCGGCGGCGGCGCCACCGTGTACACCCATGACTGGAGCACGCTCACCCGATCTGATGGGAAGGCGGCGAGCCCGCGACCCGCCGGCGAGACCGAGTGGGTGCTGGACAGCAGCAACCACATCATCGAGATCCGAAATGCCAGGAAGAACGCTGCCAAGCGTGGCGCACCCGTCAAGACGGGCACCCGGGTGATCGCCTTCTCCTCGAACGTGGCCAAACTGGCCAAAGGTGTGCCCTCCGGTACCGGGGTGCGGGTGGATGTCCGACAGTCCACCACCACCGGGGTCAAGCTGCGGACCGGTGTCGGTCGCGGTCTTCCGGTGGTGGCAGGTGGCAAGCCCGCCCCGCTCGGCTGCAAGTCCTACGCCCGCACTCCGTCAGCGTTGTCAGCGCGTCCTCGCACGTTCGTCGGCTGGGACGTCGACGGTCGCTGGCGTGCGTTCACCGTGCCGGGTAGCAAGCTCGAGGTCGTCAACGGGGTCGTGCTCCGGAACGGCGGTTTCGGTCTGGCCAACGCGGCCAACATCGCCAAGAAACTCGGCATGACCTACGCGTACGAGCTCGACGGCGGCGGTTCCACCACGCTCTGGACCCGCACCCAGCGTAAGTGGCAACGCCGCGACATGTACCAGGTAAAGAATCCGACCGGCTGCACCTGCGAGCGCTGGATGAGCAACGGCCTGGCCTTCGTCAAGCCCACGGCCTGAGACGACGCGTGTCGGCTCGTTTCCAGGTGCTTGACGCGCGCCAGACACCGATGGGCGTGATCAGCCTGCGACGTCGGCATGACCCCGTCTCCGACTCCCTGGTCTACGAGGCCAAGCTGGACGACGAGTTCTTGATGTCGAGCCTCTTCGTCGCGGCCGAGATCGAGGTGGCACGACTGGCGCTCCTCGAGCTCGACGGCGACCAGCTCGACGTTGTCGTGGGTGGCCTCGGGCTCGGCTACACCGCACAGACGGTGCTGGCCGACCCGCGGGTGCGTTCACTCGTGGTGGTCGAGGCGTTGGACGCCGTGATCGACTGGCATAGGCACCATCTGTTGCCGCTGGGCGAGGCTCTCAGCACCGACCCTCGCTGCCGTTTCCTGCATGGCGACTTCTTTGCGCTTGCCAGAGGCGCCGGCCTCGCATCGGAAGCGCCACGTGCCGCGTTCGACGCCGTGGTGGTCGACATCGACCACTCGCCACGCGAGCTGCTGCACCCGAGCCACGCCGACTTCTACCGGGCAGACGGCGTTCGGCAGGTTCATGATGACCTGCGGCCCGGGGGAGTGTTCAGTCTCTGGTCGAACGATCCGCCGGACACCGAGTACGAACAGACTTTGGGTGCGGTCTTCGCCGAGGTGCGGACCGAGGTGGTGCGCTTCCCGAGCGCTCTCCCCGATCAGGAGGCGTCGAACACGGTCTATGTCGCCAGGCGCCCCACGCCGGCCTAGCACTGGCCACCTTCCACCGACTGTCACGAAATTGGCCACCCGGCGGCGGTGCGGTCGACGGTTTCGTACCACTCAGTGACTGTCCTGGCGGTGGTGGTGGCGAGATCCGCTGTGCTGGTTGTGCGTGGGGCTCTCTGCCAGGCACAACGCCCTGAAGTCGGAGGAACTCCAGGAGTCGTTGTTCCCAGACCGCGGTGCCATCCGCGTCGCCGACCACGGCTGGGTGGAGCCTGCCGCAGGAGAAGTCACCTCCGCCATCGAGGTGAAGGCACCATTACCTGGACGTACGACTCCGGAGAGGCGCATCATTGCCGGATGAAGCTCCTGGAACGGGAGAATTTCCTCACGCTGCTCGGCGAGTACGCCGAGGACGCTGCGGGTGGCGACAGCCGCGTCGTGCTGATCGCCGGGGAGGCCGGCGTCGGCAAGACCTCGCTCGTCGAGGAGTGTCAGGCGCGCACACCGGATGCTCGTTGGCTGTGGGGTGCCTGCGACGGCTCGTTCACCCCCCAGCCGCTCGCACCGCTGGTGGACGTGGCCGATCAGATCGGCGGAGAGCTGGCCGCGGTCTGCCGTTCGGACGAGATCCCGCGCAGCAGGATGTTCCGGTTGCTGCGAGACGAGCTCACCGCGTCGGACGCCCTCACCGTCCTGGTCTTCGAGGACGTGCATTGGGCCGACGAAGCCAGTCTCGACCTCATCCTCTTCCTCAGTCGCCGGGTACGGAACTGCCGGTTGCTGATCCTTGCCACGTACCGCGACGACGCGCTCGGGCGCGACCACCCGCTGCGCACCCTGCTGGGCGAGGCGGGTACCCACCGGTGGGCACGACGCATGGCGCTACCGGCGTTGACCCCCGAGGCGGTGACGGCCCTGGCGGCGGAGCACGGCGTGGATGGTCGAAAGGTCTACGAGCTCACGGGGGGCAACCCGTTCTACGTACGTGAGGCGCTGGCGTCATCCGGCGACCAGCTGCTCACCTCGGTGCACGACGCCGTGCAGGCGCGCATCTGTCGGCTCACTCCCGCAGCCCGCGAGCTGGCCGACTGGGTGGCCGTGTTCGGGGCGTCGGCCCGCCTGGCAGATCTGCAGCAGGTGGCCACCACCCGTCCCGACCTACTCGACGAGTGCCTGGAGTCCGGCGCACTGGTGGCGTCCGGGGACGCGTTGCGGTTCCGGCACGAGCTTGCCAGGGCTGCGATCGAGTCGTCACTGCCCAGCCATCGTCTGTGTGCCATGAACGCGGCGGCTCTGGCGGTGCTGGCCCGCCGTGATGACGTCGAGACGGCCCGGCTCGCTCACCATGCTGAGCTGGCTGAGATCCCCGGCAGCGTGCAGGTATATGCACCGCAGGCCGGACGGCAGGCGGCCGAGCTGGGCTCGCATCGCGAGGCCGCCGCCCAGTACGAGCGCGTGCTGCGATGGACAGAGGGGGCCGACCCCAGGGACGTGGCGGCGTGGACGGACGCGCTTGCCGACGAGTACGGGCTGCTCGACCAGTGGGAACACTCCGCAGAGATGCGCGAGGCGTCCATCGGCCGTTGGCGTGAGCTGGGCGACAGGCGCCGGCAGAGCCAGGCTCTCCGCAAGCAGGGGCACGCCAAGTGGCGGCTGTGCGAGGGAGCGGAGTACGAGCGACTCGTGTACGCCGCCGAGGAGGTGCTGCAAGGTGAGCCTGCGTGCCCCGAGCGTGGCTGGGCGTGGCTGTCGCAGGCCGGGACGCTGTTGGATGAGGACTCAGCCAAGGCGCTCGACCTCGCCCTTCGGGCCAGGGGCATTGCCGAGGAGTTCGACGACTCGGCGCTGCTTGCGGACGCGCTCAACACCGAGGCGTGCATTCGGATGATCCGGCACGAAGACGTGACGGCCCTCTTCCGACGTTCGCTCGATGTGGCGGCCGAGGGCAACCACGAGAGCCAGACGGGTCGAGCATTCAGCAACCTCCACGCGTTCTTGGCCGGCGAGAACCGATTTGCTGAGGCGGAGGAGGTGCTTGCTGAAGGACTGGAGTTCTGGGAGCTCTGCGACTTCTCCACGTACGAGGCCTGCCTGAAGGGCGGGCACGTCAGGGCGTTGGACCGCCAAGGGCGCTGGGACGAGGCCCTGCTGATCGGCCGAGAGCTGGTCAGCCGGGCACGCGAGCACCTGTCGCCGGTCAACCGGTTGAACCCTCTCGGTGGTGTCGGACGGGTGCTGGCTCGCAAGGGCGACCCCGAAGGCGCTGAGATGATCGCCGAGGCGCTGGGGTACGCCGAGCGCCTGGACTCGGCGGATTGGCTGCTGGACGCCCGGATCAGCTGGATCGAGATCGGCTGGCTCAGTGGAGACGACGACGCCGCCCGCGAGCGGGCCGCGGCCGCCGTCGAGGGTGCGCAGGGAGTCGAGCCGCTCCTCCGTGGAGAGGTGGCAGTCTGGGCCAGGCGGGTCGGGGTCGCCGCCGACCGGCTCGATCCGCTGCCGCCGCCCTTCGACCTGTGGACGTCGGGCGACGAGCTCGCCGCCGCCAGCTGGCTGAGCGACGCCGGGCGGCCGTACGACGCCGCTCTGGCGTGCCTCGACAGCGGCGATCAGGACGCGATGCGTGAGGCTGTTCGGCAGCTGGACGCGCTCGGGGCGACGGCCGCCTCAGCCCGCGCCCGGCAGCTGATGCGGAGCCGGGGCGTTGCCGCCATTCCCCGCGGGTCGCGCGTTGCCACCAAGCTCGACCCGCTGGGGCTGACCTCCCGTGAGCGTGAGGTGTTGACGCTGCTCTGCGACGGTGCCTCCAACGCCCAGATCGCGCAGCAGCTGGTGATCTCGGGCAAGACCGTCGACCACCACGTGTCATCGATTCTGGCCAAGCTCGGTGTCGGCAGCCGGACCGAGGCGGCCGACGTCGCCCTCGCTGCTGCCGCCTCGCACTGACTGGCCAACATAGGGAGCCCGCGCTCCAACATGGGGGTCGGGTCCCCTGCCGGTGGATGCCCTGCCTGCCTAGCGTCGCAGACGTCCGACATTCCGCATGACCGCAGGAGGAATCGATGCCGCTCTACATGGATGTCCACTCGATCGACGGGGGAGTAGCCCTCGATGACGTCGCCAAGGCCCACATGGCCGATCTGCAGACGCAAGGTCAGCATGAGGTCCGCTACCTGCGGTACTGGGTGTCAGAAGGCGAGGGCAAGGTCTTCTGTCTCGTCGAGGCGCCGTCACCCGAGGCGGCGTCGACCGTTCACCGCCAAGCGCACGGCCTGGTCGCTGACGACGTCTTCCTGGTGACGGAGGGGTCATGAGGCGCGCCACGGCGGCACTTGGTGTCGCCCTGTCTCTCGCCCTGTCACTGGCTCTGGGCCTCTCGGCCGCACCGGCGTCGGGCTCGATGGCGCAGTTCGCAGAGGTGCGGCAGGCGACAGCCGCCCTGCACTCGGTGACCAAGGCAGAAGCGGCCGGATACGAGAAGTTCTTGCCGTGCTTCGATGCGCCCGGCGTCGGTGGGATGGGGCAGCACTACGCCGACATGGGATCGATCGATGACACCGTTGATGCCAGCCACCCCGAGGTGCTGGTGTACGAGCCGCACAACAATCGGATGCAGCTGGTCGCGGCTGAGTACGTCGTTCCGCAGGGTGCGTGGAAGGGCACCGAACCGCCTGAGCTGTTCGGCGAGCAGTTCCACCGCAACGACACCCTGGGCATCTGGGCCCTCCACGCGTGGATCTGGCGTCCGAACCCCGACGGCGTCCACGCAGACTTCAATCCGAGCGTCGCACTCTGCTAGACGTCGACGTCCCCCGATCCGCCCGCCGCCGTCCCACGGTGGCGGGCGGTGACGGTCCGGGACGGGAATCGCTCGGTGGCCGGGGTGAGATCTCGGACATTTCGCATTCCGCAGCGTCGGTGGTGACGCAGGGCGCTGGGGGCGCTAGGTTCAAATGGTGCGTCTTGGTGGGGCAGTTTGTGCGGCCGCAGTACTGCTCGTCCTGCTGGCATCGTGCGGGAATACCGACGTGAACGAGTTCTCGGACGCGTTCGTCGGACCCCGCAGCAGCGACCTCATCGCGTCGCCGTCCACGAACTGCGCGCTGGGGCGGATCAGTCCCGGCGACGCCGTTCAGATCTCGGGGTTCGACTTCACACCTGACTCAGTGGTCGAACTCCGCTGGATCATCGAGGCTCAGAACGACACCGGAACCTGGAAGAGCGTTCTTGCCGACAGCCACGGGAACATGACGGCTGAGGTACGAATCACGCGCAAGATCGCCAGGCCGGGCGATCTGCTGACACTCCAGGCGCAAGGCGAAGGCGCGTCAGGCTTGATGATGCTGGCAGTCGAACTCGAGGTCGCCAAGTGCGGGCAGCCCGGTTCCGAGACGCGGTCGTGAAACACACACTCCTGAGATAGGAGCCGCAGCCCGATCAGGCCGGGAAGGTGTGGCTCAGCTCTCGGCCAGCCGTGCCGTCTCGTCGGTGATCTCCACGGCGACAGACTTCAACTTCGGCTCGAACTGCTTGGCGTGGTGGGCACAGAAGTGCAGCTCGCCGGTGATCAGGCGAACGCGGACATAGGCCTGCGCGCCGCACTTGTCACAGCGGTCGGCAGCGGTCAGCGTGGTGTCGGGGGCCAGTGTGGTCGTCACGTCGCCTCACTCCTCACTGAGAGCCTCGCGGCCTGGGCCACGTGACCGTCGGTTCGATGCCGGGAACTCCCGGCATCTGTTCAACATCTCACCACAGTCCGACACTTCCCGCTGCTGGCTGCGGCGGGGTTCGCCGTTGGCGTACACCTTCACCTAGAGGATCGTGTGATCTGGGTCACGACACGCCGACCGTGACCGGAATGCGTCCATCGGAGCGCCAACATCACCCGGTCGGACCTGCCAGATAGCCTCAGAGCCGTGTCGTCAGCCCGTGCCTCCTCGCGTCCGAGCAGCAGCTCCACCTCGTCGAGACCAGGCACGGCCGCCACCAAGCGACCCCCCGCACCCAGCCGGGGCGGCTACACGGCCAAGAATCTGTCCGTCCTCGAGGGGCTCGAAGCGGTCCGCAAGCGCCCTGGCATGTACATCGGCTCCACCGACTCCCGTGGTCTGATGCACTGCCTGTGGGAGATCATCGACAACGCGGTGGACGAGTCGCTCGCCGGTCACTGCCACCAGATCGACGTCAGGCTGCTGCCGGACGGGTCGGTCGAGATCGAGGACGACGGCCGCGGGATCCCCGTGGACGTCGAGCCGAAGACCAAGCTGACCGGTGTCGAGGTCGTGATGACCCGGCTCCATGCCGGCGGCAAGTTCGGCGGCGGTTCCTACACCGCGTCCGGCGGCCTGCACGGGGTGGGCGCGTCAGTCGTCAACGCGCTCTCGTCGCGGCTGGACGTCGAGGTCGACCGCGACGGAAAGATTCACACGATGTCGTTCCGGCGGGGCATCCCCGGCGAGTTCGCCGCCGACGGCGATACAGCCGCCTTCACCAAGCGTTCGGGTCTGCGGGTCGTCGGCAAGGCTCCCAAGAAGAAGACCGGCACGCGGGTCCGCTACTGGGCTGACCGCGAGATCTTCCTGAAGGACGCCGAGGTGTCGCTCGACGACCTCCAGAACCGGATGCGCCAGACCGCCTTTCTCGTGCCTGGGCTCACCCTCACCCTCCATGACGAGCGCGGTGACGAGGTGCTCGAGGAGTCGTTCCGGTTCGACGGGGGCATCACCGAGTACGTCGAGTACCTCAGCACCGACGAGCCCGTTGCCGATCCGGTACGACTGCACGGCGTCGGCCATTTCCACGAGACGGTGCCCGTCCTCGACTCCAAGGGGCACATGACCCCGACCGAGGTCGAGCGCGAGCTGACGGTCGACATCGCCCTGCGCTGGGGCAGCGGGTATGACAGCACCGTGCGCAGCTTCGTGAACATCATCGCCACCCCCAAGGGCGGAACCCACGTTTCCGGTTTTGAGCGCGGTCTGGTGCGCACCGTCAACGAGCAGCTGCGGGCAGCCAAGCTGCTCAAGGCAAACGACGATCCGGTCATCAAGGACGACGTCCTCGAAGGCCTCACGGGCGTGGTGTGCGTCCGGTTGGCCGAGCCGCAGTTCGAGGGTCAGACCAAAGAGGTGCTCGGCACCTCGGCCGCCACCCGCATCGTGTCGCACGTCGTCAACCGCGAGCTGACCAAGGTCTTGACCTCGACCAAGCGCGCAGACAAGGCCAGGGCCCGCGCGATTCTGGAGAAGGTCGTTGGTGCTGCCCGTGCCAGGATTGCGGCCCGTCACTCCAAAGAGCTGCAACGCCGCAAGAACGCGCTCGAGACGTCTTCGTTGCCGGCCAAGCTCGCCGACTGCCGCAGCGACGACATCGAGCGCACCGAGCTCTTCATCGTCGAGGGCGACAGTGCCCTCGGTACCGCGAAGCTGGCGAGGTCCTCAGAGTTCCAGGCGCTGCTGCCGATTCGCGGAAAGATCCTCAACGTGCAGAAGGCTTCCGTCGGCGACATGCTCAAGAACAGTGAGTGCGCCTCGCTGATCCAGGTGCTGGGGGCAGGGTCGGGTCGGACGTTCGACCCGGATGCCGTGCGCTACGGCAAGATCATCATCATGACCGACGCCGACGTCGACGGTGCCCACATCCGCACCCTGCTGCTGACCCTGTTCCACCGGTACATGCGACCAATGTTGGCCGAGGGTCGCGTCTACGCGGCCGTACCTCCGCTGCACAGAGTCGAGATCATCACCGGTGGCGGAAAGAAGAACGAGGTCGTGTACGCCTACACAGACGCCGAGATGAAGAAGCTGGTCGCCGACATCGACAAGAAGGGCAAGCGGATCAAACAGCCGATCCAGCGCTACAAGGGGCTCGGTGAGATGGACGCCGCACAGCTGCGCGAGACCACGATGGACCCGAGGCACCGCACGCTCCGGCGGATCACGCTGGCCGACGCGGAGGAGGGGTCTGGCGTCTTCGAGCTGCTGATGGGCAATGAAGTGGCGCCGCGCCGCCACTTCATCATCGAGGGCGCCGCTGATCTCGATCGGGCCCGCATCGACGCCTGACCCACTAAGGTCGCTCACATGTGCTGCGTCGTCGCCCTCATGGGCCTGATAGGCCCACGTGTCGCCTTCCTGTTCGCCTGGATCTTCACCGATGAGGTGAACCAGTCGATCGACAGCTTCTGGTTGAAGCTTCTCGGACTGGTGTTCCTGCCGTGGACCGCGCTCTTCTGGGCAATCGCGTGGGCGCCTGTCCAGGAGGTGTCGGGCTTCGGCTGGTTCCTGGTCCTCCTCGGAGTGGCGTTCGACATCACGTCGTACACGTCCGGTGCCTACAGCCGCCGCGACTGACCGACACGCGTACCTGCCGGTTCAGCTACTGGTACTCGCCTGGTCCAGCGGAATGATGCGCCCGGTGTCGACGTCGAAGACGACCCCGCCCACCGCGAGCCCTGGTGGCAGCAGGGGGTACGACTCGATCCGCACCATGTCCTGCCGCAGCGAGGCAAGCTGGTCGTCGGTGGTGCGGAACTCAAGGCTGCGCGTATCAACGCCGTGCTCTGCGCTGATCTTCTGGTGGATCTCGTCCTCGGTGAAGCCGGCCATGGCGCACTTGGTGTGTGGCATCACCAGCACCCGGGTGACATTGAGCAGATAGGCCCCGAGAACGAGGGTGCGCAGGACGTCCTCCGTGACCCGGCCACCCGCATTCCGAAGGACCTTGGCGTCGCCGGGGCCGATGCCCAGGATGCTGAACGGGTCGATGCGTGAGTCCATGCAGGTCAGTACCGCCAGCCCTCTGGCCGCCGGTGCGGGAAGTCCTGCGTTCTGGAAGGTCGCGGCGAACTCGCTGTTCGCCGCGAGCAGGTCGTCGAACGCCCCTTCGAAGGTCATCGGGAATCTCCTGTCGGCTCGTTGCCGGGAAGCCACTTGATGCTGCATCCCATGCTTGGTTGGTGCGGTTCGGGGACTGGCTGGCCGGCTGACACGAGGTCGATCGCGGCGGCGAGGGCAGCGCCGGTGACGGGACGTCCGTTTCCCGGTGTCGATTCGTCGAACGCCCCTCGATAGGCGAGTGTGCGGTCGCTGCCGTAGACGAAGAAGTCGGGGGTGCAGACCGCTCCGTACGCCTTGGCTGTCTGCTGGTCGCTGTCCAAGAGGTAAGGGAACTGCCAGCCGGCCCGCTCGGCCTGTTCGGCCAGCGCCGCTGGCGCGTCGTCGGGGTAGCGGCTGATGTCGTTGCTGGAGATGGCAACCACGTCAAGCTCGTGGGTGGGTGTGAATCGACCCAGGGCGAGCTCGATGTGCTGGACGTAGGGGCAGTGGTTGCAGACGAACGCCACCACGAGGACCGGGGCCGTGAAGTCGACCAGCCGATGAGTGACGCCCTCGAGGTCCGGAAGTGTGAAGTCGGGCGCGGTCGTCCCCAGCGGAACCAGTGTCGAGGTGAGAGCCATGACCCCATCCTGCCGCAGCATCATCGTCCGGATCTGACGCCCCTATGTCAGCGGTGAACCCACCTGGTGTGGGCAGGATGGTGGCGTGCGACACATGAGAATGGTGCGGATGGCGTCCAATCAGCTGGATGTCGAGACGCGCACCGGGCTGCGTTCTTTGCTGTGGGCGTCCTTCGACGACTTCAATGAGCATGAATGGGAGCACGCTCTCGGTGGAACTCACGTCATCGCATTCGACACGTCCGTTCCGGTCGGCCATGCCGCCGTGATGAGACGTCCCGTCTACATCGACGAGCAGATCGTGGATGTGGGCTACGTGGAAGCGGTGGCTGTCAGTGTCGGTTGGCGTCGGACGGGTATCGGCAGCGCCGTGATGGGTGAGGCAGGCAAGATCATCGCCGAGGGGTACGGGCTCGGCGTGCTATCGACCGAACGGCACCACTTCTACGAGCGTCTCGGATGGCGGCGCTGGCAGGGGCCGACGTTTGTCGTGGACGGTGGCCAATGGCGCCGAACGCCGGACGAGGACGCCGGGGTCATGGCGTTGCCGTGCGGCCACGCCGGCCGTGCGGTCGACCTCTCGGTCTCCATCGCGGTGGATGCCCGGCTCGGTGACGACTGGTAGACGGCGCTCGGTGTCAGCGGATCGCTGCCGTCATCGAGTAGAAGGGAACCGGACCCTTGCCGCACGACTCCGGGCGCTCAGCGCCTGGCACGCGCTCGACGTCGACGGTGAAGGTCGCTGTGTCTGCTGTGACCAGCCAGGTGGAGCCTGTTGTCGACCTGCCCTCGGCGGATCCAGCAGCCTCACGCACCTCCAACGCCGTCGGGCTGGACGCGTCGAGCCGTCGGAGCACGGCCAGCTCGGCCACCTGGGCAGCCGCCGCGAGGGACGATCGACCTCGGCACGCGTCGAGGCCGCGTGCGGCGGCATCGGGACCGCCGAACAGATACCCATCGGGAAGCGAGACGAAGGTCGGGGCGAAACGATGGCCACTGGTGTGCGTGGTCTCCCACACCTGGACCCTGCCGTTCGAACCCTGGACCAGCGAGGCGGCGAGCGGGCGACCGAGAACGGCGCAGCACTGGTCCCGCTTGGCATTGGTACAGACGAGCAACGCCTGACTCGGGCCTGGTTCAGGATCTCCCGGCAGGCCCTGTGGCGGCGCGTCGGCGGCGAGGAGCGCCTCGATGTCCAGATCGTCGGGCAGGACCTGGACCTGATCGACCCGGCGGGTGGCCAGCCAGGACGCATCCTGATCGGTACGTGCGACCAGCAGCGTGCGCGCCCCGACGGTCGTGTCGGCATGGGCGCCCACGGAGCGGATCAGCCCGACCCGCACCGGGAGCCCCTCGCCAAGGGCGGCCAGTGCGCGGCCGGTCTCGGCCGGGAGGTGGCTCTCGGTCAGCGCGTCACGACCCCACGGTCCCGGTTGTTCGAGCAGTATCCAGAGCCGGGCATGTGGCGCGGTGCCGGCGAGCGGTTCCCCCGTGGCCGCGCGGATCGTCGTGCAGGTGGTCATCCTCGGGTGGATCCCACGGCGGCGATCGGTTGAGTGGCGGGTTCGCCGCTGCCATCGCGCTTGCCCTCGGCGACCGGAAGGTCAATGGGGACGCCGGCGGCGGCGCATCCGATCGGCGAGCGGGGTCCGGCCCAGGCCAAGATCACGATGTCCTCACCCCGAAGGAAGCGATGGCAGCGCACCCCGCCGGTGCCGCGTCCCTTGGTCGGGTACTCGGCCAAGTCGGTCACCTTGACGCTTCCGGCCTCCGTGCCAGGGAGCGCCGCCGAACTGCCCGACACCGTGACAACTGCAGCTGGAACATCGGTAGGGACGGCACCGAAGAACGTGACGACTGCGTCGCCGCCCAGCCGGATGCCCGCCATGCCCCCGGCCGCTCGACCCTGCGGTCGGACGGCGGCAGCGCCGAACCGCAGCAGCTGTGCGTCCGAGGTGATGAACACCACATCGTCAGCATCGGTAACCGGCGTCGCTCCCACTACTTCGTCGCCGGCCTTCAGGGCGATGACGTCCCAGCGGTCCTTGTTCGACGGTGCGTCCACGACGACGCGTTTGACGATGCCGTCCTTGGTGCCCAGGGCGACGGTCGTGGAGCCGTCGATGGGCACCAGGCCGAGCGCCGACTCGCCTCGGGCGAGGTCGACGAACTCGCGCACGGGGGCGCCGCCGGCGAGGGTCGGCCCGGTCGCCGTGTTGGGCAAGGACGGAAGATCGAGCACCGACAGTCGCACAACCTCGCCGGAGGAGGTGAGCAGGCCGATCTGACCTCGAGCAGTTGTGGCGACGTCACCCACGATCACGTCGTGCTTCGCGCGCTTGGCCAAGGGTGACAGCGGCTCGGCGTCGAGGGTGCGCGCGAGCAGGCCAGTGGCCGACAGCAGGACGCGACAGGGATCGTCGGTGACCTCCAACGGGGTCGAGGCCCTGGTGGGCTGGCCCGCCGACTCGAGAAGCACAGTGCGGCGCGGCGTCCCGAACGTCTTGGCGACATCAGCGAGCTCGCTGGACACCAGCTTCTTCAAGGCCTTCTCGTCCTCGAGCAGCACGGTCAGCTCGTCGATGGTGGCGACCAGCTGTTCGCGCTCGGTCTCGAGCTCGATCCGGCTGAACTTGGTGAGACGACGCAGCGGCATGTCCAGGATGTAGGTGGTCTGCGCGTCGCTGAGGTCGAAGACCCCCATCAGGCGTTCCTTGGCCTGTGCGGTGTCATCGGAGCCACGGATCACGGCGATGACCTCGTCGATGTCGATGATCGCGATCAGGAGTCCGTCGACCAGGTGCAGTCGGTCGCTGGCCTTGCGTCTGCGGAACTCGCTGCGTCTACGGACCACGTCGATGCGGTGGTCGAGGTAGACCCGCAGCATCTCGAGCAGACCCAGCGTGCGGGGCTGACCCTCGACGAGGGCGACGTTGTTGATGCCGAAGGAATCCTCCATCGGCGTGAGCCGGTAGAGCTCGTCGAGCACGGCGTCCGGGTTGAACCCGTTCTTGACCTCGATCACGAGGCGGAGCCCCTGCTCGTGGTCGGTGAGATCGACCAGGCTCGAGATGCCCTGCAGCTTCTTGGAGCGCACGAGGTCGGAGATCTTCTCGACCACCTTCTCCGGTCCGACGGTCATCGGCAGCTCCGTGACGATGATGCCCTTGCGTCGAGGTGTCACGTTCTCGATCCGGGTGGTCGCACGGACGCGGAACGACCCCTTGCCGGTGGCGTAGGCGTCACGGATTCCGTCCAGGCCGACGATCGTGCCGCCGGTTGGCAGGTCGGGCCCGGGGATGAAGCGCATGATCGTGTCGAGATCGGCGGTGGGGTGGGTCAGCAGATGGCGGGCCGCCGAAATGACCTCGACGAGGTTGTGCGGAGCCATGTTCGTGGCCATGCCCACCGCGATGCCCGTTGCGCCGTTCACCAACAGGTTCGGGTACGCCGCCGGCAGCACCTGGGGCTCGGTGAGCTGACCGTCGTAGTTGGGGTTGAAGTCGACGACGTCCTCATCGATCGATCCGGTCATCAGGAGCGCCGCGGCGTCCAGACGGCACTCGGTGTACCGCATGGCTGCCGGGCCCGAGTCGAGGCTGCCGAAGTTGCCGTGGCCGTCGACCAGGGGAAGACGCATCGAGAACGGTTGGGCCATCCGCACGAGAGCGTCATAGATGGCGCCGTCACCGTGGGGGTGCAGCTTGCCCATCACCTCGCCGACCACGCGGGCCGACTTCACGTGGCCGCGGTCGGGGCGGAGCCCCATGTCGTCCATCTGGAAGAGGATCCGGCGGTGGACCGGCTTGAGTCCGTCACGGGCATCGGGTAGCGCCCTGGAGTAGATCACCGAGTAGGCGTACTCGAGAAAGCTGCCTTGCATCTCGTCGGCGACGTCGACGTCGACGATCGTCTCGCGGACCGGCTCAGGTGACGGGGCGGTGGACTTGCGACGGGCCATGCGGGGCTGGGCTCCAGGGCTTGACGGCGGTGGTCGAGGTCAGTCTCTCCCGTCGCCCCCTCGGCTGCAGAGGCGACCCGCGGAGTACCGGCCAGACTCCAGACAGGCAGTAGCGTGTGCCCCGTGGCCGATGCCCCTGCTGCCTACCCGCGGTCGTGGGAGGCCGATGTCGTTCTTCGCGACGGCGGCACCTGCCATCTGCGTCCGATCGTCCCCGACGACGCGGCCGCGTTGGTAGCGCTGCACGGGCGCCTCTCACCGAAGACGGTCTACTACCGCTTCTTCGCTCCGTACCCCCAGCTCTCCGACCGCGACGTGGAACGGTTCACCACAGTGGACTACCGCGACCGGGTGGCACTCGTCGCCACGATCGGCGACGCCGTCATCGGCGTCGTCCGCTACGAACGGGTCGCTCCTCAAGAGGCCGAGGTCGCCTTCGTCATCGAGGACGAGCATCAGGGACGCGGCCTCGGCACCATCTTCCTCGAGCACATCGCTCAGGCCGCGAGGGAACGCGGGATCCGTCGGTTCGTCGCAGAGGTGCTGCCGGAGAACGCGCGGATGCTGGAAATCTTTGAGCACGCCGGTTACCAGGCGGAGTTCGCCAGGGACGAAGGATTCATCGCCCTGTCGTTCGACATCACCCCCACGGCGTCCTCCTTGGCGGTGACCCATGCTCGCGAGCAGCGGTCCGAGGCATCCTCGATTGCCCGGCTGGTCAGTCCCCGGTCGGTGGCCATCGTGGGCGCCAGCCGCAACCCGCAGTCGATCGGCTACGCCCTGGCTCGCCACGTGGTGGAGGGTGGGTTCCCCGGTCCGGTGGTCGCGATCAACCCCAACGCCGAGGGCGAGGTCGCCGGCCTGCCCTGCTACCCCACGCTGAAGGAGGCACCGGGGCCACTCGACCTCGCGATCGTGGCGACGCCCGCCGACACGGTCGTCGAGGTCGTCCACGACGCCGCCGCCGCCCGGGTCCAGAGCCTGGTGGTCGTCTCCAGCGGCTTCGGCGAGAGCGGGGCAGAGGGGTGGGCGGCCCAGCAGGCGCTGCTGAGAACAGCTAGAGAGCTGGGCCTTCGCGTGCTCGGACCGAATGCCCTCGGCTTCATCAACACCGATCCGGACGTCCGACTCAACGCCTCGCTGTCCCCGCATCTGCCGACCCGGGGTCAGGTGGGATTCTTCGCGCAGTCCGGGGCGCCCGGCGTGGCCCTTCTGGAGGCAGCCACCAAGCGCGGCCTTGGTATTTCGACCTTCGTCTCGGCCGGAAACCGCGCCGACATCAGCGGCAACGACCTCCTCCAGTACTGGGAGGACGACGAGGCCACCGAGCTCGTCATGCTGTACCTGGAGTCGATCGGCAACCCACGCAAGTTCAGTCGGATCGCCCGCCGCCTGGGCGTCCGCACACCCGTCATCGCCGTGAAGGCCGGGCGCTCGACCCAGGGAGCTCCGCTCGGGCATGCGGTACGGACCACGGGTCTGGACGCCGAGGCGGTCGAGCAGACGTTCATCCAGTCCGGCGTGATCCGAACCGAGACGATCGCAGAGATGTATGACGTCGCCCAGCTGTTGGCCCACCAACCGCTGCCCGCGGGCAACCGGGTGCTGGCCATGAGCAACTCCGATGCGATGACGTTGATGGCGGCTGACGCCGTCGACAGTGCGGGGCTGCAGTGGGTCGATCCGCCGATCGTCTTCGGTCCGGACTCCAAGCCGGACGAGTTCGAGCGTGCCCTGGCGGCGGCAGCTGACGACCCGGCTGTCGATGCCATCCTCGCGATGTATGTCCCGGGACTGCATGACACCGGGGCCAGGGCCGCCGCTGCCGTGCTCCGTGTCGCTGCACGGGCGCACACGCCCATCCTCGGCGTGATGTTTGCCGTCGAGGGGACCCACCGGCTGCTGGACCGACTGACATCCGGCCGACCCCAGGTCGGGGCGGTGCCGACCTACCCGGCGGTCGAGGACGCGGTTCGTGCGCTGGCGGCCGTCCATCGCCACGTCCAGTGGCGGGCGCATGCGACGGATACTCCCGTCGTCCCCACGGGGATCGACGTGGAGGGCGCACGCAGGCAGGTGGGGGAGCGGCTCGGCGAGGGTGACGATGAACGCGTGCTCACCGAGAGCGAGACGGCCAGCCTCCTCGCCCACTACGGGATCCACGTCTGGCCGCGCCGGACCGCACGTACACCGGACCAGGCCGCCGTGGCGGCCGCCGAGCTCGGATACCCGGTCGTGCTGAAGACCGTTGACGACTACCTGAGGCTGCGGAGCGACCTCGGCGGCGTCTACTTCGACATCGTCGACGAGGCCGAGCTGCGCTACCAGTTCAACGCCAGACTGGCAGATCTCGGCCGCCTCGACTACGACCGCCTGGTTGTGCAGCGTCAGGCTGACGCCGGGGTGTCGACGGTGCTCGAAACCATTGAGGACCCGCTGTTCGGTCCGGTGGTTGCGTTCGGGCTCAGTGGTGTGGCGTACGACGTGATGGGCGATCGTGCCTATGCCGTGCCACCGCTCTCCGAGCACGACATCCAGCAGCTTCTCGACCGCCCGGCTGCCGCTGGTCTGTTGCGTCTGGGCCCGTCCGGCCGCGCCGTGGACCGCGACCAGCTCGGGGATCTCGTGGCCCGGGCGGCGCGTCTGGCCGATGACCTTCCCGAGGTCGCCCACCTGGTGTTGCGCCCGGTGGTGGCGTCCGCGGAAGGTGTCGCCGTGCTTGGAGCCACGATCACGGTGCGGGGTCCTCAGACCCGCACCGACCTGCCGGCCCGGCGGCTCCTTGGCTGACCTGGGCTACGTCGTGGGTGGCCGGTGCCACAATGGGGGTCATGACCGATCTTCCGGTGACGACACCCGCCCAGCAACAGAGCGATCTCAGGACGGCCGTTGAGCGGTGCGGCTACTACCCCAACGTGGTGCTGCACTCGCTGGTCCTGGCAGTGGCCGACGAACCCATCACCTCGTTCCTCGTACACCACGAGGCCACGTTCGACCGCGATGAGCTCAAGCGTCACCTGACCGTCGTCCTGCTGACCCCGACTCGGCTCGTCATCGGCCACACCGACGACTATCCGGCTGATGAGATGACCGGCCAGCCCCATGCGGCCACCAGTACCGAGGCGGTGCGCATCGACCGGCTCACCTCGGTCGTCGTCAGCCACGTGGTCGACGACCCCGCCAGCCACGACGCCGGCGCGCTTCCGCGAGAGGTGGTCATCAGTGCGGGCTGGGGAGCGATCACTCGGCTTGACCTCGAGCCCGCAACGTGTGGCGACCCGGACTGCGAGGCCGACCACGGCTACACGGGAAGTTCGACGGTCGACGACTTCTCGGTGCGGGTCTCCGTTGCCGCCGATGGAGTTGAAGGCGTCGAGCAGGCGGTCGCGTTCGCCCGCACCTTGTCGCAGGTCACCAGCCGCTGACGTACTCGGCCGGCTACTCGGGCTTGCGCGAGCCGAACAAGATCTCATCCCAGCTGGGGACCGACGCCTTTTTCTTCCGCTTGGCCGGCGGTGAGTCGGGAACGGTCTCGCGTCCCTTGAGCAGGGTGTCGATCGCCTCCTGGGTGCCTGACTTCACTGGCTCGTCGACAACTGCCTCATCGCCAGGTGGCTCCTCGACGGCCTCTTCGACGCGAACCGATCGCAGCGGTGTAACGGCCGCTCCGGTCTCTTCCTCGATCAGCCAGCGGGCTTCGTCGTCATCAGCAGTCATGGTGCGCCGCGCCGGGTCGTACACCCACTCAGCCGAGCGCTCCTTGCCGCCGGCCAGGTAGTCGAGCCGAACTTCCCAGCCACCGTCGTCGCGGCGCCAGGCGTCCCACTGCATCCCGTCCCGGGGTACGCCGCGTGCTTCGAGACGCTGGCCGACGAGCTCGCCGAGCAGCATGACGGCGCCGTGGTCGTCGCGTCCGACACTCACCTTGGCCGCCTCTTGGGCGATGTGCTCGCGTTCGTGCAGGATCGGGCCGGCGAACCGTTCCACGCGTTCGACGGTGATGCCTGCCTCGTTCGCGACCTCCTGCATGCTTTGACCACCCCGGATCCGGGCCTGGATCTCGCGAGGCGTGAGCCGACTCTCCAGATCGATCTGGGTCTGCGTTGCCGCGGTCGACCGCCGGATCAGCAATGAGCGCAGGCGCTCGTCGACCACGACGTGTTCACGCTCGCCGTCCGCACGCTCGAGGATCAACCGAGCGCCGTCGTCGGTGATGCCGACCAGTCGTAGATCTGCCATGGCCGCAAGAATGTCACACCTCGGGCACGCCCTCGGCGGTCTCCCCAGGATCGGAGTACTCGTGGGCCGTGCTGCGCAGTCCGATCAGTCCTGCGAGCGTGGCGACTACTCCAGCGGTCATCGCCACCCAGAAGCCGGCATTGATCGAGATCTCGTCGACGAGACGGCCGCTCGCCGGCGACCCGATGGCAAACCCCACGCCGATCGCCGTTGAGCTCCAGGTGAGCGACTGTGTGAGAGCAGTGCTGGGAACAAGGCGCGCCGCCAGCGCGAACCCGGCGATGAGGGCAGGTGAGACCCCGGCACCGGCGAAGAGAAGCACCGCAGCGATCCCGGGCAGCGACTGCACGACCAGCAGGGGGGCCAGCAGCAGTGCGGTTGCTGCGGTTCCAGCCACCAGCTGGACGTGCAACGGGGGGAGGCGTTGCATACCTCCGATCACGAGGCCGGAGAGCATCGAGCTGACCGACCAGAGGGCCAACACCACGCCGGCGGCCGCGATGCTGCCGCCCTCCCGGGCCGTGGCGATCACCGTCACCTCGACCCCGGCGAACACCACGCCGAGCATCGTCATGACCACCAGCACCGCCGGCATTCCGGGGTAGGCGATGGCCAGGCGGCCGCCGAAGCGGTGGCCGGACTGTGGCGCGGGCTCGGTCGACCGCTGAGCGAGGAACGCGGCCGTGCCGCTGGCGCCGATCACGGCGGTGAGCGCCAGGGCCGACGGGGCTCCGACGCTGGCTGCCACGCCCGCCGCGAGCGGCGGCCCGACGATGAAGACGAACTCGTCGACCACGGACTCCCACGAGTAGGCCGAGCGGAGCAGGGGAGAGGTGCCCAGGACGTACGACCACCTGGCCCGCACGGCGGCCCCGACCACAGGTAACGCGGCCCCCGACACAGCTGCGGCGAGGAAGAACGCCGGGAGTGGCGCGTCAGAGGCGGCCAGTAGCAGCAAGGTGACGATGCCCAGAACATGGACGGTGATCTGCGGACCGATCACGCGGCGCTGTCCGTAGCGGTCGATCAAGATGGCGATGGCTGGAGCGGCGAGTGACCCGACCAGGATGTATGTCGCGTCGACGGCACCGGCGAGGTAGTACGAGTCGGTGATGTCGGCCATCAGGAGGAACAGGGCGAGGCCGCCCATGGCCAACGGAAGGCGGGCGAAGAACCCCGCGAGTGAGAAGGGCCAGGCGTGCGGCGTCCGTAGCAGCTGAGCGTACGGACTGGCCATTCGGTCACGGTATCGGCGAGGTTGCGCCTCGGGCGCCGTGGGCAGCGCGAATCATCGGCTTTGCTGCCAAGATGCCTCCATGACTGATGGGGCGAAGGGCACCGACGTCGACGCGTTGCTCGTGGTGTCATTCGGGGGTCCTGAGGGGCCAGACGACGTCGTTCCGTTTCTGCAGAACGTGACGCGAGGGCGAGGGATCCCCGACGAGCGGCTTCGCGAGGTCGGGCAGCACTACTTCCACTTCGACGGTGTGAGCCCGATCAACGGGCAGAACCGGGAGTTCATCGCCGCTGTGCGCGACGAGCTGCCGCGCCACGGCATCGAGCTGCCGGTCTACTGGGGAAACCGGAACTGGACCCCGTTTCTGGCCGACACCCTGCGGCAGATGCGTGCCGACGGCGTCCACCGCGTTCTGGCCTTCTTCACCTCGGCCTACTCGTCCTACAGCGGATGTCGGCAGTACCGCGAGAACCTTGCTGCTGCACTCACCGAGATCGGCGGCGGTCCAAGGATCGAACGCCTTGGCCCCTACTTCAACCACCCCGGCTTCGTCGAGCCCTTCGCCGATGCCGCCTCGGACGCCGTTCGTGGACTCGATGAGGCGACCCGCTCGGGCGCGCGACTGGTCTTCACCACCCACTCGATCCCCGTGGCCATGGCCGACAGCAGCGGAGCCGGCACGGGGCTGCCGGGTGGCGCCTATGTCCAGCAGCATCGCGACGTGGCCACGTGGGTCGCTGCCGCCGTTGCCGAACGCACCGGTTGCCACCTCGAGTGGGATCTCGTCTACCAGTCCAGGAGCGGCCCGCCCCACATCCCCTGGCTGGAGCCTGATATCGACGAGCACCTGCGCGGGCTGGCCGCCTCCGGCTGCACCGCAGCCGTCGTCATACCCATCGGATTCGTGTCAGACCACATGGAGGTGCTCTGGGACCTCGACACCCAGGCACGAGCAACAGCTGACGAGGTCGGACTGCCCATGGTCCGGGTCGCGACGCCGGGAAGTGATCCACGCACGGTGGCGATGGTGGGTGAGCTCGTGCGCGAACGGCTCGACGGGGTACCGCCCCCGGAACGCCGTCGAGTCGGGGGGTTGCCGGCCAGCCCGGACCGGTGTGCAGCCGGGTGCTGCCCCAACCTTCGCGACCCGCATCCAGCCGTTGCCGGATCCGACGCGACCCCGGCCCCGTGAACGCCCCGGACGCCCAGGCCCTGGGGGCGCTCTGCTCGGCGACCGCGCGGGAGGTCGGGGGGCACCTGCTGCAGTGGAGACGGGACCGCGAATCGGTGGCGTCCGACACCAAGACAGGTCCGACCGACGTGGTGACCGCTGCCGACCGCGAGGCCGAAGAACTGATTCGCGACCGGCTGCTCTCGGCCTACCCAGGTGCCGGGTGGTGGGGGGAGGAGTCGGGGCGCGCCGTCGGCACCGGGGCCGACCTGGAGTGGGTCGTGGATCCCATCGACGGGACGGTCAACTTCCTGTACGGCCTGCCCGGCTGGGCCGTCAGCATTGCTGCAGTGTGGCGGGGGGAGGTGGTCGGCGCCGCGGTGATGGTGCCGTCGTCGGCCACGCTGTTCTCGGCCAGCCGTGGGCAGGGATCCTGGAGCGACGAGGAGGGGACCCGCCGTCGGCTCCGGCCCACGGACTGCGCCGACCTCACCCAGGCGTTGGTGGCGACCGGGTTTGCCTACGACGCGTCGGTGCGGTCGAAGCAGGGCATGGCTGTGGGGCGGCTGGTCGGACGGGTACGCGACATTCGCCGGGCAGGAGCTGCTGCGGTCGACCTGTGCTCGGTCGCGGCCGGCCGCGTTGACGCCTACTTCGAAAAAGGTCTGCAACCGTGGGACATGGCGGCAGGGGGACTGATCGCACGCGAGGCCGGGGCGGTTGTCTCCGAACGCCCCGACGGCTCGGTGGTTGCCTCCGGTCCGGCCCTTGCTGGTCAGCTGGAGCAGCTGCTCACCGAGGTCGGTGCCTGGCCCTAGCGTGGATGCGGGGCCCGTCAGTCGAGGCGGCGAAGCTCCCCGCGGTAGCGATGGCCGTTGGCGACGTACAGGGCCACGCTCTCGTCGAAGGCGTTGTCGTGCACCGAGTCGGCGCGGATGCTCGCCGGGACCCCGAGCGCCATCGCCCTGGCCGGGACCTCGGTCCCACCTGACACGACTGCCCCGGCTCCCACCAGCGCTCCGGTGCGCACGGTGGCCCGGTGGAGCACGATGGAGCCCGATCCGATCAGGCATCCGTCCTCGACCACGCAGCCCTCCAGGTGGGCAAGGTGACCAATCACACACCCAGCCCCGATCACGGTGCTGAGCTCGGCGGTTGCGTGGATGACGGCCCCGTCCTGCACGGACGTGCGCGCCCCGACCGAGATCGTTCCGTAGTCGCCGCGAAGCACCGCTCCCGGCCAGACACTGGCCTCTGGGCCGAGGTCGACCGCTCCGATGACCACGGCGTCCGGGTGGACAAAGGCTTCGGGGTGGATCGTGGGCGTACGGTCACCGAGCGCATATATCGCCATGCTGGGCCTCTCTCGTCCGGGTCGTCACCAAGATTTCGCCCGTCGGACGCGCCGAGATCGCGTCCGACGCGACGTGCAGGGGCAGGCTAGGGCACAATCTCCCCCCGAGCCCCGGCTGGCTGAGGGAACGTTCGGGCAGAAATTACCCGTCTGATGTGTTACACCGGCAGCTACCGGAACCGATAGGAGTAGCGGATCCTCGAAGGAGGGGTCCTGAACCCATGGCAACCGATTACGACACCCCCCGCAAGACCGACGACGAGCTTTCCGAGGACAGCCTCGAAGAGCTCAAGGCTCGACGCGCCGATCTTGCTTCCTCGACCGTCGACGTCGACGAGACCGAGCTGGCGGAGTCGCACGAGCTGCCCGGCGCGGACCTGTCCGGTGAAGAGCTGACCGTTCGCGTCGTTCCGAAGCAGGAGGACGAGTTCACCTGCTCGCGCTGCTTCCTGGTGCATCACCGCAGCCAGTTCGCCAAGAAGGTCAGTGGCCAGCCGGTCTGCAAGGACTGCGCCTGAGGTCAGCCGGTTCGGCCCCGTTCGGGGCCGCTAGTCAGAGGCCGAGATCTGCTTGGCCCGGTGCGTGGCCCAGTTCTTCGCGACCGCGACGGTCGCGGCGCTGACGGCGGCGAACACCAAGATCTCCGGCAGCGAGTTGTCGTCGTCGTCGGTGGGGTCGGTCCCGCGGACGAACCGCCATCCCGCGCTCACGGCCTTCTGGGCGACCAGCCCGGCGGCGAGGGCGACCAGGGTGACGACCACCTGCGGCGGACCTGCTGAGTCCTTTGATGCGCTCACGACGTTCCTTCCTCGACCGACGACGACCCGCTCGATCCTGTCACGTCGGACGGCTGGCTGCGCCCGGACACCCGCCTCGGGCTCGACTCCAGCGTCTCTGCGAGGCGTAGGGGAGCGCGGGTCGACACGAACCAGTAGGGCGTGGGGTCGCCGGGGTCGACAACGCCGACTGTGACCGCCGTTGAGATCCAGCCGCGCAGCAGCAGGAAGGCGCGCGGGTCACCACCGACTCCGCGTCGATGCTTGGCTGCCGCGGCGTCCAGAACGGTCACCGTGCCGACGGCGCCCCACGGCAGGTGTGCCGCCCCGGCCGTCAGTCCGTCATCGTCGACGACGACCGCAGTGGAGGCGCGTGCGAACCCCAGGGCAGCCAGCGCGAAGGCGGCACCGCCCACCGCGATTCCCGCTGCCGGGACGATCGCGTACCCGTAGGCGATCGCCAGGGTGAGCGCCCAGAACCCCGCAAGCAGCCACGCCCACCAGGGTGGAGTGAGCCGTTCGCGGTACGCCACGCCTTCGGACCTCGGCACGGCACCAGGGTGGCACCCGCGACTAGCTCCGGCGCGGGTAGGGTCCGAACGTGACCGAGCAGCCCCCTCGCAGGCGCCCCATCGAGCCTCCGGCTCATGCTGTGCCCCCCACCCGGCACGTCGACGCCCCACCTCCCGGAACCTCGCTCGGCAGCCACTACCGGCAGTGTTTCGGCTGCGGGCCCGACCACCCCACGGGTCTGCACCTGACGTTGACAGCCGGGGAAGGGTGCACGATCCACGCCGAGCTGCAGGTCACCGAGCACCATCAAGGCGCTCCCGGACTTGCCCACGGAGGTCTTCTGGCGGCCGCGTTCGACGAGGCACTGGGGGCCGTCACCTGGCTCCTGCGGGTGCCCGTGGTGACGGTCCACCTCGAGACCGACTACCGGCAGCCGGTCCCCGTCGGATCGACCCTCTCGGTCGATGCCGAGTGCTACGCCGTCGCCGGTCGCAAGATCTACTCGCGGGCTGCAGGACACCTGGTCACTCCCGACGGAGCGACCGGCCTACTTGCGGTCACCGCGAGGTCGGTCTTCGTGTCGGTTCCGCTCGAGCACTTTCGTGAGCACGGTCGGGCGTCCGACATCGACAGCTTTGTGGCCAGTCACGACGAGACCGAGGTGCTGCACGCATTTGAGGTCAACCCGTGACCGGCGGTGGGCATGGTGCGACCGCAGTCGACGTCCTCGTCGTTCGACTCGACGTCGACCTCCCGTTGCCGACGTATGCCCATCCGGGGGATGCCGGCCTCGACCTGCTCTCGACGATCGACGCCGACATCGCTCCAGCGGAACGGGTGCTGCTTCCCACGGGAATCTCGATCGCGCTCCCGGATGGCTATGCCGCGTTCGTCCACCCCCGCAGTGGCCTGGCGATCCGTCAGGGGCTGACCGTCGCCAACGCGCCCGGGACCATCGACGCGGGATACCGAGGTGAGGTCAAGGTCGCTCTGGTCAATCTCGATGCCAACAACGCGGTGGCGATTCGCCGAGGCGACCGAATAGCCCAGCTGGTGGTGCAGCGGGTGGAGCGGGTGGTGCTCCACGAGGTCGACCGGCTTCCGGGATCGGCCCGGGCCGCCGGTGGTTTCGGCTCGACCGGCGGATCAGCGAACACCGACCCGAGCACGTCACTACCTGGAGGAAGTCCCGATGTCGCTCTTTCGTAAGAAGTCACCGACGCCTGAGGAGCAGGCTTTTCAGGCGGCGATCAGTGAGCAGTTCGACCGGAAGGACGCCGACGCCGTCGATGAGGACGACGAGCGTCCGACGCCTGCGCCGGAGGCTGAGTTCGGGGACGATGCCGGTCCACGGCTCGACTTCGGTGCGCTGAAGGTCCCCACCGTCGTGGGGATGGAGGTCCGCGCCGAGCTCGACGACGAGCAGAACGTGGTGGGGGTGGGTGTCGTGGTCGATGAGTCACTGCTGCAGCTGCAGGCGTTCGCTGCCCCCAGGTCTGAGAGCCTCTGGGACGACGTGCGCCAGGAGATCGCCGAAGGAATCCGCGGGGGGCAGGGCAAGGCGCGAGAGGTCGACGGCCCGTTCGGCCGCGAGATCCAGGCCGAGATCGTGTTCTCGGAGGAAGGTGGCGACTCCAACCGGCAGCCGGTGCGCTTCATGGGCCGTGATGGCGATCGTTGGTTCCTGCGCGGTGTGGTGACCGGGCCGGGTGCCACCGACAGTGCCAGGGCCGGGGGTGTCGAGGAGATATTTCGCAGCGTCCAGGTCGAGCGCGGTAGCCACGCTGCGCCTCCGCGCGACCCACTGCCGCTCGCCATGCCCAGCGATGCCCAGATCCCGGACCGGCCCGGTGGCGCCGACGACCCGACGGTGGCCTAGCCGACCATTGGCCGGTGCCGAGTAGCCTTGGCTGTTGTGGCCACCGGTACCTCGTCCCCCGCGCGTCGTTCCACCTGGTGGCAGCGGCTGTCCGAGCGTCTTGCCCCCAGCTCGGTCGAGATCGAGGCGGACGAGCTGCGTCACCGGTTCCAGTCCCTGCAGACGACGTTGATCGCTGACGCCCCCCTGGCGGTGGGAGTTCGGGTGGGCGGGACGGTGCGGTCGCTGACCTTGCGCTGCCGCTCCCAGGTGCCGGCCCTGGAAGTCGAGCTCTACGACGGTACGGACGTTCTGACCCTGGTGTTCCTCGGTCGTCGCGCGATCCGCGGCATCACGCCAGGGCGCGAGCTGATCGCCTCGGGCCGCGTGACCCGCCGCGGGTCGGGCTTTGTCATGTACAACCCGATGTACGAGCTGCTGCCGGTGGTGGCGTGAGCGACCCGATCGGTGACGAGGAGCGGGCCGCGGCCGGCGTCGACCTCAAGGACGCACTGGGCGGCAAGCTAGGCGTCGCCGAGAGCGGGCTGCCCAGCGCGGTCTTCATCGTCATCTTCACCGTGAACGGTCAGGTGCTCGAGCCGGCGCTGTGGGCGGCGCTCGGGACAGCTGCGGTCATGACGGTGGTCCGCATCGTGCGTCGCGGATCCCTCAAGTACGCGTTGGGCGGGATGTTCGGCGTGGCCCTGTCGGCGTTCATCGCCTCTCGCACCGGCAACGCTGCCAACTTCTACCTTCCGGGACTGATCTGGCAGGGCGGGTATGCCGTCGTCTATCTCGTCTCGATCCTCATCGGGTGGCCCTTGATCGGTGTGATCCTGGGGCCGCTGCTGGGCGAAGGCTTCACCTGGCGTGACTACCCGCCGCGCCGCCGCGCCTACACGCAGGTGACCTGGCTCTGGTTCGGCATGTTCGCTGTCCGGTTCGGAGTCCAGCTTCCGCTCTACCTGTTGGGCATGACCGTCGTGCTCGGCTGGGTGAAGCTGGCGATGGGGTGGCCGATCTTTGCGCTCGTCGCGTGGGCGAGCTACCTGGTGCTCACGAAGGCACCACCACAGCGGGTCCCGGTCGCAGACAGCGACTCCGACGCCGACCCGGTCAGTGACACTAGCGGCGAGGATGCGGACTGAAGGTCTGCTGCACCTCGTCCTCGGAGACGTCGGAGGTCACGAAGAGAAGCTCGTCACCGGCCTCGAGCGGGTCGTCGGCAGTGGGCGTGATGACGCGGCGGTCGCGCACGATGGTGACCAGGGCGGTATCGGCCGGTAGGGCGACATCGCCCACCCGCAGGCCCACAACTGGTGAGTCGTCGGGCAATGTGAGCTCGACCAGGTTGGCGTCGCCCTGTTCGAACTCCATCAGGCGCACGACGTCACCCACACTCACGGCCTCTTCCACGAGGGCGGACAGGAGCCTGGGTGTCGAAACCGCAACGTCCACGCCCCATCCTTCGTTGAACAACCACTCGTTCTTGGGGTGGTTGACCCGCGCGACCACACGGGGAACGCCGTACTCGGTCTTCGCAAGCAACGAGATGACGAGATTGACCTTGTCGTCGCCAGTGGCGGCGATGGCGACCTGGCAGGTCTGCAGCTGTGCTTCGTCGAGTGCGGAGATCTCGCACGCGTCGCCCTGCAGCCACGTTGCCGCCGCCAGGTCCGCGCGGTACGTGGTGACCTCAGGGTCGATGAGCAGGACTTCGTGGTCGTGGCCGAGGAGCTCAGTGGCGATCGATCGGCCGACCTTGCCGGCCCCCGCGATGGCGACGCGCATCGGTCACAGTCCTTCCGGGGGTCGGGAGACGGCTTCGGCGGCTCGTGAGGCGTCGGCGCTGGCCACCAACGCGTGCACGACGTCGCCCTCCTGGATCACCGTGCTCGCCGTTGTCAGCTGCCCTTGACCGACCCGCGTGATGTAGCCGATCCGGATACCGCACACCTGCTCGAGACGGGCGTAGGTCTGCCCGATCCACTCGATGGCCACGGGCAGCTCGGCCATGGAGATCTCGCCACTCGGATCGCGGTAGTCCTCGTGGACACCACCTGGTGTGAGGCGGCGAAGTACCCGGTCGGCTGTCCATCGAACGGTGGCGACAGTGGGGATCCCGAGGCGCTGGTAGATCTCGGCCCGGCGCGGGTCGTAGATGCGCGCCACGACCGTCGACACCCCAAAGTTCTCACGGGCCACCCGGGCGGAGACGATGTTGGAGTTGTCCCCGCTGCTCACCGCGACGAAGGCGTCCGTGACCTCGATGTCAGCCTCGAGCAACGTGTCACGGTCGAACCCGACCCCGGTGACCGTCCTGCCGCTGAAGGCCGCGCCTAGACGGCGGAAGGAGTCGGGATCTTGGTCGACGACGACAACCTGGTGACCGCCCTTGTCGAGCTCGATCGCCACCATCGATCCGACGCGGCCACAGCCCATGATCACCACATGCACGTGCCCACGGTAGCGGTCACGTCCCCTGAGGGTGTGCAGGCGTAGGCTCGGCGCCCGTGGCCTCCGTGACGTCTCTGTTCAAGCGCGCTCTTGTCGGGCGTCCGCAGTCGAGCGCACGGTTGAGCGAGACACTTCTGCCCAAGCGGATCGCGCTGCCCGTGTTCGCCAGCGACGCGCTGTCCTCCAACGCGTACGCCACGCAAGAGATCCTGCTCGTCCTGTCCCTCGGCGGGGTGGCCTTCTTCCACTACGCACCCTGGGTGGCGGCCGGCGTGGTGCTGGTGTTCTTCGTGGTGGTGGCGTCCTACCGGCAGAACGTGCACGCCTATCCCTCCGGTGGCGGCGACTACGAGAACGTCAGCGTCAATCTCGGACCCAACTCCGGTGTCGTGGTGGCCAGTGCCCTGCTGGTCGACTACGTCATGACGGTCGCGGTGTCCATCGCGGCCGCTGTGCAGAACATCGTGTCGGCCTACGACCCGCTGGAAAAGCATGCGGTGCTGCTCGCGGTCGTCCTGATCGCGGTGATCACCTTCCTGAACCTGCGGGGGGTTCGGGAGTCGGGTACGGCGTTCGCCATCCCCACGTACGCCTTCATGGCATCGATCTTCCTGATGGTCGGCTGGGCCATCGTCCGGCTCGTGTCGGGAACCGAGCTTCGGGCCGAGAGCGCCGACTACACCTTGATCGCCGAGAACACCTTCACCGGGCTGGCACTGGTGTACCTGGTCGCCAGGGCCTTCACGTCCGGAACCACGGCGCTGACCGGCGTGGAGGCGATCAGCAACGGTGTTCCCGCCTTCCAGCCTCCCAAGTCGAAGAACGCTGCCACGACCTTGCTGCTGCTCGGCGTCATCTCGATGACGATGTTCGCGTCGATCACCTGGCTGGCGCTGCAGACCGGTGTGAAGGTCGCGGAAAGCGACAGCGACCTGGTCGGCCTGCCCGACGGTGAGCCGCAGAAGACTGTCATCGCGCAGGTGGCCAACGCGGTCTTCAGCAATGCACCCGCCTTGGCGCTGTTCGTCTCGGCCGTCACGGCTCTCATCCTCGTGCTGGCGGCCAACACCGCCTTCAACGGCTTTCCGGTGCTGGGTTCGATCCTGGCGCGCGACGGGTACCTTCCGCGTCAGCTGCACACGCGGGGGGACCGGCTCGCCTTCAGCAACGGCATCCTGGCGCTCGCGGGCATGGCGATCGTCTTGGTCATCGTGTTCGACGCCGACGTGTCAAAGCTGATCCAGCTGTACATCGTTGGAGTCTTTCTCTCGTTCACGATGAGCCAGATCGGCATGGTGCGGCACTGGACCAGGTTCCTGGCGGTCGAGCCGGACCGTGTGGTCCGGGCGCAGATGCGACGCTCTCGGGTGGTCAATGCCGTCGGGCTCGTCCTGACCGGGTCAGTACTCGTTGTCGTCCTGCTGACGAAGTTCACCAGAGGCGCCTACCTCGCCGTGCTGGCCATGATGGTGCTGTTCGTCCTGATGAAGGCGATCCACCGTCACTACCGCAATGTGGCTGAGGAGCTGAAGGCTGATGCCTCCTCTGAGATGCTGCCGGCGCGGATCCACGCGGTCGTACTCGTGTCGAAGCTGCACAAGCCGGCGCTCCGAGCGCTCGCGTACGCGCGCGCTTCGCGCCCCGCGACACTGGAAGCGGTGACGGTCAGCGTCGATCCGGTGGAGACCGAAGCCCTGCTCGCGGAGTGGGACGAGAGGAACATCCCCGTTCCGATCCGCGTCCTCGACTCGCCGTACCGCGAGATCACCAGGCCGGTCGTGGAGTACGTCAAGGCCAAGCGCGCCGACCACGCCCGGGACATCGTCGACGTCTACGTTCCCGAGTACGTCGTCGGACGGTGGTGGGAGACCTTGCTGCACAACCAGAGTGCCTTCCGAGTCAAGACCCGGCTGCGCCTCACACCTGGGGTCGTGGTCGTGTCCGTGCCGTACCAGCTGCGTTCGTCCGAGGCCCTCGTCGACCGGCCGGAGATCTTTGCCGCTGGCGCCGTCCGACGTGGCGAGCCGACCGATGAGGAGGCCGAGCGCGTGGTCGAGGAAGAGATGGAGCCCTGAGCAGCTCCCAGGCGTCGTCGCTGGCTGTTGGCGACGTCGTCTCGGTGACGGTAGGGCCGGTGGCCCACGGCGGCCACTTCGTCGCGCGGCACGAGGGCAGAGTGCTCTTCGTGCGCCACGTCCTGCCGGGTGAGCAGGTACGGGTGCGGGTATCGGAGGAGGGTCCCAAGGGCCGCTATCTCCGGGCCGAGGTGCTCGAGGTGCTTGAGGCCTCGCCGGACCGGGTGCAGCCGCCCTGCTCCTACGCGGGGAGCTGCGGCGGATGTGACGTCCAGCACGCGACGGGGGAGGCGCAGCGCCGGCTCAAGGCAGCGGTGGTGCGCGAGCAGCTGACCAGACTGGGAAAGGTCGACTGGTCAGCCGTCGACTGGTCAGGTGAGGTGGCCCCGGTGCCCGATACCGACCCCGAACAGCCCGGTCTGAGGTGGCGCACCCGCGTGCGCTTCGCCGTCGACGCTGACGGTCGGGCCGGACTCGTGCGCCACCGCTCGCACGAGGTCGTGGCCATCGACGACTGCGTAATTGCCCATCCACTCGTCGATGTTCCTGAGATCACGTCCACCCGATGGCCAGGCGTTGACGAGGTGTCGGTGACGACGTCGCCGGAGGACGACGAACGTGCCGTGCAGGTGGGCCAGGCCCGTGGCCGCGAGTCACTGCGCCGAAAGGCCGCCGGCCGATGGTGGCAGGTGTCGTCCGGTGGTTTCTGGCAGGTCCACCCCATGGCGGCTGACGCGCTGGTGGACGCGGTCTTCGAGCTTGCGGCACCGCAACCGGGGGAGCACCTGGTCGACCTGTACGCCGGTGTGGGGCTCTTCGCGGGCGTGTGGGGGAGCCGGACAGGAGGGCGGGTCGATGCGGTCGAGGGGCATCGAACGGCTGCCGCCGACGCGCAGAAGAACCTGTCCGACCTCCCGCTGGCCCAGGTGCACGCCGTCGCAGTCGAGCGGTACCTGGCACAGGCGACCGACCTGCGTCCCGATGTGGTGGTGCTGGACCCGCCACGGCTGGGGGCCAAACGCCCCGTGGTCGAGGCGGTAGCGGCCTGGCGGCCCCGTGCGGTCGTCTACGTCGCCTGTGACCCGGCAGCCCTCGGGCGCGATGTGGCCTACTTCGCGGAGGCCGGGTACCGGTTGTCGGCGCTTCGGGCGTTCGACCTGTTTCCGATGACGCACCACATCGAGAGTGTGGCCCTTCTCGTGTTATCTTGACATCAAGATAAATCCCATCCGGCAGGATCAGGTCGACGCCCCCACACCACGAGGAGCCCCCCGTGCCGTCATCTCTTCGCAACCCCGACAGCCTCGGAGCCCGCAGCGAGCTGCGGGTGGGTGAGCAGACGTACGAGATCTACCGCCTCGAAGCGGTCGAGGGGGCAGCGTTGCTGCCCTTCAGCCTCAAGGTGCTTCTCGAGAACCTGCTGCGCACCGAGGACGGGGCCAACGTCACCGTCGACCAGATCCGCACGCTCGCCGCATGGGACCCGGCGTCCGAGCCCGAAACCGAGATCCAGTTCACCCCGGGTCGGGTCATCATGCAGGATTTCACCGGTGTCCCCGCTGTCGTCGACCTGGCGACGATGCGCGAGGCGGTCGGCGAACTCGGCGGCGACCCCGCACTCATCAACCCCCTCGCGCCCGCCGAGCTGGTGATCGACCACTCGGTGATTGCCGACGTCTTCGGCCGGTCCGACTCGTTCGCCCGCAATGTCGAGCTCGAGTACGAACGGAACCGTGAGCGCTACCAGTTTCTGCGCTGGGGACAGGGCGCCTTCGACGAGTTCAAGGTCGTTCCCCCGGGTACGGGCATCGTCCACCAGGTCAACATCGAGCATCTGGCGCGCGTGGTCATGGTGCGCGACGGGAGCGCCTACCCCGACACGGTGGTGGGCACCGACTCGCACACCACCATGGTCAACGGACTCGGCGTCGTCGGCTGGGGGGTCGGCGGGATCGAGGCCGAGGCGTCGATGCTGGGCCAGCCCGTCTCGATGCTGATTCCTCGGGTCGTCGGGTTCAAGCTCCATGGCAAACCGGCCGATGGCGTCACGGCCACCGATCTGGTCCTCACCATCACCGAGCAGCTGCGTCGGCACGGCGTCGTTGGCACGTTCGTCGAGTTCTACGGGCCGGGCGTTGCCGAGGTTCCGTTGGCCAACCGGGCAACGATCGGCAACATGAGCCCGGAGTACGGATCGACGATCGCGGTGTTCCCCGTGGACGCCGAGACGATCCGCTACTTGCGGTTCACTGGCCGGTCGGAGCAGCAGGTGGCGCTGGTCGAGGCGTACGCCAAGGCCCAGGGGCTCTGGCACGACGAGGAGTCGGCGGAGGCGACGTACTCCGAGTACCTCGAGCTCGACCTCGGTTCGGTGGTGCCGTCGATCGCAGGCCCCAAACGCCCGCAGGACCGCATCTCCCTGGTCGACGCCAAGCCGGCTTTCCGGGCTGCCGTGACCGACTACGTCGCGCACGACGAGCACCCGTCTGTCGTGACGGCCGTCGACGAGTCGGTGGCCGAGTCGTTCCCCGCGTCCGACGTTCCGGCGGTCGGACCGAACAGCCAGGAGCCCACCGCCACGACGCCGCTCGCTCCGGGGCGTCCTCGTCGGCCAGTCAGCGTCACCCTCAGCGACGGAACGACCGTCGAGATCGACCATGGCGCGGTCGCCATCGCCGCCATCACCTCGTGCACCAACACCTCCAACCCGTCGGTGATGATCGCCGCTGCCCTGGTGGCGAAAGCGGCTGTCGAACGGGGGCTGCAGCGCAAATCCTGGGTGAAGACGACGCTCGCACCCGGGTCGAAGGTCGTCATGGACTACTACGACCGTGCCGGGCTCACGCCCTACCTCGACAAGCTCGGGTTCAACTTGGTCGGCTACGGCTGTACCACGTGCATCGGCAACTCCGGTCCGCTGATTCCCGAGGTGTCGGCGGCAGTGAACGAGTACGACCTCGCTGTCACCTCGGTGCTGTCGGGCAACCGCAACTTCGAAGGTCGGATCAACCCCGACGTCAAGATGAACTACCTTGCGTCGCCGCCGCTTGTCGTGGCGTATGCCCTGGCGGGCACCATGGATATCGACATCACCACCGAGCCATTAGGCGCCGACTCTGATGGTCAGGCGGTCTACCTCCACGACCTGTGGCCCTCAGCCGGCCAGATCCAGGAGGTGATCGACTCGGCGATCGCGAGCGAGACGTTCACCCGTGAATACGCGGACGTGTTTGCCGGCGACGAGCACTGGCGGGGCCTGCCGACGCCGTCCGGAGACACGTTTGCGTGGGATCCGTCGTCCACCTATGTACGCAAACCTCCGTACTTCGATGACATGCAGCGCGAACCATCACCGGTCACCGATGTCAGGGGCGCCCGCGTCCTGGCGCTGCTCGGCGACTCCGTGACGACCGACCACATCTCGCCGGCAGGCGCGATCAAGGTGGACAGTCCGGCGGGTCGCTACCTAGCCGAGCAGGGGGTGTCGCCGCGCGACTTCAACTCGTACGGTTCCCGGCGCGGAAACCACGAGGTGATGATCAGGGGGACCTTCGCCAACATCCGGCTGCGCAATGCGCTGGCGCGCGGAGCCGAAGGGGGGTTCACCGTCAATCTCCTGGCCGGTCCCGACGACTCCGGCCAACGGCCGGTCGTGCCGATCTACGACGCGGCCGATGCCTATCGTGCGTCAGGCGTGCCCCTGGTGGTTCTGGCCGGCAAAGAGTACGGGTCGGGCTCCTCGCGTGACTGGGCAGCCAAGGGCACCGCGCTGCTCGGTGTTCGCGCGGTGATCGCCGAGTCGTACGAGCGGATCCACCGCAGCAACCTGATTGGGATGGGCGTCCTGCCGCTGCAGTTCGCTGACGGTCAGAGCGCGGCGAGCCTCGGGTTGGCCGGGGATGAGACTTTCGACATCAACGGCGTCACCACCCTCAACGACGGCGTCACTCCGGACACCGTTGCGGTGTCGGCAGCGGCAGCAGACGGGTCGGTGGTCTCGTTCGCCGCCCGACTCCGGATCGACACCCCGGGAGAGGCGGACTACTACCGCAACGGCGGCATCCTGCAGTACGTCCTGCGCAGCCTGCTGACCTGACCTGACCTGACCTGACCTGACCTAGGCCCCACCGCATCCGCGAGTGGCACGAAAGTGTGGACCGCAGCTCGCTCCCATGAACGGTTTCGCGACACTCGGCGGGTTCGGGGGCCGGGCAGGAGCTCTAGCCGGGGAGCTGGGGCGGGGGCGCGGGACGCCGCCGCGTGAGCTGCGGCAGGATCTCGGCCACCAGCGCATCCAGACGCCGCTCGCAGCGTTTGAGGAGCAGACGTCGTTGCGGCCGGCTGGCGGCCCGGGCCAGCACCACCGTCCTCGACATCTCGTCGAGCTCCTCGCGCCAGCGGGCGTAGGCCAGTGGGTCGACCCCGACCGTGGCGGCCTCGGCGAGAGACACCTGCACGGCTGAGATCTTGCGCTTGACCCGTCCTTCGGTGCTGAGCTTGGCCGGTAGGGCAGCTGTCTGCTCGGCCATCGAGGCCACGAACTGCTGGGCGGCGGGGTTGTCCTTCAGGTACGGCAGGGCCTTCTTGCCGGCCGCGAAGACGACCGGACCCCACTTGATCAGCACCTTCATGCCTGCTGCCCACGCGACCATGGTGAGGAGTATCTCAGGCGGCCCACGGCGGGTGAGCCGCGGTCGATGTCACGGTGTCGGCGGGACGTGCCAGGCTCGGGCCGTGAGCACGCAGCGCCGACCACCGCCTGGGTGGCCCAAGTCTGTCCCACCTCCCGGTGCTGAGGGGTGGGAACCGCGAGCCGTCGCCTACCTGCTCGATCTCGCTCCTGGCGACTTTCGCACCGAACCGCTCTATGCCAGGCAGCCGGTCCTGCTGGCGTGGCGAGTGCAGGCGCTGGTCGAGGCCCAGCTCGAATCAGCCAGGGCGTCCTACTCGCGCGCACGTGCGGAGCTGCGCGAGGACGCCACCCCTGAGGTGCTGGCCGAGATGCTCCAGGCCCTCGAACGTGAGGGAGCGGCCCTCCTGGCCCGACGCCGTGAGGTCGATCTCATCGCCCGAGCACTGCGGGGAGAGTCGTTCGTCGCCAAGATGTAGGGCGGCCGCGACGAGCGAGCCGCGCCCGGGGTGCGGCCCTACACTGGACCCTGGTCGGCCACCCGGGCCGACCGCCACGATGACAAGCGGGGAGGGGCTGGCTGGTGTCGCTGCTCTCCCAGATCACCACGCCGGCTGACGTCCAGGCCCTGAACACCGACGAGCTGGAGCAACTGGCTGTCGAGATCCGTTCCTTCCTCGTCGAGAACGTGTCGCGCACCGGCGGGCACCTCGGTCCCAACCTGGGCGTCGTCGAGCTCACTATTGCGCTGCACCGGGTGTTCGACAGTCCGCGCGACGTCCTCCTGTGGGACACCGGGCATCAGGCGTACGTGCACAAGCTGCTCACCGGACGCCACGACTTCGAGTCGCTCCGGCAGCGGGACGGGCTGTCCGGCTACCCCTCGCGCGCCGAGTCCGAGCATGACGTCATCGAGAACTCGCATGCGTCGACTGCGCTGTCGTATGCCGACGGGATCGCCAAGGCCTTCCAGCTGCGGGGGGAACGAAGCCGTACCGTGGCCGCCGTCGTCGGCGACGGTGCGCTCACCGGTGGAATGTCGTGGGAAGCACTCAACAACCTGGCTGGGGCGCCCGACCGCCCGGTCGTGATCGTCGTCAACGACAACGAGCGCTCCTACGCGCCCACCATCGGAGGTCTCGCTCACCATCTGGCCACCCTGCGCACCACCCGCGGGTACGAGCGGTTCCTGGGCTGGGGGCGATCGCTGCTCGACCGCACCCCCGTTGTGGGGCAACCCCTGTTCGACACCCTGCATGGCATGAAGAAGGGCCTGAAGGACATGGTGGCACCGCAGGGACTCTTCGAGGACCTCGGGCTCAAGTACGTCGGTCCGGTGGACGGGCACAACGTGGAAGAGCTCGAGCACGCCCTGCGTCGGGCCAAGGCCTTCCGCGGCCCGGTCATCGTGCATGCGCTGACCCGCAAGGGACTGGGCTACGCGCCGGCAGAAAACGATGACGCGGATCGGTTCCACGGCGTCGGCGTGATCGACCCCGAGACCGGGCGCGCCGTCGCGGCGGCCGGCCCCACCTGGACCGGAGTCTTCGCCGAGGAAATGACCGCTGCCGGGCACGAGCGCGAAGACATCGTGGCGATCACCGCGGCCATGCTGCAGCCGGTGGGCCTGGGCCCCTTCGCCGAAGCCTTTCCCGATCGCGTCTTCGATGTCGGGATCGCCGAGCAGCACGCTGTCACGTCGGCCGCCGGTCTGGCGTTCGGGGGCCTGCACCCGGTGGTCGCCGTCTATGCCACGTTCATGAACCGCGCCTACGACCAGGTGCTGCTGGACGTGGCCCTGCACCATGCCGCTGTGACCTTCGTGCTCGACCGGGCGGGCATCACCGGAGACGACGGCGCGTCGCACAACGGCATGTGGGACCTGTCGATATTCCAGACGGTGCCTGGGCTGCAGATCGCGGCACCGCGCGACGGTCAGCGGCTACGTGAGCTCTTCGCCGAGGCGATCGCCGTGGACGACGCTCCCACTCTGTTGCGGTACCCGAAGGGAGCGTTGCCCCCCGACGTCGAGACCATGGACCGGATTGGCGACTCCGACGTGCTGCACCGCTCGGGTGCCAACGATGTTCTGATCGTGGCAGTGGGTGCCATGGTGCGGTGCGCGCTGGAGGTCGCCGCCCGGTTGGACGACCAAGGAATTGGTGTCACCGTGGTCGATCCCCGGTGGGTGAAGCCGGTGTCACGTGACCTGGTGTCACTGACCCGCACCTTTCGACTCGTCGTGACGCTCGAGGACAACCTGCGGGTGGGCGGCGTTGGGGCGGCTGTCGCCGAGGAGATGCAGGACGCCGAGATCTCCACTCCGGTGCACATCGTCGGGATACCCCGAGAGTTCCTCGAACACGGCAAACGGGCCGACCTGCTCGAGGCCGAGGGGCTGACCGCTCAGCATGTGGCGCGCGCGGTCGTCGAGCGCGTGAGCGGGCTGTCGTCGATGTCGTTACCGGAGGCCTCCGAGTCCGTCGACGAGCGCCCCCAGTCGCAGAGCTGACGAACGACGGGTCAACCGGACTAGGTCTGACGGCCCCGTAGCCACGGGTCGATGCCCGCCGGTGGGTCCTCGAGGGCGTGGCGCGCCGACCGACCGAGTGAGCTGACCATGACGACCTCTTCGGGTGTCACGAAGACTGCTCGCTCGAACCCGCGTTCGTCGGGTTCGGTGGCCAGGGCGGCAGCAGCCGCAAATGCCGGGTCGATGCGGCCGAGGTCGAGCCACCCACGCGTTCGCATCGGAACCGCTGCCGTCCGCCAGCCGACCGGGTCTGCCTCACACAGCGCACGTCGGTAGGCGGTCGACCCGAGGAGCGTGAGGACGTCGAGGTCGCCGAAAGGACGGAGAGGTGCGGTTCCCTCGCGGAGCAGACGCTCGGCGGCCAACCGACCGGTCCGCTCGAGCTCACGTGCCTGACGTGGCCACCAGTCGGACGTGTCGACACCAGCGGCGCGCAGCAGCGATGGGGGCACCACGACGACCTCGTCCGGGTCGTCGAGCAGGCCGAGCACACCGAGACCCAGGTCGAGCGCCTCGCCGGGAACCCGCGTCAGCACCCACTGGCCGCCGGGGTGCAGAGGGTGCCCAGGTGGCAGCCCGACCGGTCGGGCGTACTCCACGGGGTCTGGGAGCCGCGCCAGGCCCACCCGGAGCCGGACCCAGGTGCGGAGACGGCTCCGCGCCGAATCGGAGTCGGGATCACTGCCCGCCAGCGCGCAGCTGATCTCGTCCCAGCTGAGTTCGATGTCGGGATGGTCACCCACCAGCCTCACGTGCTGGTCCCCTGGGAAGAGGTCGACGCCATCGAGCACCGAGACCGCCAGAACCGTCCTTCTCAGCGCTGTCGGCGCAGGAGGCAGCGGGTCAGGGTGCGGGGTGTCCACCCGCTGACCGTAGACCGTGCCGGAGCAGGGTGCCCGCTCTCCGGCCGATGCCACCCTTCTGCACGTTCGGTCACCGCACGTGGTGGTGCGGCTACGGGCGGCCAGCAGTTGCCGTGCGGCCGGGTGCCCCTCACTGTGTGGGGGTGACGCTGACCGAACTCGACATGTTGGACGCCGGCCCCCGTCGGCCTGCTCGGGTGATGCCGCGGGTCCCCCGCCCGGTGCAGGTCGCGCTGGTGGCCGTGCTGCTGATGGCCATGGCCGGGTGGGGGCTGGTGCAGGCCCGGCCCTGGCAGACCGGTCCAGCCCCCACCGGCCTGCGGCTGCTCACCGACGGAGCCTCGGGGTTGACCTGGCTCGACGTCGACACCGGCGAACGCACACCTGTGACCGACGACCCGACCAGTCGCGGGAGCGGCCGGGTGGACGGCGTTCAGGCGACTGTCGTGGGTTCGGGCGCCGTGGTGCAGTACCCGTCCGGTGACCCGGCGTTCGCCGACTCCGTCGTCAGCTATCTCGCAGGTGAACCCCCCGAACCGGTGGGTGAGGCAGATCTCGTGGCGCCGGCCTCCCCGTCCTCGGTCTGGCTGATCGTCAACTCCGACCCCCCGACGGCCGGTGGAGCTGCTCTGGCCAGCGCCTACGGGTCGTGGCGATCGAAGGTGTTCAGCGTGCCGCCGGGTCTGCAGGTGAAGGGCGCGACCGACGACGGACTGGTGGTGCTGCGGGGAGTCTTCCGCGGGCAACGGCTCGCGCTGTGGGATCCGCAGCTGCAGGAGAAGGTGCGTGGCCTCGGCCGGGTGATCGGCGTCCGGGAGGTCACCGACCACTACGCCCTCGTCAGCACGGGCTGTCTGACGACCGGCTGTTCCACCGCGATGGTCGACGTCTCGACGGGCGATCGAACAGACGTGTCGACGCCGCTGGGGTGGTTCGAGGTCAGCACGCCCCGTCTGTTTCCCGCTGTCGACGGGGTGGCGGTGGTAGTCAAGAACGAGGCAGGCGGTACCGGACTGGCCGTGGGGCCACCGGACGACCTCGCCATGGTCCGCGGGCTCGAGCCCGCCCTGGGCGCGCAACCGATGGCCGGGCCGGACGGGTGGCTGATCGTCCCCCTCGCCGGTGGCGACGTGGTCGCGTGGCGCGAAGGGGCTGACACCGAGCGCCTGAGACGGGTGCAGCTGTCGCCCGCTGAGCGGGTGGTCGGGGTCAGCGGCTAGCGTCGGGAATGCCGTCATGGAACGTGTGTCCGCGGACAGCGACGGCCACCCCGCACCGGTCGAGGTACGGCGTGATGCCGCCGAGCCAGAACGGCCAGCCGGCACCGAGAACCATGCAGAGGTCGATGTCGGCCGCTGAGCTGACGACACCTTCGTCGAGCATCAACCCGATCTCTTCTGCGAGAGCGCGCAGTACGCGGTCACGCACGTCGTCCGAGGTGGGCGGGGCGTCGCTGGCCGGCACCAGCGTTGCCACCGCTGGATCGATCGCGGGTGCTCCCCGCTCGGCGTCGTACACCGTGCTGAAGCCGCCGGACGCCAGTGCGTCGAGCGTGGTCGATGAGGCGAACCGGTCGGGGAATGCCTGGTGCATGGCGCCAACGACATGGGCAGCGACGCCCGTTCCCACGAGCTCGAGCAGGGCGAAGGGCGACATCGGCATGCCCAACGGGTCGAGGCTGCGGTCAACCGTGGCGAAGTCGGCCCCTTCGTCGACGGCGCTCATGACCTCCGAGAGCAACCGGATGAGGACCCTGTTCACCACAAACCCGGGGGAGTCGACGACGAGGACGGCCGACTTCTTCAGCTGCTTGGTGACAGCGAACGCGGTAGCGATCGACCGGTCGTCCGACTGCTGCGCGCGGACCACCTCGACCAGCTGCATGACGGCCACCGGGTTGAAGAAGTGCAGCCCGACGACGCGCTCTGGGTGACGCAGCCCCTTGGCCATCAACGAGACCGGGAGTGACGATGTGTTCGTCGCGATCACGCAGTCGTCCCGAACGACCTCTTCGAGGTCGGCGAAGACGTGGCGTTTGACGGCGAGGTCCTCGACGACCGCTTCAATGACCAGGTCGGCCTCGGCAAGCGCCGAACGGTCGGTGCCGATGGTGATCTGTTCCTGCAGCCGTGAGGCCAGATCCCGGCGCAGTCGTCCCTTGGCCACGCGGCCCTGCAGATCGTCGGTGAGCGCCGCTCGCGCCCGCGACACGGCGTCGTCGTCGATGTCGACCAGGTGCACCGGCACCCCCATCTTCTCGGCGATCAGGACGGCGAGCTGACGAGCCATCAGCCCGGCGCCAACCAGTCCGACGAAAGACACCGTGGCCGGCTCGACCTCAGGGACGCCGACTGGTCGCTTGGCGCGCTTCTGCACCAGGTCGAACGCGTACAGCGAGGCCGCCAGCTCAGGGCTGAGCGTGAGGTCGGCCAGCGCCTGGTCCTCGGCGGCGAAACCGTCGGCAACCGACCCTCGCCCCCTGGCGAGCAGATCGAGGGCCCGCTGCGGCGCCGGCGGCACGTCTTTGGTGCGGGCAGCCACGATGCCAGCGGCGCGGGCCATCGCCCGGGTCCACTCATCGTCCGTGGCGTCGGGGCGTTCCACCGACACGGCGCCGCTCACGACCGAGGCCGCCCAGGCCAGTGACTGCTCGACGAAGTCGGCGCCATCGAGCAGCACGTCCGCGACACCGAGCGCAAGGGCCTGCTTCGGCTTGAGCATCGTGTTGTACGTCAGCGGGTTCTGCACGATGACGGTGACGGCGTTGTCGGGGCCGGCAATGCGTGGCAGCAGGGTGGCGCCACCCCAGCCTGGGATGAGACCGAGGAAGACCTCGGGCAGTGCCAACGCCGGTGCTGCCGACGAGACGGTGCGGAAGGAGCAGTGCAACGCCACCTCGAGGCCGCCACCCATGGCTGCGCCGTTGACGAAGGCGAAGCTCGGCACCGGAAGCGTGGCGAGCTTGCCGAACACCCGGTGGCCAAGGCGTCCGATCTCAAGCACCTGCTCGTGACTGGTCAGCTGCCGAAAGACACTCAGGTCGGCGCCGACGCTGAAGATGAACGGCTTGCCGGTCAGGCAGACGGCCGCGAGGTCGTCGCGCGCGGCGACCTTGTCGAGCGCGGTCTCCAATGAGGCCAGCCCAGCCGGACCGAAGGTGTTCGGGCGCTTGTGGTCGCGGCCGTTGTCGAGTGTGAGCAGCGCCGCCTTGCCGACGCCCCCTGGCAGTGCGACGTAGTGCACCTTGGTCTCGGTGACGACCTCATCGGGGAAGTCCGGCAGCAAGGAGTCGCTCACGCGGCACTCCCTTCGCCGGTGTAGCCGGGGTTCTCCCAGATCACGGTGCCGCCTTGGCCGAGGCCCACGCACATCGTGGTGATGCCGTACTGCACGTCTGGACGCTCGCTGAACTGGCGAGCGAGCTGGATCATCAGTCGGATCCCGGACGACGCGAGCGGGTGGCCGAAGGCGATCGCGCCGCCGTAGGGGTTCACCTTGGGGTCGTCGTCGGGGATGCCGTAGTGGTCGAGGAAGGCGAGCACCTGCACGGCGAACGCCTCGTTGATCTCGATCAGGCCGATGTCGTCGATCGACAGGCCAGCTCGGCTGAGTGCACGTTCGGTGGACGGGATCGGTCCGACGCCCATCAGCGCTGGGTCGACGCCGGCGAAGGCGTACCCCACCAGACGCATCTTCGCGCTCAGGCCGAGCTCGTCGGCAACCGCGGCCGAGGTGACCAATGCGCCGGTGGCGCCGTCATTAAGCCCTGCGGCGTTTCCCGCCGTCACGTGACCACCGGGACGGAACGGCGTCCGCAGCTCGGCCAGCTGCTCAGTGGTAGTGCCCGGACGCGGTGGCTCGTCGGCCGAGGACAGGTCCCAGCCACCCTCATCGGCCCACACGGCGACCGGTACGAGGTCTGCCTGGATGGCATCGGCGGCGTACGCGTCAGCCACCTTCTGCTGACTTGCCGCGGCAAAGGCGTCGGCGCGCTCGCGGGTGAGGTGGGGAAAGCGGTCGTGCAGGTTCTCGGCGGTCTTGCCCATGACCAGGGCGTCGGGGTTCACCAGGCGCTCGGCGACGAAGCGGGGGTTGGGATCGATGCCCTCACCCATCGGGTGGCGTCCCATGTGTTCGACGCCGCCGGCCAGGCCGACGTCGATGGCTCCGGCGGCAATGCCGGCCCCGAGTGAGGTGACCGCCGTCATGGCGCCGGCGCACATGCGGTCGATCGAGTAGCCGGGCACCGACTGAGGGAGGCCAGCCAAGATTCCGGCGCTGCGTCCGATGGTGAGGCCCTGGTCGCCGATCTGGGTGGTGGCGGCGATGGCCACCTCGTCGATCCGGTCTGCTGGCAGCGACGGGTTGCGCCGCAACAGCTCACGGATCACCTTCACGATCAGGTCGTCGGCTCGGGTGTTGGCGTACCGGCTGCCGGCCTTGCCGAACGGGGTACGGACGCCGTCGACGAAGACGACCTCGCGGGGGCTGCCAAGGGCAGAGCGGACCACAGAACCTCCCAGGAATGGATCGGTCCCTCGATGCTACTCGCCAGTAGCCCCGGCGGATCAGAGGTGCTTGGTTGCTTCGCGGATTGACAGCGGGCTGAGCTGCTCGCGGTGTGTCTGGACGAAGTCGCGCACCCACTCCGGATCGGTCCGCGCGTAGTCCCGGAGCGCCCACCCGATGCCTTTGCGGACGAAGAAGTCGTGCCGCAGCTCGTCCGGCGGTGAGAGCGCTGACGCGATCACGTCCGAGAGCAGCTCGGCGTCTGCTGCATCCTTGGCGCCCACCTGGCAGACCAGGGCCGCTCGCCGTCGCCACAGGTCGTCGTCGTGAGCCCACCGGCGAATCAGCGGTGCCACCTCGACCGGGTGGGTGATCAGAAGCTCTCGGAGCGCGTGGGTGCAGAGGTCGTCGACCAGGTCCCACCAGCGGCCGGTCACCACCCAGTGCTCGTAGAGCGGCAGGAGCGTGAGGTCACGCCAGCGACGGTGCTTCGGGAGGTGAAGGACGGCGAGCGCTGCATAGCGCTCCTCGCGATAGGACGCGTCGTCCCAGAGTGCGGTGACGGTGGCCACCAGGTCCTCCTGCGAGAGCACGGGATCGTCCCGTAGCGCTGACCTGGTCAGCCGCCGTACGTCGGGAAGTCGCACCCCCCGAAACGGTATGGCCGACTTCATGTAGGCCTGCTGCTGCCCGGCGCGGTCGGCATCTGCGTGATCGGCGAGGTCGTGCCTGATCTGTTCGACCCGTCGAATCATCGGATCACTCTCGCATCTCCCCGGCGTCATCGGGCATGACTAGTGTCGTCGCATGAACACCGTCGATGAACAGGGGCGGCCTGAGCCGCCCATCGCCGCAGACGAGGTCGCGACCCTGCTCGGGTTCCTGGACTTCCAACGAGCCACCTTCGAGTGGAAGTGCTCCGGTCTGGACGCATCAGGACTGAATACGTCGGTCGCCGCTTCGACGATGACGTTGGGCGGCATGCTCAAGCACATGGCCCTGGTCGAGGATCAGTGGTTCTGCTGGGTTCTGCACGGAGAGAAGCAGTGGCCACCGTGGGACACCGTGGACTGGAAGGCGGACCGCGACTGGGACTGGCACTCGGCGGCCGATGACACTCCTGAGCAACTTCGGGTCATGTGGCGGACGTCGGTCGAACGAGCCAGGGAGCGAGTGGCGGCCGCACTCGCCGATGGCGGGATGGGTCGCCTCGCCGACTACAACGGCTCACATGGTCCGCCGCCGAGTCTGCGATGGATCGTCTGCCACATGATCGAGGAGTACGCCAGGCACAACGGCCACGCCGATCTCATCCGCGAGGCCGTCGACGGCGCGACGGGCGAGTAGCCCACGCTTCTACGCTGAAGGAGACGGCCAGTGACTGGTGTCTGTGTAGCTGGGGCCACCGGATGGACGGGCAGGGCGATTGCCCAGTCGATTCTGGACTCCGATGGCCTGGTACTCCGCAGCGCTGTCTCTCGCTCGGCCGCCGGTCGCGACCTCGGCGAGGCGTGGGGCGGACCGGCCGTAGGCGTCGTGGTCTCAACTGATGTGGGAGTGGCACTCGACGACGTCGATGTCCTGGTCGACTACACATCTGCCGCAGCCGCCAAAGGCCATGCGCTGACAGCAATAGCTGCCGGCGTGCACGTGGTCATCGGTACGAGCGGGCTCTCGGCGTCCGACTTCGACGAGATCGATGCGGCCGCGCGGACCGCTGGTGTGGGTGTCGTAGCCGCAGGCAACTTCTCACTCACCGCAGCAATGGCCCAGGCGGCGGCGCTTCTCGTGGCTCCCTTCCTGCCGCAGCGCGAGATCATCGACTACGCCTCGGCGTCCAAGCCGGATGCTCCTAGCGGTACTGCCAGAGAGCTGGCCGAGCGCCTCGGCGAGGTGTCGCGCCACCCGCTGACCATCTCCGTCGCCGAGATCGGCGGCTATCCCGAGGCGCGGGGGGCAACGATCGGCGCCACGCAGGTGCATTCGGTTCGGCTACCGAGCTTCGTCGTGTCGACCGAGGTCGTGTTTGCCCAGGCCGATGAGCGCCTCGTCATCCGTCATGACGCTGGCGGCACACCGGCTCCTTATGTGGCCGGGACGCTGCTTGCGGTGCGAGCGGCGCCGGGTCGGGTCGGTCTTGTCCGCGGGCTCGACACCCTCCTCCTTCAGGGCTGACCCCCAACCGACCGGAGCTCACCGCAGCGGGGTGACTGCGGTGATGTGCGTGCTCCAGTTCGCGTAGAAGGTTCGGTTGTAGCCGCAGGTGGTGTCGACATCGAACTCGGCGACCGTGCACCTCGATGCGGTGTACTCGTTGGCGAACCACATCGTCCCGTCGGGTGTCACCGTCGCTGCGGGGTAGTCACCCCACCGCGGGTCATAGCCGCCTTCACCGGTGGCGGTGAACCCATCGTTGGGTCCAACACCTTGACCGGTGATCTGCACGCGTGACGGCGCTTGTCCTGGGGCGAACTGGGCCACCGCGGCGCTCGGGTAGTTGTTCGGCCCGGTGAGTGTCGCCCCGATTGCCCCGGCACCCGTCGGGCCGACAACGATCGATGGGTACGTCAGATTCGCGCCCTGCACTGCGAGGTAGCCGTCGCCTTGGAGCGAGGCGTCCAGCCCAGATCCGGTCGCATCGGGTCGGACGACGAACCACGCGACGCCGGTCCGCTGCTTGATGCCCTTCCACGAGCCGTTGTTGGTGTTGTACCAAGCAGCCCCACTTCCCCTGAGCGGTGTACCGGTTGTCAGGTAGACGTCGCCGTCGTGGAGCCAGGCGCCGTACACCTTGCCGGAGTTACCGGCGTCCAGGACGAGCGGGTTCTTGATCTTCGGGTAGTGGACGCCGATGCAGGCCCTGTCGTTGACGCAGGACAGCAGCGGCATGGGGCCGGCCTGCTGTTGCGCAAATCCCGGCGTCGCGTATGCCTGGGTTGGCACCGAGGTCTCTTCCAATGTCAGGTTCGGCGTGTTGGTCGCCAGGGAGTTGGTGTTGGAAAGCCCGTACAGCGCGACCGAGCGAACCAAGCTGTCGCTGTACGGGGACCCTGACATCCCGAAGTACATCGTTCCGTTGCCGGACGAGTCCCACTCATCCGGCAGGGCATTCGCCGGCTGCATGGTGTACGCGACGTCGTTGTACGTGGCGGTGGGCACGTTCTCGAACATCTGCATCGTCGGATCGTCCAGCCCGGCAACGAGGTCGTCCTTGGAAAGGGCGTAGAGCTGCGTCCCGTTGAAGCCGTTGCCGAAGAACTCGAACTCATTGGTGACGATGTAGAAGCCTTCGGCGTCCATGCCGATCTGCGGGTAGTCGCCGAAGCAGAAGCCATCCAGGCAGCCGTGGTCGGGGGTGCCGTTCTGGCCGTTGTTGGCTGTGTCGATCGACCAGATCTTCCACGAGCCGAGCGGGTTCGAGCCGGCGCTCACGGCGAGCCAGACCTGGTTCTCGCCGGTGAAGGCGCCAGTCGTCGGGTCCTGATCCAAGTTGGCCGCCGTGGCGAACCAGCGCTGCGTTGACGGGTCGTACAGGCATGATGTGTCGAACATGTACGGGCCGAACGGACCAGCGGGGCGCTCGAACGACGGCGCCAGGTCGAAGAACTCGTTGAGCGTCAGCCCGACCGGTGGGCTGTCAGCGAAGGCCTTGTCTCCCTCGATCAGGGGAGTACCGGACGTGGTGTACACCTGCACGACGGAGTTCACGATCTCGAAGACGTAGCCGCCTCCGACACACATTCCTTGGTCCGGCGGTTCACCGGAGTAGGCATTCCCGCCGCCTGAGTACCGGCTGTCGAAGTGGTTCAAGCCTTGGAAGCTCTTGACTACTCCGCTCTGATTCTGCGATACCGGGACCGATGCTGCAGACGGTGGTCGAACATTGCCGTTCAGTACCGACGAGCCACCCTGAGGAGAGTTCTGCCGCGCCTCGACCTCGGGGCTCTTGAGTTCGACGCCGCCGAGCACGTCATCGATGCCGGGCGTGCGGAGGGTTGTCGTCGATGGTGCGGATGTCTTCAGCGGTGCCCGCTCTCCGACGAAGGTTGCTCCAAGGTTGTTGCTCGAGCCAGAAGGCGCAGCACTGGCGAGCGTCGTCGTCGCCGCTGTGGTGCCGAGGGCCGCCACGATGGCAGTGGCCGTGGCCATTGCCACATAGTGCGAGCGTCTCATGGGTGCCTCCTGAACGGTCGGCCGGTGGTCTTCGGAGCATAGGACGCCGAGGGCCGTCTGGGCAGGGCTCTTGAGTGCTCATCCGACTACGGCGAGTAGCGACGGTCCGGCCGCCGCATGGGATGACAAGCGGACGCCCTGCCGGGGAGGATGGCCGGCATGGCAGACGCTGATGATGTGCGGCGCCTTGCGCTCGAGCTTCCGCAGGTGACCGAGATCGACTCCGATGGATTTGATTTCCGGGTCGCCAACAAGGGCTTCATCTGGTCCTACCCTGAACGCCGGGCCGGCAAGAAGCGGCGGATCCGCACCGACATCGCTGTGATCTACGTCGGCGACGAGGCAGAGAAGCAGGCGCTCGTGCTGGGGGAACCCGACGTCTTCTTCACCACCCCGGGATACGACGCGTGGCCCTTGGTGATGCTACGTCTGGACGAGGTCGACGTGGAACGGCTGACGGAGCTGGTCACCGACGCCTGGCGGATGCGGGCACCTGAGGAGATTTCCGGTGAGGTCTAGGGCCTGACCTCTGCGGCGCGTCCGACGCGGTCAAGGGCCATGGCCATGGGGCGAGCGGTCAGGCTGACCTGCCACGCCCGCGCGCCATGTGACTGGAGACGAGCTGCGATGCCCGTCTCGGAGCTGTCGTCCGGCGGATCCCACGCGATCCGGCGGACCGTGTCGGGCGTCAGCAGGTTCTCGGTCGGAAGCGTGTGTTCGTCGGCGATGGCGGCGACGGCCGGCCGCAGCACCGCGAGCCTCGCCGCTGCCTCGGGGTTCTTGTCCGGCCAGGAACGTGCCGGCGGGGGAGCATCGGAGACCACCGTCGGTGACGGCAACTCGCTATCCGGACATGTGCGGGCTCGATCGATGGCGGCAAACCAACGGTCTGCCTGTCGCCGGTTCGCCCGGCCGCCGAAGATTGGCAGGGCGATCAGCTCTTCGCGGGTCTTCGGCTGCTCAAGGGCGGCGGAGACGATGGCGCTGTCGGGAAGGATGCGACCGGGAGCGGTGTCGCGGCTCTGGGCGAGGGCGTCGCGTGCCATCCACAACTCGCGGATGACGGCCAGCTGGCGTGGCTTGCGGACGCGGTGCATGCCGCTGGTACGGCGCCACGGGTCGACGCGTGGCGCCGGCGGCGGAGCGTCGAGGATGGCGGCGAACTCCTGCTGGGCCCACTCCGCCTTGCCTGACTCGTCCAGCTCGGCGGCGAGCGCATCGCGAAGGTCGACCAGCACCTCGACGTCGAGCGCGGCGTAGCGCAGCCAGTCATCGGGAAGTGGACGCGTAGACCAGTCGACGGCTGCGTGTCCCTTTTCAAGACCGATGCCGAGGACGGACTCGGTCATGGCTGCCAGACCCACGCGGGGATGGCCGAGCAGACGGCCGGCCAGCTCGGTGTCGAAGAGCGTGCGTGGTCGGAGCCCGATGTCGGAGAGGCAGGGAAGATCCTGGCTTGCTGCGTGGAGGACCCACTCGGCATCGTTGATGGCCTCGGCGAGCGGGGAATGGTCGGTGCAGGCGATGGGGTCGACCAGGAACGACCCTGACCCAGCCCGGCGGATCTGCACCAGGTACGCGCGGTGCCCGTACCGGTAGCCGCTGGCCCGCTCGGCGTCGACAGCGACTGGTCCCGACCCCTCGGCGAGCGAAGCGGCGGCGTCCACGAGCGCGCGGGTGGTGGTGATGACAGGAGGCAACCCGTCACGTGGTTCCAGAAGCATGGTGACCGGAGTCGGTGAAGCCTCGTCGGTCTCGTGGGGGTCGCTCACGGCGCCACCGTACGCGGGCCTGGTACTAGCTGATGACCCCGGCACGCAGTGCCACGGCGACCATTTCGGCACGGTCACCGGTCCCGAGCTTGCGTGCGATCCGAGCCAGGTGGCTCTTCACGGTGAGTGCCGACAGGCTCAGCTCGCCACCGATGTCACGGTTCGAGTGTCCACCGGCCACGAGCTGCAGAACCTCGATCTCTCGGGCCGACAGCCCTTCTGGGCCTCCGGTGCCGCGAGGCCGGGGACCTGGCGCCGACCGTGCGGGGTCCGGCGCTCCGCCGGTGACGACGAACCCTTTGACGCCGGCGGCAAGCGCGGCGCGGACCGAGTAGGGGTCGTCCCCCGGGGACAGAGCGACACAGCGACCCCAACCGGCTTGGCGCAGCTCGCCGAGGAGCTGAAGGCCGGAGCCGTCGGGAAGGGCAAGGTCGATGACACAGAGGTCGCGGGGACCATCGGCGATGGCGCGGGCACGAGCCTCGGCCACTGAGGCGGCCTCGGCGACCGAAGCAGCTCCCAGAATGTGCAGCCGACGGACAACGGCCTCACGGACGCCTGGGTTGGCGACGACCGCGAGCGCGGTGAAACGGGCTGTGCGGAACGCGTGCGGATGCCCGCCACGTTCGACGAGTGTGGTCACCCGTCCCTCCCTCCGGTCGGACGCCGAGACGTCCAACTGTGCCGATCGAGCAGGCAGGACCGGACTAGCCCGGATTACCCACCTGATTCCTCATCGGACGGCACAGGACGGGGCTGTAGGCCAAATGGCCTAGTAGATGGAGCGGTCGCTCAGCGACGGCCCAGGGGAACGACCCCTGCCGGAAGCGGGGGGAGTCCGGCGGCGGTGCACAGCAGGTCGCCCCAGGCCAGCAGGTGCTCACCCAGTGCGTCGTCGGTCGGGGTCCAGGAGGCCCGGATCTCGATCTCGGCCGAGGCCGGGCGGTCGGCCATCGAGCCGAAGCTCTCGGAGGCCACCCTGGTCACGGTGCCGCTGGCCGCAGCGATGTCGAGCCGGTGGGCCGCCAGGCACTCCATCAGCCACGACCAGCCGACTCCGGTCACCAGCGGGTCAGCAGCCATCTCCACATCGAGACTGGCTCGCGCGAAGGTGACCACCCGAAACGTGCCCTCCCACGACTCGTGGCCGTCGGGATTGTGCAGCACGACGAAGCGGCCCGAGCCGATTTCGTCGTCATCGACCACGACATCGGCGGTCAGCGCGACCGAGAACGGGGCCAACCGCTGAGGGGCGGGCGCCTCATCGCAGCTGACTTCTGGGCGGAGTCGGGCAGCCCGGAGCGACTCAAGCGCTCGGGAGAAGGTCTCCGGTGGGGAATCCGGCACGGTCACGGACTCAGGGTACGTCGAGCCAGGTGCCCCTCCCGACCGCGACGCGCGCGGGTCGTGGACCTAACCTGCCGTGATGGCCGCTGCCCTTGCCTTGCTCTCCAGTCTGCTGTGGGGGACAGCCGACTTCTTCGGTGGGCTGTACACCAAGCGGATGGCTGCCGCGGTCGTGGTGCTGGTCTCGCAGGCGATCGCTTTGGCGCTGATCATTCCCACAGCCTGGCTGCTCGGCTCGTTCGACGACCCGTCCGGCTACTTCTGGTGGGGGGTGGGCGCGGGAATCGTCGGCCCAGTGGGTCTGGTGTGTTTCTACTGGGCCCTGTCGATCGGGACGATGGGGGTGGTCTCGCCGATCGCGGCAACCGGCATCGTGGTTCCGGTGGCCTGGGGCCTGGTGCAGGGCGAGCAGCCGTCAACGCTGCAGTACGTCGGCATCGTCGTCGGGTTCGTGGGCGTGATCTTGGCCAGCGGGCCGGACGCACCGCGTGAGGACGCGGCCAGGGAGGCGCACACCACATCGATTGCGCTCGCGTTGGTTGCCGCGCTGGGGTTCGGCGGTGCTTTCGTCTGCCTCGACGGGGGAGGCCAGTTCAGCATCGGCATGACCCTCGTGGTGCAGCGATCGACCAGCGTGTTGCTGATGGTGATCCCCGTCGTGCTTCTGACGCGGCTCGTGGGTGTGCGGTGGCGTGACGTGCCTGGGCTTGCCGGCGTCGGGGCAGGGGACGCCGCGGCCAACGGGGCCTTCGCCTGGTCGTCGACGCTCGGCCTGCTCAGCGTCACGTCCGTGCTCGGGTCGCTGTACCCGGTGGCCACGCTGCTGCTGGCGCGGATCGTGCTCAAGGAACGACTGACGCGGCTGCAGTTCTTCGGAGTCGGGGGAGCGCTCTGCGGCATCGTTCTGCTGGCGGCCGGGTGAGCCGGGCCGCCGCTTCCGTGACACGATGACTGATCGTGTCTGACCCATCGCTCGCCGACTCGGCGTTCCTGCGTGCCTGCAGGCGTCAGCCGGTCGAGCACACACCGGTCTGGTTCATGCGCCAGGCCGGTCGATCCTTGCCCGAGTACCGGAAGGTTCGCGAGGGTACGACCATGCTCGAGGCCTGTACGAGGCCAGATCTGGTCGCCGAGATCACGCTGCAGCCGGTTCGACGCTACGGCGTCGATGCCGCCATCTTCTTCAGCGACATCGTGCTGCCGCTGAAGGCGATCGGGGTCGACCTCGACATCGTTCCCGGGGTGGGGCCGGTGATGGCCGAGCCGGTGCGGCGTCGCGAGCAGGTGGACGCCATCGGCACGCTCACACCCGACGATGTCCCCTACATCACCGAGGCGATCGGCCTGCTCACCTCTGAGCTCGGCGCCACACCGCTCATCGGGTTTGCCGGTGCACCGTTCACGTTGGCGTCCTATCTGGTCGAGGGGGGACCGTCGAAGAACCACGAGCACACCAAGGCACTGATGTACAGCGAGGAGGATGTGTGGCATGCCTTGATGTCTGTGCTCGCCGACATCTCTGCTGCGTATCTTCACGTGCAGGTTGCTGCCGGTGCCTCCGCCATCCAGCTCTTCGACTCGTGGGTGGGGGCGCTGTCCCCGGCTGACTACCGGCGCTATGTCATGCCGCACTCGCAGCGGATCCTGAGCTCGCTCGGTGAGACCGGGGTTCCGCGCATCCATTTCGGCGTGAACACCGGTGAGCTGCTGCCACTCATGCGTGATGCCGGCGCCGACGTCGTGGGTGTCGACTACCGGCTCTCGTTATCTGATGCAGCAACGCGTGTTGGTGACGGCGTGGCGCTGCAGGGCAATCTCGACCCGGCGGTGATCTTCGCGTCGCCCGACGCCGTGCGAACCAGGGTCGACGGAGTCCTCGAGTCGGCGAAGCATCTGCCAGGGCACGTCTTCAACCTCGGACATGGCGTGCTGCCGACGAGTGACCCCGAGGTGCTCGCGGCCGTCGTTCGCCAGGTGCACGAACGCACCCGGCGATAGCAGAGGAGTCAGCATGACGGCGTCCGACCATCTTGAACGCAACAAGCGCAACGTCCAGGCGTTCTACGACCTGATGTTCAACGAGTGTCGCCCCGCCGAAGCAATCGAGCGCTACGCGGGAGCCACGTACATCCAGCACAACCCGGCCGTTGGCGACGGCAAGCGTGCCTTCATCGCGTACTTCGAACATATGGCCGCCGAGTACCCGGGAAAGCGGGTGAACTTTGTCCGCGTCGTCGCCGAGGGTGACCTCGTGGTGCTGCACTGCCACCAGACCTGGCCCGGAGACCACGACTACGCGGGGATCGACATCTTCCGGGTCGACGCCGACGGCAAAGTCCTCGAGCACTGGGATGTCCTCCAGGTCGTGCCGCCCACCTCGGCCAACACCAACGGGATGTTCTGACGTCGCACATCACACGTCGACGTCTAGCCCACCGGCTCGGGCTCGCGCTCACGCGGTGCGTCGTCGGCTGCTGAGCCGTTAGCGGGGTGCGTCCTCTGTTGACGCCGGCGCCAGGCGGCCGCGATCGGGCCGAGGATGAGCGCGAGGACGACGAGGAAGGGAAGCAGGACGCCGATAGTGGTGAGTGCCACCACGACCACGCCCACGAGCGCATCCCAGCCACGCTGCAGGCCGGGAAGGAACCCGGTCGTCTCCTCCGGAGGAGGCTCGACGGCGTTGGGTGCGAGCACCGTCACCGACAGGGTGGCCAACGAGGTCTGATCGGCGAGGGATCGTTGCTGAGCAAGCAGCGACTCGAGGTCGGCCTCGCGGCGCGACAGCTCACTCTCGATGCGCACGACCTCGCCGATCGTGGTGGCCTCGCTCAGCAGGGAGCGGATCCGTTCGACGCTGGCCCGGGCGCTCGCGACCCGGCTGTCGACGTCGACAACCGTCTGGGTGACGTCTTGCTCGTCGGCGGTGATACGGACGACGTCACCTTCATCCTGTGCGCGGCTGATCACCGAGTCGAGCTTGGTGGTCGGGACGCGGACGACGATGACGGCGCGGGTGCCCTTGGGGTCGTCCGGGTTGCTGTTGACGTCGCGTCCGGACACGAACCCGCCTGCGGAAGTGGCGATGAGCTCAATGGCATCGACGGTGGCCCCGACGTCCTGCGACCTGAGGGTCATCTCGGCGGTGGCGATGACGTCGCGTTCCCCAGGGATATCAGCCAACAGGCCGTCACCTGTGGGCTTCGAGCTACCGTCCTTGACCACGCCGCCGGTTCCGACAAGCGCCGTGTCCCCGGCCGCTTCCGGGACCGACCCTGAGAGGTCCCTCGTTCCGCCAACGGCACTGTCGCTGACTGCCGACATGGACTCATCACCTCCTCCTGAGCATCCCGCGAGCAACATCGCGGTTCCGGTGAGCGTGACGATCGACAGTGCAGCGGTGCGCGAACCCCTCATGGCCCCTCCCGGGCTTGATCGCTTCCGACACGGCCCGTGTGATGCGCTGTGTCGGGGCGTAGGACGCGGCTCCGGTAGGCGTGGTTCCCCTACCGCTGCCCTGTCACCCGTTCGTGACGTGTGTCTGACAGGCTGGCGGCCGTGTCAGCAGTGCGAACGGTCGTCATCGGTGGCGGGATTGCGGGTCTGGCGGCGGCCCAACGATGTGCGATCCGCGGTGACCAGGTCACTGTCCTGGAGCGCACACAGACCGTTGGGGGCAAGCTGGCTAGTCACGTCGTCGACGGGGTGACGCTCGACGCCGGTGCCGAGTCGTTGCTGGCCCGACGTCCTGAGGGTCTGGAGCTCATCGCCGCGGCCGGACGTCATGACGATCTGGTGCACCCCGCCACCTCAGGAGCCGGGCTGTGGCTCGACCAGCTGTACCCGTTGCCGAAGAGCCAGCTGCTCGGCATTCCCTGCGACGTCAGCGATTTTGACCTGCTTGCGGTTCTTGGCGACAGCGCAGTCGAGCGCGTCGTCCACGAGCCGCAGCTGCCACCAGGGGGTCTCACCGACATGTCGGTTGCCGACCTGGTGGGCGGTCAGCTGGGCGATCGCGTCGTCGACCTGCTCGTCGAACCGTTGCTCGGCGGCGTCTACGCCGGGCGCGCTGACGAGATCTCGGTCGAGGCCGCCATCCCCGGGCTGCTTGCGGAGGTGGCGCGCTGCGGTTCGGTGGTCGGCGCGGTGGCTGCGATGCGTTCTCGGTCTGCCGACGGCCCGGTTTTCGCGTCAGTCGTGGGGGGACTCGGTTCACTTCCCCAGTCGTTGACCCGATCCGGCGGAGTCCAGGTGGTGACCGGCACGACGGTGACACGGCTGGAGGGCGCTGACGGCAAGTGGGCGATTGGACTCGGTGGGGCCGAGACGATCGTGGCCGAACGGGTGGTCGTCGCAGTGCCCGGTTTCGCAGCCGCGCGACTGCTCGCCACCGTCGCGCCTGCGGCGTCGAGTGCGGCCGCCGGTCTCGACTACGCCACCGTTGCCCTCGTCACTGCGGTGTTCGACACCGAATCGGTCACTGCCGACCTGCTGGGCACCGGCTTCCTGGTTCCGCCGATCACCGGCCGCGTCACGAAAGCTGCGACCTTTGTCAGTCGCAAGTGGGGGTGGGTGGCCGACGCCGCTCCGGGACGCGAGGTGCTGCGGTTCTCGGTAGGGCGACACGGCGACGAGCGTGGTCTCGAGCTCGATGACGCGGACCTCATCCGCGTCGTCCTCGACGAGGTGTCGCAGGTGCTCGGTCTTCGGGGGGACCCACGCGCAACCGCCGTGACGAGGTGGGAGCGGTCGTTGCCCCAGTACCGGGTGGGTCATCGCGAGCGGGTGGCGCTGGCGCGCCGCTCGCTGCCTCCCGGAATTGCAGTAGCAGGAGCAGCCTGGGACGGGGTGGGGATCCCGGCATGCATTGCCTCGGGCTGGACTGCGGCAGACCGAGTGGTCACCGAGGATGCCGACGGGTGACAATGGGGGAGTGAGCGACGAACCGAACCCCTCTTCCGAAACAGCTGCAGACCCGAGCCCCGGTCCCGCCGGCCGCACCATCACCGGCAAACAGGCCCGCGACCTCAACGATGTGATCCGCTACACCGCGTGGTCGGTGTTCCGCACCTCCTCACAGCAGCCCGATGACCGTGCTGGCGTCGCGGCCGAGGTGGACACGCTCTTCGACCAGCTGGCCGACAAGGGTGTCGTGGTCCGCGGCGTCTACGACCTGCAAGGTCTGCGGGCCGATGCGGACTACATGATCTGGTGGCACGCCGAGCACAGCGACGACCTGCAGGACGCGTACTCGGCGTTCCGACAGACGGCGCTGGGTGCGACGTCCGAGCCCGTCTGGTCGCAGATGGCGCTGCACCGCCCGGCTGAGTTCAACAAGAGCCACGTTCCAGCGTTCCTGGCTGACGAGGACCCGAAACGGTACGTGTGCGTCTACCCCTTCGTCCGCTCGTACGAGTGGTATGTGCTGCCCGATGAGGAGCGTCGCGCGATGCTGGCCGAACACGGGCAGATGGCCCGTGGATACGCAGATGTCCGGGCCAACACGGTGGCATCGTTTGCGCTCGGCGACTACGAGTGGCTGCTGGCTTTCGAGGCGGACGAGCTGTACCGAATTGTCGACCTCATGCGGCACCTGCGGGCGTCCAAGGCCCGGCTGCACGTGCGCGAGGAGATCCCGTTCTACACCGGGCGTCGCCGTGGCGTGGCCGAGATCGTGGCGTCACTGCCCTGATCGGCACTAACCTGCAGGTGAAAGCATCTGCGGTAGGAGGCTGTCATGGCTCATCCAGTCATTGTCGTCGGGACGTACGACAACCGTCATCGTGCTGAGCTCGACTACGAGCACATCGCGAAGAACCGTGAAGAGCTGTGGAGCGAGCGGATCTACGCCCTGGCCTTGGTGGAGCGCACGTCCACCGGCAAGGCCAAAGTGGTCAACCACCTTGAGCCGGACGCCGACAAGGGCGGGATCGCCGGCACCGTCGTCGGTGGGCTGCTGGGCCTGCTCTACCCGCCCATCATCCTGGTCACCGCGGCCGCCGGTGGCGGAGCAGCGAGGGCTGCTGCACATCTGTGGCACGGAGTCTCGCGCAAGGACATTGCCGAACTCGGAACAGCTCTCGACGCAGGGGAAGGTGCCGTGATGGTGATCGCCGCCAGGCTCCCCGATGACGTCGACTCGGTGTTGCCGCACGCGACGAACGTGGCCCACCGCACCATGAACCACAAGCACGAAGACATCGAGGCGCTGATCGCCGAGCTGCGCGAGATGGCACCGACCGGCGAACCGGTCGTGGAGCAGGCCTGAGGGCTGCAGCTACTCGGTCGGTTCGAGGGTGAGGCTGATCGAGTTGATGCACCACCGCTGGTCGGTGGGTACGTCGTACCCTTCGCCCTCAAAGACGTGCCCGAGGTGCGAGCCGCAGTTCGCGCAGCGCGCCTCGGTGCGCACCATGCCGAGGGTCCGGTCCTCAATCAGCTCGACGGCATCGCCCTCGGTCGGGGCGTAGAAGGATGGCCACCCGCAGTGGCTGGCGAACTTGGTGTCTGAGCGGAAGAGCTCGTGGTTGCAGGCCCGGCACCGGTAGACGCCGGTGGTCGTGGTGTCGGTGTACTCGCCGGTGAAGGCGGGCTCGGTGCCAGCCTGACGCAGCACCGCGTACTCCTGCGGGGACAGCTGGGCGCGCCACTCGGCGTCGGTCTTCTCAAGGCGTTGGGTCATGCCCCCACGTTAGGTCGCCCAAGCGTGGCCGGCCAGTTCTGGCGTCTTACCGCCCGGTGACGAAGTACGGTCAATCCCGTGGTCACCGAACGCATTGATGTCGCTGCAGGTGATCGAACCGTGTCGATCTCCAACCCGGACAAGCCCTACTTCCCTGATCTTGGCGGGCGCGGTCGCAAAATCGACCTGGTCAACTACTACGCGTCGGTCGCGGAGATCGCGCTGACGTCGGTCGCCGGTCGGCCCACGTACCTCCAGCGCTACCCCGACGGGATCGAAGGCGAGGAGGTCTACCAGAAGCGGCTACCCCCGCGGGCACCCGAGTGGTTAGGTCGGGTCACCGTTGCCTTTCCCGGTGGTCGCAAGGCCGAGGTGCTGAGGCCTGAGCATCCGGCCGATCTGGTGTGGGCGGCCCAGTACGGCACGATCACCCTGCACCCGTGGCCCGCCATGGCGTCCGACCTCGCGCACCCCGACCTGATGCGGATCGACCTCGACCCACAGCCGGGAACCGACTTCTCCGATGCCGTGTGGGTGGCGTTGGAACTGCTGCGGCCGATGCTCGACGAGCTGGGAGTCACCGGATTCCCCAAGACGTCCGGCGGTCGTGGGATTCACGTGGACGTACCCCTGACTCCCGGGTGGACCTTTCCGCAGGTGCGTCGCTCGGTGCTGGCGATCGCGCGAGAGTTGGAGAGACGGGCTCCGGACCGGGTGACCTCGGCGTGGTGGAAGGAGGAGCGAGGCGAACGGCTCTTCATCGACTTCAACCAGATGCTGCCCGACAAGACGATTGCCGCCGCCTACACGGTGCGTGCCAGGGCCGGCGCGCCGGTGTCGACGCCCGTCACGTGGGATGAGCTCGCGTCGGTCAGCACGATGGACTTCACCATTCACACAGTGCCGGAGCGTCTCGCCGAGGTGGGCGACTTGCAGTCTTCGATGCACGAGGCGGCGGCTGGTCTGGACCGGGCCTTGGAGTGGGTGGCTCGCGATGAGGCCAATGGGCAAGGTGAAACCAACTACCCGCCGAACTTCCCGAAGATGCCGGGGGAGCCACCCCGGGTGCAGCCGAGCAAGAAGAACGCTCTGAACTGGGGTGACTTCCGCCTCTGACCCCTCACAGGCAAGGCGCGGCACGCTGACAGTGTGAAGTGGTTAGTTTCTGCCGTTGTTGTCGCCCTATTGGTGGCTCCAGCGTGTGGCGCCAGTGAGTCTCCGAGGTCCGAGCCTGCCGGCGGCGATGAGACGACGGTCGCAGAGCGTGCCTGGCCGACGGTTCCCGCCGAGGTCGAGCGGCTGCTCGAAGGGTTGCCGGAGAGCCAGGACGGGTGGCTGCGCTCCCCGGTGGCGGCAGAGAGAGGCGAGTCCTTTGTCGGCTGGTCGGTGGAGTACACCCGAGATCCAGACGCACCGTCTGTGGGCGAGTCCACATACGCCACAGCGAGTGTGAGCGTCATGCAGTCCAAGGCT